>NZ_CP155074.1:1507058-1814117 GCF_039621805.1 Paraburkholderia sp. PREW-6R | reverse complement strand
CTGCTCGAGCTGATCCGCAACCTCAACCAGCGCTGTCCGTGCGAAGCTAGCCTCTCAGTGCTCGGCGTGCCCGCGCACCGCCGCGCGGCTCAGCCTAACTTCGTCGATCGTGGCTGGGAAGGCTCGTTTCCCGTGCGCCGCACTTTCTGGTACTGAGCATGACCATCCAGATTCTCGATCACAAGGGCAGCCCTATCCGCAGCTTTGACGACGGTACAGGCCCGCATGCGGCCGCCTTCAAGTCGGGTCAACGTGTCAGCCGAGAGCTGGCCCACTGGCGGCCGTCGCTTAAGAGCGCGGACCGCGACATGCTGCCCGAGAAGGCGATCGTCGAGGGCCGCGCGCATGATCTGTCGAGAAACAACGGCTTCGCGCGCGGAGCATTGCAGTCGCAGAAGGATCGCATTGTCGGCGCCAACTATCGCTTGCAGCTGCGACCTGAATACAAAGTGCTGGGCCTCACGTTCAAGGAAGCGAACGATTGGGCCGTCTCTGTTGAACGGGAGTTCAGGCTCTACGCCGATGATCCAGAGTGCTTTATCGATGCAACGCGGCGCCGGACATTCACTCAGATATTGCGTGAGTGCGTGGGTACGGAGATGCTCCAGGGCGAGGCCATCGTTTCCCGCGAGTGGCGTAATAGTCCGGTGGGCTATTCGACGTGCTTCATGACCATTGAGCCGGAGCGGATGTGTAATCGCAACATGACAATGGACGTCGACCGGATGCGCGCGGGCGTGGAGCTCGACGCGTGGGGTGCACCTGCAGCGTACTGGATCAGGACCCGGCACCAGCAGGACATCGATTACAGCATGGGCTCGTACACGTGGGACCGCTATCCCAAATACAACCGGTTTGGCGATCTCAACATCATTCACGTGTTCGAGGCCGAGCGGGCCAACCAGACGCGGGGATTCAGCCAGTTTGCAAGCATCATTCAGAAAATGAAGATGCTTGACCGGTTCGAGGATGCCGAGCTTGAGGCCGCGATCATTTCGACGACATATGCCATGGTCATCAAGTCGGAGTTCGGTGCGAAGTCGGCGATGGAGGCGCTCACCGGCGACTTCAATGATCAGCTGAAGAATTTCCTCGGTGCTCAGGGAGCGTATCACCGGGGCACGAACCTGACGTTCGACGGCGTCAAGATCCCGCACCTGTTCCCCAACGAGTCGCTGGAATTCCCCTCGCCAAGTCATCCCAATGCGGATTCCGAGGTGTTCCGCGCCTGGATGCTGCGACATTGCTCGCGCGGTCTGAACACGAGCTATGAGGAAATGACGGGTGACTTTTCCAAGGTCACGTACAGCAGCGCGCGGGCGGCGATCGATGTCGCGTGGAAATATGTGACGGGTAAGCGCGCCGGTTTTGTTGATCGTCTCGCCACGCTGATGTTCCGATGCTGGCTGGACGAAGCCATCACACGCGGCCGCGTCCTGCCGCCAAAGGGCATCGACTACTGGAAGGCGCGCGCTGCATTGACGAAGGCGTCGTGGATTGGCGCAGGAAAGATGGTGATCGACGAGCTGAAAACGGCGAAGGCGAATCAGACCAAGCTGACTACAGGCGAGACGACGTTGTCTGAGGTATGCGGTGACCAGGGTAACAACTGGGAGGATTCACTTGAACAGCGTGCACGTGAGCGCGAAAAGATGGCAGAGCTCGGCATGCCGCTCACCGACCCGTATGCCGGCGAGGCTGACCCGCTGACACTGCAGATGTTGACTGTGGAAACCGAATGAGAAGCTATCCTCATATTGCGGCGCGGGCGCTCAATCGTCCGCTGCTGCTCGAACCCGGCTATGCCCGGTTTTTTTTCGCCGCTCTTTCGCCGCGTCTGAACATCACCCAGCTCGTGACTCCGTCCGGCGAGACGCTCGAGGGATCGGCGATCGCTGGTTCACTCACCGCATACGACGCTTCGCGCGGGTACCGCGCCTACGATGTGCAGAACGGAATCGCCATCATTCCGGTGGACGGCACGCTGGTGCACAAAAATGCGAGTCTTGATCCCGTGTCCGGCATGCAGGGGTATGACGGTATCGAGGCCAAGCTTGCGGGCGCGATGGCAGATCCCGACGTGCGGGGAATCATGCTGGACATCAATTCGCCTGGCGGTGAGGTGTCGGGCGTTAATGATCTGGCAGCCAAAATCGCGAGTTCAGCAAAACCAGTGTGGGCTCACGCGAACGAACTCGCGGCGAGCGCTGCTTACTGGCTGGCAAGCGCGGCTGACCGGGTAATCGTTACTGAAACCGCCGAGGTCGGCAGCATTGGCGTACTTGTCGCGCATGCCGATTACAGCGAGCAGCTCAAGGATGAGGGCGTGAAGGTCACGCTGATACATGCGGGGGCAAACAAGGTGGACGGCAATCCATATGAGCCGTTGCCGGCCGCTGTGCGCGATGAATGGCAGGCCGAAATCGAGAATCTGCGCGCGCTGTTTGCTTCGAGCGTAGCCGCGGGACGCGGCATCGATGTTCAGACAGTGCTCAACACCGAGGCCCGCACATATCGCGGTTCGGCGGCGGTGTCTGCCGGACTGGCTGACGCCGTGATGCCGTTCTCGGATGCGCTCAATGTTTTTTCAACCCAGCTGTCCCGACCGGGCGGCACACAAGGAAGCGTTCGTATGAATATGCCAAACGCTGGTGCCCCGGCGCCGGCTCAAGACATGATTTCCGCATCTGAAGCAATGCGCCTCGCAGAAGAGGCGCGGGCGGAAGGGATGAGAGCAGGTGCGGAGACGGAGCGCGCACGCATCAGTGCCATCCTCGAGCACGCAGAAGCAGCTGATCGTTCGGCACAGGCAAGGACGCTCGCGCTCACGCCCGGCATGACGCCGGAAACGGCGGCCAGTCTGCTCGCCACCTTCCCGAAAACGGCTGCAACGGGGCGTTCACTGGCTGAGCTGGCCGTCGCTGCTGGCGTGGAAGCCGAGGCAGAGGGACGCGGCACTGTCGATCCAAAGCGAGCGCGCATCCAGGGCGCCTCTGCGCTCTGGAAGTCTCACGGCAAGCGCGCATAAGCGCCGCTTTCGGTCAGTATCCGAATCACAGGAGTAGCAAATGGATTTCTATCCGCAAAGCGATCCCGCATTGCTGAACCCGTTCAGCGCATCGAGCAGCGAGTTTGCCTTCACGCCGGACCAGTTGGTCGTCGGCGGGGACGTGCGCACAGCTGAAGTCATGCTGACGGGAGGTGTCGCCTACAACCGCGGCGACCTGCTCGCCTTCACCGCGTCGACGAACACGGTTGCGCCCGCCACGGCGGCAGATACAGCTCGTTTCATCTGCCCGTTCACCATCACCGCAGCGCAGGCGAGCGCGCAGGCGACGGGCAATTACCAGATGCAGGTGTACTGCGAAGGCGATTTCAACGAACTCGCTGTCACGATGGCGGGTGTGCCGCTTTCGTCGGCCGATCTGTTGACGGCCAAGGGTGCGCTTAACGGCGCGGGCAACATCCGTCTCAGAAAGATGACCTGACCAACGGTCGTCAACCCTATCCCCTTCTGGGCTGCCTTCGGGCAGCCCTTTTTTTTGGGGCGTCGATAAAACCGGCGCCAAGCATCGGAGTTGCGCATGTCCGCGTACAGCATTTACGACCCGGCTGAACTCGCCGAACTGATCCAGACGGTGTTCGAACCCGAGAATTTTCTCGTCAATTCGTTCTTCGGCACCGTCCATGAATTCGATACCGCAGAAATCCTGTTCGAACGCCTGACCGAAAACGAAAGCATCGCGCCGTTCGTCAGCCCGAATGTCGCTGGCAAGCCGATGCGCCGCGAGGGGCGCATCGTGCAGGCCTTCACGCCTGCGTATGTGAAGCCCAAGATGACGGTCACGCCTGACGAGGGCATGAAGCGGGCGGCCGGCGAGGCGCTGGGGCAAGGCACGCTCTCGCCGCAGGAGCGATTCCAGCTCGCAGTCATGCGCGGCCTCGCCAAGCAGTTGCGTGCGATCGAGCGACGGCTTGAATGGATGGCGGCGCAGGCACTGGTCACTGGTCAGGTCACGGTCGTGGGCGACGGCTATCCGTCCGTCACCGTCGACTTCGGTCGGGACCCGGGCAACAGCATCGTGCTGGCGGGCAGTGCGCTATGGTCGCAGCTCACCGCGACGCCGCTCGACGACCTCGAAACGTGGTCGATGCTCATCCTGGAGCTGACCGGCGCAGCAGGCACCGACGTGATCATGACGCCGGACGTGTGGAAGGCGGTCAAAAACAATCCGCAGTTCACCGACATGTTCAAGCGGTACCAGAATCTCGGTGGCCCGCTGCCCAACGTCCTGCCCTCGGTCCAGAAGCGCAATCTGTACAAGGGCCAGCTTGGCAACTTCAACATCTGGGTCTATCAGGACTGGTATCGCGATGAGCTTGGCAACAAGTCGCTTTACATGCCTCCAGGCACCGTCACGATGGTGGCAAGCGGCGACACCGGCGTTGCTGGTGTTCAGGCGTACGGCGCGATTCAGGATGTGGCCTCTCTCTTGCCGCAGCGTTTCTTCGCGAAGATGAAAGAGGAGTTCGACCCGAGCGCGGTCATCCTGCTCACTCAATCGGCCCCGCTCGTTGTGCCGGTCCGTCCTAACGCGACTGTCAGCGCGCAGGTTCTCTAATTCCGACCGGGCGCCGCGCCAATGCGCGATGCCCGCTGTCTTCAAGGAAGTCCAACATGCTGATCGCAAAACGTCGCCTGAAAATCGAAAGTCCTGTCGTCGAAGTCAAGGATAAAGACGGGAATGTCACCGGCCATCGACACATCGGTGTCGAGAAGTACATCCTGCCGAACGAACGGTTCGATCCGAAAGACAAGGAACTGGCGAAGGCGCTGATCGACGCAGGCCATGCGGTGGATGAGGCTGCCAAGTCGGCTCCGGCGCCGGTCGTCACCACGCCGAAGGGACCAACCGTAACGCTGAATGAGCCATCGAAGGAGGCCTGATGGGGTCGGCCTGGGTGCCTCAGGGATACACAGGGGGGTGGGCGCAGCATTATGTTGCGGCCGTGCGGGCGCAGCTCAAGGAGTTCGGTGAGTGGGTGAAGCACCGGCCGTCTGACGGTGCCGACGACTGGGTGTTCATGCACTACATCGCGCCTCCGGACGACCTTCACCTGGGCGTTGCCGACCTTCAGATTTCCGAGGTCAACCCCAAGCTGCGAGGACTGGACGCCGACTTTACGGTGCCCGCACAGAAGTACAAGCAGTATGCCGAAGGGCATGCGCGTAACGGCACCGGCTCAATCATGATTGTGCGCGGCGACCTCTTCGAAGTGCAGGACGTGAAGCGCAATCCGTGGGGGGAAATCCGGCTTGAACTGCTGCGAATCTCCGGTGGCAGCGATGCAGACTTTTATACCGATCTGGCGTCGTTTCTCTGTCCTGGTGGTCAGTCATGCTGATTCGAACTGCTATCCGTCGAGCTGTCGTCACGATTCTGTCCGACCCGTCCACGGCTCTGGAGACAGGCTCATGCGCAACCGGGCTGACACTGGCTGGCGACCGAGTGTTCGATAGTCACTCGGAGCCGCTGCAACTGCTTGAAAAAGACGACGAGCTGCCTGCCATTTCCGTCTACACGGACGCGGAGGACGGCGACTTGGGCGCAGGCATGACCAACAACTACAGTTCGCACGTCGATCTGGTGCTCCATATCGAGATGTTCGCTAGCTTGAATACTGATTTCAACACTGAGTCGGCGCTCGACCAGATGGAGGAACAGGTTCGGCGAAAGCTCCTGTGGGATGTCCGGCTGTATCGCGAGGCAATAACGGACGCGAGCGGAAATCCTGCGGGCTGGCGGCGGCTCGTGACGCGTATTTCGAAGTACCAGTCGAACCGTGCCGTTGACAGTGAGCGGCAGGCTCGTATCGGAATGCGCCGCTTTTCGCTGACCGTGCATTACGTTGAAAACTGTCTTCCGCCCGAGATCATCGCTGGCGAATGTCTTGGTCCTCCCGTCATTACGTGTACGAAAGTTGGCGTGCAGCGCGGCGACAACCTCGTGCAATTCAATCCGGGATTCTCGGAGTAACTCATGCTGACAAAATTTGTAAAGCCGACGCGCGGCGTCGTGCTGATGCCTGAACGCGCCTACCGTGAGATGCGGGCCGAAGGCGAGGAGGTGCCGGTGAATCCCTACTACCTGCAGCTGTTGCGATTCGGTGATGTCGTCGAAATCCAGCCGCCTGCGGTTGCGGGTAACAAGCCTGCACCCGTTCCGGCGGGCGGTGCCGCCGCCTCGTAAACACCGGATCATCTTTTTCGGAGAGACACATGCCTGACATCACGATCCCGGGTCTGCCGCAAGGCGTTCGGGTACCGTTCCTGTATTTCGGCGTCGACAACAGCCAGGCGGGATACTTCCAGAGCGCCGAGCGTGTATTGCTCATCGGTCAGATGGCCGGGAGCGGATCGGCAACACCCGGTGAGCCCGTTCAGATCATCGGAAACGAGGCGGCACTGTTTGGTGCTGATTCCATGCTGGCCGACATGGTGCGCATCGTGCGCAAGAAAAGCGGGTTCGCCGAAATGTGGGCGTTGCCCTTGCAGGATAGTCCGGCGGCGATCAAGAGCGTCTGGACGCTTACCTGCACGGTCGATAACACGGAACTGACGAGCCCAGGCACGGCCGGCGTATTTATCGGTGGCGTGCAGTATGCGGTTGCCGTACTGCTCAACGACACGGCAGCCGTTGTCGCAAGCGGCCTCGCAGCCGCGATCAATGCGGACCCCCTCGCCAAGGTTTCGGCCAGCGCCAACGCTGGTGTGGTGACACTGACCGCCAATCACGGAGGCGAAACGGCCGGCGAGATTGATATTCGTGTCACTTACAACAAGGTGGGCGCGCCCGTGCAAGGCGTGTCGCTGTCGGTAGCGCAAACCGTTGTGGGTGCATCGAACCCCGACATGACGGCAGCGCTTGCGACGCTCGGTGACGAGCCCTACAAGTGGGTGGCACTTCCGTATACGGATGTCATCAGCCGCGCCACTTCGCGGGCATTTTTCGATGACATGAATGGCCGGTGGGCCGCGATGCGGATGGTCTACGGGCAGGCGTTTTCGGCCCGCACAACCGATACTCCGGCGGAATTGGTGCAGTTCGGCGGCACAAATAACGACCAGCACCTGTCGGTGCTTGGCCTGTATGGCACGCCAAGCTCTCCGTGGGAGGTGTCCGCCGCGCTCGCCGCGTACGCGCTCGTGCATCTGTCCGATGCGCCCGAGCTGTCGCGCCCTGAGCAGACCATTGAGCTGCCGGGCATCTACGCGCCGGAGATCGCCGATCGCTTTAACAAGAACGTGCGCGAGACCCTGTACTACAAGGGCATCGGTGCAACGACCGTAGATCAGGCGGGAGTCGTCCGCCTGGACCGTCTGCTGACGACTTATCAGGTCAACGGCATGGGCGCCGCGGATAACTCGTATCTCGACATCAACACGATGGCGCAGATCATGTACTTCATCGAGTACATGAACACCGGCATCATGACAGCGTTCCCGCGCGTCGCCCTGAAGGATGATGGCAATCCGGTATTTCCCGGTCAGTACGCGGTGACGCCGAGCATTATCCGCGCTCACGTGATTGCGCTGGCCGACCAGTTGGCCGATCTCAACGTGATCGAGAACGTCGATGAGTTCGCCAACCTGCTGCTGGTACAGCGTGACTCCGATCCGAACTGCATGGACATCATCCTGCCGCCGGACTTCGTGAACCAGTGGCGTATCGGAAAGATTCTGGTTCAGTTCTACAACCAGTACCCAGCCACGAACTGATTTCACGAAGGCCCGTCACGCGGGCCAGTTTCTTTTATTGGAGAGTTATATGTCCGGTTGCGCAATTGCGGGCACGTTCTATCTGACCGTCAACGGCCAGCAGGTGTCCGCACGTGGAGCGTTCGACATCATGCCGCTGAACTTCGAGCGGTCGGTCGAAGCGAACATGGATGGTACGGTGTACATCACGCAGAAGCCTGTCCCGGCAAGTGCGAGCGGCACGCTGTCCTATTCCCGTGACATCGATCTGCAGGCGCTTTACACGCTGTGTGATGTGCCCTGCACGATCGAGCTCGTGAACGGGGACACGTTCGTTTTCCCCAAAGCTCACATCGTCGGTTCGCCGAAGCTGAACACCGAAAAAGGTGAAATCAGCGATTTCAAGATTGCATGCCAGACCGTGCGAAAGATTAATGGAGCAGGCCAATAATGAGCGACGCATCCCAAAGCCAGGACGAGAAAGTGGTCAAACTTTCCCGCCCGGTCATCGACCAGAACGGCAAGCAGCACGGTTCGCTGACTCTCAGGGAGCCGAGTGGTGCCGCTTACGAGAAAATCGGTGACGCGTATCACATGCTGATGATCGACGGCAAGCAGAGCGGCATCGAGCTCAATCGTGCACGCCTGCTTTCCTATGTCGCCGAGGTCACCCAGATCCATCGGCCCCTTCTGGTGACAATGCCCCTCAGGGACATCCGTGCGGTCACCGATGAGATGTTCGCTTTTTTAGGGTAATGCCGAAGAATCTGGACGAAGTCATCGACGACCTTCTTTTCAGCGTCAGGATGGAGCCGCGCTTCGTCCTTGATTCACCGCTCTCGCGCATTGTGAGATTGCATGCGCGGGCGGTTCGGCACTCTGATCGCAATCGACCCAAAGATCCGGAGTTTTGATGGGCACCAGCTTCAAGTCCAAGGTCGAGATTACGGCATCGGAAACCGTGTCTGCGACCTGTGAGCGTGTCGCAGCACGGCTTGGCGACATGGCCAGAAAAGTGCATGACAAGACCAAGTTTGTCATGAACGACATGGCCAGTACCGTCGGCGCGAAAATGCAGGAAATCGCGAGCCATACGAAAGGCCTTTGGGGGCAGTCTGGCGTAGTGGGTGCACTCGGCGCTGCGCTCGCTGCTGGTGGCACCGCGGAGGTGATGGGATCGCTGGCAGAGAAAGCCGAAAACCTGCACCGAACGGCCATCGGGCTGGGTATGTCCACCCGGGATCTGCAATTATGGAGCTATGCGGCGGAACAGGCCGGTGTCGATGCCGAGATGATGACGAAGGGCGTCGCCAAGATGAATGAGACGGTCTTCGAGGTCGCGCACGGCGGTGCAAAGGCGCAGGCTGAACTGTTCAAGCAAATGGGCGTGTCAGTGCGGGACGCGAAGGGTAACACCCGCGGCATCACTGACGTTGCCATGGATGTGGCGTCGCGATTCAAGGAACACGTGGACCGTATCGCCAAGTTGCGTGCCGGCGGCAACAAGGCGCTCGCGGACTCGCTTGAAACCGAGGAGAACAATGCGGCGCAAAAACTCTTCGGTATGAAGGCGCGCGAGGTCGCAGCATTGCTCGTTCAGGGCAAGGACGGCATTCGCCGAGCCTTTGCGCAGGCGGACGGCACCGGGGGCGTAATGTCCGAGGAGCAGATCGAAAAGCTGCAGCGCTATGAGCGGGCAATGAAGAAGGTCGAATTTGCCAAGCAGGGCCTCATGGTCACCCTGTTCGCCGACAAGATGGAGCTGCTTGGGACGAAGATCGCGAAACTCGCAGACAACATTGGTGCATTCAGGGCTGCCCATCCCCAGATTTTCCAGTTCGCAAGTGCGTTGCTGGTGGCCGTATCGGGGCTGGTCGCGATGGCGGCTGCAGCGCGCCTCGCGCAGTTGGGCTTTGCGTTTCTGGCCGGCGGCAAGCTGGTCGCGCAGATCGGACAGGTAGGCGTAACGGCGGCTGTATCCGGACGGATGATGGAGATTCTGTCGGTGGGTGTGACTCGCGTATCAGGCGCGATGCGTCTGCTGATGGTCGCCAGTCCGTGGTTGCTGGCCATCGGTGCCGCCGCAGCCCTCGTTTATTACAACTGGGACAAGATCGAACCGGTTGTGATGAAGGTCTGGAATTCCATGGTCGGGCTGTACAACGCGGTGGAGCCGTTACTCGCTGCTTTTGGCAGTGGTGTCTGGCAGGTCTGCAGAGACACGTTCTCGGAGGTCTGGGGCATCGCGAAGGAACTGTGGAATACCTTCGCTGGCATGTTCCCCTCGATCAGCGGCCTGGGTGATCTGTTTGGCCAGACATCCGACCATATGTCGCTGCTTGCGGGTCTGTCGAACGGTTTGCGCATAGCACTGGACAGCATCAAGGTGGGCGTGACGCTGATGACCGTGCCGTTTCGCTACCTGGCCGGTTGGCTTGAAACGATCTTCGATACGATCAGCCGCGTGGTGGGTGCATTCCGGAGCGATGGCTTCATGGGTGGCATCAAGGCTCTTTTCGACTCAAAGGCCGCAGGCGACGACCTTGGAAAGCGGATGGGGCAGAATTTCAAGGGCGTGGGGGACAAGCTGATGGACCCGCTCAAGGATATTTTCGATCCGTCGAAGATGGTCACGGCGGATGACATGCGCCGCAAAGGCGACGTCGCACGCGACAACGCGCGCGTGCTTGAGCGGCCCGCAGCAAAAACGATGTCAGAACGTCCGCAGGAAGTGAAGCTCAGCGGGCCGGTTCAGGTCGACACGAAAGGCAAGCTCGGTATCGACGTTCGCATCAGCGCCGATCAGGGTCTGAAGGTCAATCAAACCGGAGTGGACCGCACAGGCGCGCCGCGAATCGTCGGTGACACGGGCGTGTCGATGGTGACACCATGACCGACATCATCAAGCCCTACCTGACGAAGGGCTCATTCCGGGGGATCGAGTTTGAGACGGCTGACCTGTCGGACGCCGGCGGTCGCCGTGTAGTCACGCACGAATACCCGAACCGTGAAGAATGGAGCAACGAGGATCTCGGCAAAGGCGCTGAAAAGATCAAGCTCGAAGGCTACATCACCGAGCCAGATCTTGAACGCAAGCGCGAGGCACTGCTTGCGGCATTGAGGCAGCCCGGGCCTGGGTCTCTCTATCATCCGTTCGAGCGACGGTACATCAACGCGCGCGTCGCTACGTGGGACATGCGCTGCTCGAAGGATGAGCTTGGCCGCTTCGACGTGTCGCTCGAATTCGTGCGCGAAGGCGGCGAAGCGTCGCCGCTGCAGGTCACGAACAACAGCGGCATGATTGCCGACAAGGCGCAGGCGCTGGGCGATCAGTCGATTGCGGCTTATCTCGATGCGATCACATCCGGAGACATGGCGCGCGATATTCGTACGACCGTGGATAGCTATCTCGCTACGGCGGTGACGTGGGTGGGATACGCGCACACGTTGTCGTTCATTGCGACGAATTTTGATCTGCGCGGGTTGATGGCATTGACGTCGGACTTCGCGCCGGGCTCGTTCGGTACGCTCGACACCGCAATGTCGCTCGTGAGCCTGGTTCAGGGTCTGACATCCGTCTATGAGCAAAGGATCGACCAGCCCGAAACCACGCTGAACGGCGCGTCATCGCCCGACACCGAGGCGTCACCTGTGACTCTGTTCCAGCCGGCGGCGTCGCTCATGCAGTCACTGCGAGACACCGCCCATATAGCGCTGCCGAGAGTGGATGGAGCCAGTGCACAGATCAGTCTTTTGAACGGTGCAGCGCAGGCAATCGAGACACTGATCTCGCGAACGGCAATCGGCGAGCTAGCGAAGATCGTCGTCGCCGCGTCCTATCCGGATCGCGATAGCGCAATGGCAGCACGCTACGATTTTGCACAGCGTGTTGTCGATGCACAGGCGCAGGCCGCTGACGATCAGCAGATGGAAATTCACGCGATGCTGGCTGATATGTTGCGTTACGTCGGCGAGCAGTTTGCGACCGCGTCGGACGATCTGCAGCCGCTGGATTCGCTCAACGGGACCGTGAGACGAACGTCGTTGTCGGTCGCATATGACCTCTACGAGGATCCGACGCGGGCGCTTGAACTGATCGACCGCAACGGCGCAATGAACGGATCCTTCCTTCCTCCGCAAATACAGTATGCCCGCAACGCAACCAGCTGATTTTCCGAACCTTGTCACGCTTGAGGTGGACGGCCTCACATTCGAAGGGTGGAAGTCGGTCAAAGTCACCCAGGCGATCAAGCAGGGGGCGATTGCGTTCGGACTTGAGGTCACCGAGAAATGGTACGGGCGAACCGAGGCGTGGCGAATTCAGCCGGGCGCCGCGGCGCGGCTGTTCATTGATGGCACACTCGTTTGCACAGGCTTCGTCGACGCGCTCGAGATCTCGATCTCGGATACCGAGCATCAGATCAATGTATGCGGCCGCTCGCGCGCGGGGGATCTGATCGACTCGTCGACGGTGGTGCCCGGTGGCAACTTCCGGGGCGCCGATGCGCTTTCGATCATTGGCGCAATTGCCAAGCCATATGGCATCGCGGTGCATGCGCAAACGGATGACGACACGCCGAGCCGCGTTGCGAACGCAACGTTCAACAAGGCGGGCCGGGCGACGTTGAAAAAGGCTAGCAAGAAGCTGTCGGCCGGCAAGTCGCGTATTGGAAACTTTGAGATAAATCAGGGAGAAAAAGCGTATGACACAATCGAAAGGCTGTGCAAGTTGTCGGGCCTTCTGGTCTTCAGCCGCGCGGATGGAGATCTCCAGATTGCCCGCGCTGGCAGCGACCGCTATTCGTTCAAACTACCTCCCTTCAAGCACGCAGCCGCCAAGTTCGACTGGTCCAAGCGCTTCTCCCAGTACATTGGCAAAGGGCAGCAGAGCGACCCTCATTTCGGAAATGTTGGGGCGTCTGCGGTAGCGTGGACGAATGCGGACCACGCGGCCTACGTGAAAAAGGCACAGGCGCATCTGGCACCGTCAGCGTCCGTCACGGACGCGCAGATCTCGAACTACGTAAGTCCGGCTGGAAAGCGCACAGGCCGCTATCGACCTTGCATCGTTCGTCCTGAGGGTCCGTGTGACCATGGCGCCACGCTTGAGCGTGTCCAGTGGCAGATGGCGCGCGACTTCGGCGAGTCGATCAACCTGAAGGTAATCGTTCAGGGCTTCCATGCGCCAGACGGCACGCTCTGGCAGGTCAACCGCCTCGTGCGCGTGACCGATGAACGTCTGAATCTTGATCACGAGCTGCTGATCGCCAGTGTCGAATTCCGCAAGGATGCATCGGGCACCGTGACGGAGATGGAGCTCGCGCCACAGGGGGCGTACAGCCCCGAGCCGGTAGCCGCTTCCTCTGCCACGGGAGCCACGGGAACCAAGTCAGTGCTGTGGCATCGTTAGAGCCCGACTAAAGGTGAGTCATGAGAAAGGTAGTGCAGCGTGCCCGAACGACGTTCCGGCGCGCTTTTGTCGTTGGGATAACGCAGGCAGCGAACAAGGTCGTGACGCTCGCGGGTCTGGCTGACCAGCAGAAAACCGCCGAATGGATCGAGCCCTACGGCCTGGCCGCCACGCCGAAGATCGGTGCCGAAACCGTCGCTCAATGCATCGACGGTGACGAGTCGCATAACGTCGTCGTGGTCGTCGGCGATCGCCGCTTTCGCTTCGTGGTCGACGATGGTGAGGTGGCGCTCTACACATACATCAACTCGCAGCGGCCGCACCGTCTGCACTTCAGGAATGACGGCACCATTCAGCTGCTCGGAGAAGCGCTGCGTATTGAAGTGCCGCAGGGTGCTGACCTGATTGGCGATCTTCGCATCACTGGCGACCTGACTCTGCAAGGCAACTTTGCGCAGACCGGCGACCAGAATGTGACGGGCGACATCACGGCCAGCGGCACGGTGACAGGCGACACAGACGTGAAGTTCGGCGCCGTCTCCGGTCTGCAGCATCGGCACGGCGGTGTGCAGCACGGAAATGAAGAATCGGACGGTCCCGAATGATTCGATGCTCTCCCACTTACGGCGACGGATGGGATTTCGTCGCCATGCCGGATCCGACCGGTGCTGCGGATTTCTCGAACGTCCCCGACTGGCAGGTGAGCAACGGCGACCTTGCCGCTGGCAACCAGCTACATAGCGCAGTCATCATCCAGCTGCTGACAGAGGCACGCGCGCCTGCCGACTCACCGTTTCTGGATAACCCGGAAGACAGACGCGGATGGTGGGGCGATGTCTACAGCCCATTTCCTGTCGGAAGTCTGCTCTGGACGCTTTATCGCCAACCACTAACCGACCAGGTCATCGAGGCTGCAGGCGGCTATGCACGGGACGCCATGCAGCACCTTGTCGATCAGGGCGCAGCGGCGCGTCAGGAGTGCACGGTCACCGCCGACAAGCGGCAAGGCGCGATGTTCATCCAGCCAATGCTATACGGCCGCGATGGTCGGATCATTTACAACAGGCAGTTCCGTCGCTACTGGACCTGAAGGGTCATGTAGCGGCGATCTTTTTTCGATCTCATGGACCAACCCACTCAGGCCAGCCTCATCGAGCGCGTGCGGCAGGGATTCCGCGCGAAGCTTCCAAATTCCGATGCATGGATTTTCCCGAACAACCTGTGGATCGCGGCGACCGTCGTTGGCGGCATGCTGTGGGAACTGTATGCGCAGGCAGTCGCAATCCTTGCTCAGTGCATGCCGGATACCGCTACGGGCATCTGGCTTCAGCGCTGGGCCAACCTGTTTCGCGTCTACGTCAAGATGCCGCAGGCCGCCACAGGCCCACTTGTTGTCAGCGGTATCCCCGGAACGGACGTGCCCGCCGAGACCATCTTTGCTCGCGCAGACGGTACCCAGTACGTCACGCAGACGGATCTGGCACTTGACGCAAACGGCGACGGCGTCGCGACGGTCGCGTGCTCGGTGGCGGGTTCTGACGGCAATGCACTGGCTAACGATCCGATGACGCTCGTTTCAAGTGTGCCGGGCCTCAATTCAGACGCAGTGGTCGGGGGCGGTGGCATTGGAGCTGGCACGGACATCGAAGAGGATGACGATTTGCGCGCTCGGATGCTCGCACGGATGGCGCGACGGAACCGCTACGGAACCCTACAGGACTATGAGGATTGGGCCCTCGAAGTGCCGGGCGTGACGCGGGCGTGGGCGTCGTCCGTCGGCAACGTGATCAACGTCTATTTCGCAATGGACGCCGCATACCCAGGTCAGTTCGGAGTGCCTCAGCAGAGCGACGCCGTAATTCTCGATGCCTATCTGACGGACCCGTGTCGCAAACCGATCGGCGCCATTCCGATGGCGAGACTGCCCACGGGTATCCCGCTCAATATCACGATCCGGTGCCCGAGCCCGTTCACCGCAGCTATCCAGAGTGCGGTGCAGTCGGAGCTCGACAGCTATCTGCTGCGTACTGCATCACCGGGACGGGGCTATACCGCGCAGGACATGCAGCGCGTGATCGATGCTGCCGCGTTGTTCGACTACACGTTGCCTCAGTCGACGTTCGTATCGAGACCGCCGGCCGAGCTCTTCACGCATTCAGTCATCAACTGGGAGACGTGCTGATGACCACATGCAGGATCACAGACGATGCATGCGGGTGGAGCGATGACGATTACTTCCAGGCGATCCAGCAGAATCTGCCGAAGGGCGCCATCTGGTCATTGGAAGACGACACGCGAGTGATCGCCCGCTTCTGGCGCGCCATAGCTTGCGGGTTTGCCGCGTGCTCACAGTTCCTGTGCGGCATCTTGGCAGAGATGTTTCCCTGCACGTCCGTCTCGATGCTGGAGCGGTGGGCAGCGATCTTCGGCTATCCAAGTGACTGCCCGGCGCCCGAACTGACCTACGAGCGTTTGTGCGAGTGGATTGCGCTTCAGGATAGCCCGTGCGCGGGTCCGACCATAGCGTTCCTTCAGCAGGTTGCCGAGTGGTTTGGATACCCGCAGGCGAGCCTGGCGGAGTGGGGTGTCCCCCAGTCGTCGATGGGGTGCGGCCAGATCGGATGCATGCAGATAGGCGGCAGTCCCGACGCTCCAGCGCTGCATGGGTGCAGGCAATTTCTGCTGGTGAGTGTGAATGCCAATGCCGACGCAGCAAGCGCTGAAATGGGCTGCGCGCAGATGGGTTCGAACGACCTGTCGTCTGGCAACTGCGCACCGCCGGCCGCCACCCGTTTTGCACAGATCGGTTCGTGCAGCTTCCAGCTCGGCTGCACACCGGTCTGCGGCGCCGACCCTCCGCCACTTATGTGCCTCATCGCGAAGTTCGTTCCGGCACATGTGTGCGTTACCTATCGGGAGTTCTGATTCATGCAAGGTTTCAACATCAACGAGGTCGCGCAGCCTTCCTCAATCGTGACCGGGCAGGTGGTCCCGCCAACGGGCGGCGGTGGGTGGGCAGTCAACTGCCAGCCCGGCCTGGACGGCACGACGCCAGATGCAGACTTCTTCAATGACCTCGTTGGCAACCTGCTGCGCGTGCTGCAGGCGGGCGACGTCACGCCAACGCCGAATCGCTATGATGACCTGCTCCAGGCTATCAATGCGCTGATCAGTGAGGCCTTGAGCGGCCCCGGGCAAGCCATCGACGCGCTGCAGAAGGCGGGCCCGTTCGTGCGGCAGGGTGGTGGCACCGGGCAGGGCGCAAATACCGTTCATGTGGGATGGCGCGCTGACGGCTCCGGTCTGGGTGTGACTGTGGATTCGACGGATCTCGGCGACGTGGTCTTCAATGCTCAATTGAATGCAGTCGCCCAGTCGCTGCAGAACGAGATCGATAGCAAGCAGCCATCGGGAAGCTATCAGCCTGCGGGGAATTATCAGCCAGCTGGTAACTACCAGCCTGCAGGCAATTATCAGCCCGCAGGGAACTACGCGTCGCAGGACCAGCTGGGTTTCGGCGTCAACACAGTGGGCTACCGGGCTTTCATCGTCCGCAATGGAGACAGCAGCCAGTCGGCCCCGGAGGGCACCGTTCAAGCGCTGCCCGGAAGGCCGGGTGCCTGGCTGAGTGGAGGCAACGCCGCTGCGGCATCCGACAATTGGTGTGTCTGGACAAGGATTGCGTGATGAATTACACGACAGTAACTAACCCGGTTTATGGCAGTGCGGACGGATCGTGCATCGCTTGCATGGTGCAGTTCGATGGCTTTGCGGAGCCCGTGCAATTCCTCGCGGTGCGGGACGATCCGGTGCAGCACGGCGCGGAGATCTTCGCGGATCTGGCCGCCGGGAAATATGGCCCAGTGGGAGCCTACGTTGCGCCCGCGTTGACGCCAGAGCAGCAATATGCCGCAGCCATTTCAGCCGGATTGTCAGTCAGAAGCAGCTCGGTGCCAGCGCTCGAAGGCACCTATGGCGTGTCGGCTGAGGATGTCAGCAACATTGCCGCAGAGGCGCAATTCATCTCGACGTATTCGGAGTTCACGAACGGCCAGTCCAGCTTCGCGTGGCCCGATGCCGGTGGGGACCTCCGCACCTTCACGAGCACAGCATCTTTCATGGCGTTCGCGAAAGGTGCTGCGCAGTACGTTTCCGGTTGCCGACAGGCGCTCAATGCCTTGCGGAGTGGCGCAGAAGCCGTGTTTCCGTCAAACGTCGTCGATCTGGGGTAGGGCATGCAGGGATTTCAGATCAATAGCGTAAGCGTTCCATCCAACGCCGCACAGGGGCAGGTAATTCCGCCGACCGGTACCGGCGGATGGGGGCGTGATTGCGCGCCTGGGGTCGCGGGGACAAAAGTCGGTGCCGACCCGATGAACGATCTGCTTGGCAACCTGCTTCGCGTCCTGCAGCAGGCAGGGATCACGCCGACAGCAAACCGGTACGACGACCTCGCGGACGCACTCAACAAGCTATACCAGGGGCCGTCGTCGGACGCGGGAAACGTGCTCGTGTCAGGCACGGACGGCAAGGCGTTGCTGACGGATGCCGCTGTGAAGCAGCATCAGACCGTCACGCAGCAGAGCTGGGATGCAGTGAACAAGGTGCTGACGTTCACGAACGAGGCAGGCCAGACGCTGACAGTCAACCTCGCCGCTGTCGATGCACATCTCGCCGGCGCGACGCTCCAGGCGGGGGTACTGGTACTGCAGGGCACCGACGGCGAGCCCGACGTGCAGATCGATCTGACGGCCTTCCTGCAGGCAGTGTCGGCCTCGTCCGGCCTCGGCATAACGGTCTCAGGGACCGGGACAGCGCAGTCGCCGCTGCAGGTTTCCGTGGCGCTTGATCCCATCGACGGCAACCTATTGCGTGCTGGACAGAACGGTCTGAGCGTGCGAGTTGAGGCGGCCGACGTAGCCGGGCTTGCGGATGTGGCGACCTCAGGCAGCTACAACGACCTGAGGGATTTGCCTGCCGCTGCGGCCGCGAGCCTGCCCGGCTTCCAGATCGAACCGGGCAATACCTCGCAGGGCAACTTCGGCCGTGGCATTGACATGGGGAATTACTACCAGCTTGACATGAGCCTGGGCAATTCCCTGAATGGCTTGAGCGTCGAGTTCAATGACGACAAGACGATGAATCTACCCTTCGGCACTTACCTCGTCGTTGGCTCTGCAAACATCGTGGCTGACTCGGAAGACACATTTCAGTCGCCCATTCAGATGGTGTTCTCCGCTGGCTTCCTCGGTTTCGGGTTTCCCGGGATCTATCAATACAGCGCGCAGTATTTTCCACCGCCACCCGTGTCCACCGTCACACAGGGCGGTGAGCTTGGCTACCTGTCGTTTTCCAGCGTCGTGCGGATCGCTAACCCGGTCGCGGTCTGCTTCTCAAAGATCGTTGGCCCGGGCGGCGTAGCGCTTCGCCTTCAAGGCAATCTCGCGTTCCTCAAGATCGCCTGAATTTCCGGCAGTAAAACTCGATCACAGCCGCCCACCGGGCGGCTTTTTTCATTCTTGGGGTACTCGATGTCCGAAGCAGACAAGCACGCCGCGATCAAGGAGGCGTTCCAGCGCGAAGAAATGAAGGTGGTGTTCCGCGAGTCACTTGATGCGTGGCTCGACAAGCAGTTCGCGCAGTTCGGCAAGTGGACGTTAGGCGCCCTCCTGGCTGCAGCGTTTGCGGGCTGTGTGTATCTCGCGCTCGTCGGCCAAGGATGGATCCACAAATGAACGCGAGCGATTTCATTGCGGCGATCGCGCCGGCCGCGCAGGCCAGCGCAAAAAACACGCGCATCCCAGCATCGTTCGTAGTCGCGCAAGGGGCACTCGAATCAGGATGGGGGACTTCAGCGCTGGCGATGCAGGCTTACAACCTGTTCGGCGTAAAAGCCGATGCGTCCTGGCACGGGGCGGTCATGGAGATGAACACATCGGAGTTCATACAGGGACAACGGGTAACAGAGCCAGCGACCTGGCGTAAGTATCCCGACTGGCAAGCCTGCATGGACGACCACGCAACGTTCCTCGTCGCGAATCCGCGCTATCACCCCGCGTTCTCGTGCACCAGCGGCTCGGCGTTCGCAATGGCGGTTGCCGCGGCAGGATATTCCACCGATCCGCAATACGGACAGAAGCTCGTCTCGATTATCCGGACGCACAACCTATCGTCACTCGACTGTTAAAAGGAGCAGCATGAACCAATCGTCGCCCACAGCAACCGGTACGGCCGGTGCCGCAATCGCATGCCTCGTCGCTGTCATTGCGTCTTTGAACAACCGTTTCGGTCTCGGTTTGAATGCGCAAGACCAAGTGTCGATTTCGACAGGCATTGTCGTCAGCGCTCACTGGCTTGTTCAGCAATACACGAGTCGCCGAGCCGCCAATCCGGCGACTGCACAACCCGCTGCGAGCGTTGCGCCGCTCGTGGCTCAACCCAAGGAGACAGCATGAAACGAACCATCGCATGCCTTTTGGCAAGCCTTCTCGCGACTGCGCTTGCGGCTTGCGGCACGCAGCCACCTTTGTCCGACACACAGCAACTCGCGATCGCATGTCGGGCTGCTGACGGCGGTCTTGCGATTGCAACTGACGTGTTCACGGGGGGCGCATTGAATACGGTGCAGTCTGATATTACGCCAGCGATTGACGGCGTATGTCCGGCTGTCGCCACAGCACCGATTCAGCAGTAACGGCAGCATTAGAGAGACAGGGCGATCGGTTCGATGTGAGGGCATCGAGCCGACCACCTTTCCACTGCCCATGCCAGTGAATTAGCCAAGGCCCTGCTACCTTCGAAGGCGGGGCGAATTCTACCGGTTACGTTCCGGCAAAATCACGATGGTAAACCCGATAGTCCCGTGGCTGGGCGGCAAGCGCCGTCTGGCCGACAAAATCATTCCACTGTTTCCGCAGCACGACTGCTATGTCGAAGTGTTCTGCGGTGGAGCGGCGCTGTACTTCCTGCGGCCGCAACCCGCCCGCGTCGAAATTCTTAACGACCTGAACGGCGAACTCGTCAACCTCTATCGCGTGGTTCAGAACCACCTCGAGGAGTTTGTTCGACAGTTCAAGTGGGCGATCTCGAGTCGGCAGGTCTTTAAATGGCACCAACAATCGGTCCCGGAAACGCTCACCGATATCCAGCGAGCGGCACGGTTCTATTACCTTCAGCATCACGCGTTCGGCGGCAAGGTTAGTGGACAGCATTTCGGTACAGCGACAACAGCGCCAACCGTCAACCTGCTGCGTATTGAAGAGAGTCTATCGGCGGCGCACCTTCGCCTTGCCGGTGCGACGGTCGAGAATCTGTCGTGGCTGACGTGCATGGAGCGCTACGATCGTAGTCACACGTTTTTCTATTGCGATCCGCCTTACTGGCAGACCGAGGGCTATGGCGTCCCTTTTCCATTCGAGGAGTACGAGCGCCTTGCAGCGTTCATGCTGGAGTGCAAGGGCCGGGTGATGGTGAGTATCAACGACCACCCCGACATCCGCCGAGCATTTATCGGGCAGTCAATGCTGGAGCTCGACATCCGCTATTCAGTGAACAACGCGTCGGGGTGTGCCCCCTCGTCTCAGCCAAGCCGTGAGCTTGTCATTGCGAATTGGGATCTCGAAGCAGGCGCTGATGACCTCTTCGGCTCCTTTTCGGAAGGCTGAGACTTAAGGCGGAGGGTTATGACGGTGCGCGGGGCGGCACGGCGCTATCGCGCTTGCGGCCGTCCAGCGTCATGCCGAGGCGTGCGAAATGACGCGAGTGTGGCTCATGCAATGCGCAATAATTTTGTACATGAAGAAGATGTAGCCGACGCCGAGCGTAACCACTGAGATGATCGCCCAGATCACGATGTTGCCGATGATAGTTGCCAGATCGATCGTGCAGGCGAGTCGTCCGATTTCGCGACCGTCCGCGCTGTAAGCAGTCGTTTTGCTGATGACGAAGCGGTACAGGTAATACGGGTAGACGAACAAAGCGAACCCGAGTGTGAGCGGTACGAGCAGAACCCAGATGATAGCGTGGCCGATGATGTCCGCGATGGTTAGGCTGGATTTGAGGATGAGATTACCTTGCATTAATAGTCCTTGATAGAGAAAATCACTGCTTCACGGGATAAATGCCGATCATCCGAATGGCACATCGAAAAGCGGGGGGAGATTAGCGCCTACTACTCAATTCCTACAACTCAAGATTACTACCGCTTGCGCTTTTTAATTCGCTCAACTACAAGGCAGCCGAACGGTCGGCTAACGAACAAAAAAAAGACGACACCAGTGGTGTCGTCCTAAGCGAACCATGGCCCTAGCAGGGGGGGTCCAGCCACAGTTCGAGACCAGCGGCGATTCTCGCACTCACGGTCCGGCGTATCCATGCTGTTGCTCGTAAATTCATAAATAATCACACGTCGGCATAGTGCCGCGGCGGTGGAGAGCGCACCATCGGCGCGGGAAAACGGTGTGGGTTTTTCTGCCTCAAACCTGCAAACACTGTTCACATATACAGCATCTCGGCTGCCTGCAAAGCCTTATAGGACCGTCGCTCCAAGACAAACTGCTGTATAGATGCACAGGCGTATCGGTCTTCAAACCCAGTTGAGGGCGTCAGACGTTCTCAGGTCGGTTCGACTCCGGCTGCCTTCCGCCACGGATTTCGGACATCGCCCGTTGAGCACACTATCGCTCCGTTGCTCGGCCGCCCATTTTCATACGACGGCTTTTCGCGCGGCAGAATCTTTCAGGGAATGTAACGTTGCTCCCTAAGCTCGGTCAGCATCTCGATGTACATTTCCTCTGAATCGATGCAATCATGGAAGCCGTGTTTGCGCGCCTTTATCGTGCTGGAGATGTTGTCGAAAGTCGTTTTGAAAATCATGTCGCCAAACTTCCACGACACGATCTGGTCGTATGGGTAATCTCGAAGGTTGTGCTTCTCGACCAGCCTCTTCCACAGTTCTGCCTTGTCGGCCATCATCTGCTGTAACACCATGGGGAACGGCTCCCCGGCCGCCACTTCGAAAAACCGCGCCAGACGCGGCCAGACGCGAGACCATCTGAAGTAATCGCCATTGGTGATGTTGTAAATCTCGCCTCGGCATGCGTCGGTCTCGCCGGCCCAATCGACAGCGCTCGCGAGAATTCGCGTATCGGTCACCTGGTAGAGTGCGTCATAAGCGGCGCGCGAGCCGGGAAAAGACATGGGAACGCCCAAGGCCTTCGCCAAGGTTCCATACACAGCAATCACCATCAGCAGATTCATGGGATTCCCCACGGCTACCCCTGCGACACCCTCGGGACGAAATGCGGTCCAGGACCATGATTTGCCCACTGAACGTTCCCGAAGGAAATCCTCCTGATCGTAATAGAAATTCGGTGGCATATGGCGCGGGTCGCTTTCCTTCGCGGGCGACGGAATCGGGCCAATATGCACGCCGTACGCCTTGCCTCCCTGCATCAGCGCGACGTGTTGCAGGTTCGGAGCGTGCTTCTCCATGACCTCGACTATGTTCTTCAACATCTGCAGATTCACCGCGACCAGTTCCGCTGGCGTTGGCTTCTCCTGGTAGGCTGCGAACACGAGATGCGTCGCTTCCGGTACTTGTGCAAGTAGCGCCTCGCAGGATTCTCTGTCCAGCAAGTCAACCGCCAGGTGCCGCGCGCGCGTCGGGAAATCAGGCGCGCGTCGGGAAACGGCGACCAGATCGACGCCTTTGGTTTCATAGTGTGCGAGTAATCCGCGCCCGATCACTCCGACCGCGCCTGCTACGACGACTGTTTTCATGTTCGTATGCTCTCCAGCGTTTTCGAAACGAAAATGTTCACCCATAGCGACTTCACGGCTGCGAGTTCCCGGCCCCGCGAAGCGACATCGCATCAATCTGTCATTCGCCCAATGAGATCGCTGCTCGTCGTAGAACTTCGGCGCCGTCGAGCGGTGACCGCCTCACCCTTCGTACCGCCTCTTCCAGAACTCCATGCGCCGCCGCTAGCCGCGCCGCACGAGAGCATCCAATTTCGCGCACTGGCCATCTTCGGGCAGGTATCGACCACTTGAGCGGGCAGTGCTGATGCGCTGGGCGTCGCGGTGACCGGATAGGAAGTGCCGGTCGTCGCTCTCCAGCATCTGCTCAGCTCGCCATGACAAAGTCCGGGAGAACGAACTCACCGAGCTCCTCGATGACCTCCGCTGCGGGGCGTTGGCCGTATTTCAGATTGAAGATCACATGGTTCACGCCAACCTCCTCCTGCAGGCTGTGCAGCAGCGCAATCAGGTGATGTCGTCCCAGTTGATAGCCCAGGTGGATCGGCCGCGGTGGTGTCTGCGGGTCGGCGGTCAGGTCGATGTAGAGCGACTGGGTGAAGGGTTTGAACAGTTCCCCGCACTCGGCACGGACCGCCGTGCGCCAGCGCTCGACAATCAGCTGCTGAACCTTCGGCGCACGCGGATAGGTGATCCAGCCATGACTGTAGCGTGCGATCCACTCCAGCGACTGGCGGCTATGGCCGGTGACGAAGAAAGGAATTTCCGCCGTGGTCGGCTTGGGAATCAGATCTGCTCCCTCGAGCCTGCCGCCGGACCAGGTCACAGTCGCGAAACTGGTGAGCTGAACCTTGCGAAATACCTCGAGATATTCGCGGAACAGGCTGCCGCGCTGCTCCGGGTCCACACCGAATGCTGGAAACTCTACTGGCCGGTCACCGGAAGCCACGCCGAGTAGCAGGCGGCCACCACTGAGCTGATCGACACTGGTTGCGGCCTTGGCGGTGTGGAGGGGATTGCGGATTGGCAGGATGACCGACGCGGTACCCAGCGCAATCGAGCGAGTGTGCGCCGCCATAAAACCCAAGTAGACCCACGGATCGAAGACTTGGCCCGAATCACCGAAGCTGGGGTCGCGTAACGGCACGTCGCGAAACCAGAGAGCGGAGAAACCCAGTTTTTCGGCCCGGCGGGCGAGGCTCACCTGGTCGAGCATGCTTGGCGTGTCGCCGGTGAAGGCTTCGAGAGGAAAGAAAAGACCGAGGCTCAGGCGCCCTTGGCGGTAGGTGCGCTGATAGCCAGGTTGTTGCTGATAGGGAATGGAATTCGGAGAAAACATGCTCTGGCCTGCACATTTCGAAATATAGGTATCTGAGAGGCTGAGACACCGGCGAGCAGGTATCGAATCAGCCCTTTTAAATGGGCCGCCGCATGTTTCCCGAGCAAAATGTCCGGCATTGCATTTGCGCACTTCGGCGGTCACCGCGTCGGCAATCGAGTTCCGACGGCCGCCGAGTCAGCACGGCCTGACGGCCGAGCCGCAGGTCGGACTCTCTGTGGTCGGCATCGTGTTTGACCCACTCCAGCGTGTTCGCGGTCAACAGCGCGCATCAGCAATGTCACCTGCGTGCAGTGGCGCTCCGTACCGACGACCGTTCTGATGCAAGTAAAGTACTTTCGTCAGGCGAGCAATAATAGATCAGGATACCTTA
Organism: Paraburkholderia sp. PREW-6R; assembly: GCF_039621805.1. Lineage (NCBI taxonomy): Bacteria > Pseudomonadati > Pseudomonadota > Betaproteobacteria > Burkholderiales > Burkholderiaceae > Paraburkholderia > Paraburkholderia sp. PREW-6R. Next base: position 1,789,477 of record NZ_CP155074.1, on the reverse strand, counting down.
TTGAGTGGCGAGCACTACATTCGATAGGGATAGGGGTATCGTCTGCGAACTATCAAATCGATCAGTCCGAAACGCCAACCGATCCGTTGGTCGCTATTTGAACGACATCCCTTTGGGCGATGAGATCAAGTCTAGTAGGAGCGCAGCAGCGCTTCTTTCCAGTTTCTGCCGAAACGTGTCGAAATCTTGCTTCATGGCGAGTGCGACATTCATCGAACGGGAATCAGGTCGTCAAGTGTGGTACGCAGCGCAGCCAGTCTGCGACCGCTCTCATCGGGCCTTCAAAAGCCGTCACCCCTCATCCGGATGGCCGACTCAATTATTCGCTAACTCTGTGTCATTGCCTGCGCTATAACATACTTGCAGGGGCGAGTGCCACACGGCAGTTGTTTACCACGTCCGTTGACATTGTTGATCCGGACGCCGACTCGCGCCGTGAGCCGCGACCGCGCGCGCTGCACTCAGCACCCTCCCGATTCCCCGACTGCGTACCCAGGTGTGGAATTCGACGCATACGGCGGCGTGTCCGACACATAGGTACGAAGTAGTGCAAAACATGCCAGAGCCTCGGTCCGGCTGACGGTGCACGCTGTCATTCTTTCGGGAGCGGGCACGTCCCGATAGCGGAGGTGCCTCGGCAGAGAGGCTCGCCCGAATTTCCGGAGCGAGCGGAAATGGCCTCATCGCGGGACTCGCTCCTGGCCAGGCCGGTGTCGCTGGCGCGACCCGTTGACTACGAAGAGGTGATGAAATGAAAGTGCAACCTTCCGCAGTCGTTGCGATATTTTTGCTCTCGGCCGCTGGTGCTGCGCACGCTCAAGGCATGCAACCGTCGGGCAATGTCGATCAGTCAACCGGGCAGCAGTCAATGAATGCACCGCAGCCCACGAGGCCGATGGAGCGCGACAATGTCTGGGACTACGGCGCCCAGCCCGGCGGACGGAACGGTTATGGCAAAACGCGGGGAGGGGAGCCGTGCGTGGTCGGATTGTCGTGCGATATTTATCAGGGCAGCTAACGTGCTTGCAAGCGGCAGGCCGTTTCCTCGTGCAGGGCCGGTGCCCGCGAGACTGCGGCTAACTGCGATTGAGCAGGGTCTTCGTGCTGAGGTGTCGTTTTCATGATGCGGTTGACCGGGGTGGCTCAGTACGGAGGACAACACGTTATGGTCACGAGGCGGCAGCAGCGCAGAATCTGGTCGGGCATTCTCGATCTGCTGCGATCGAAATCGCCAACGGATCACCCATCTGTTGCGTCGCAGGGGTTGGTACGCCGGACAGCGCCGTCGCGCGACGCCGAGCGTCGCGCCGGGCTGCGTCCTCACAACCGCAACCAGCTGGTGATCGTTCTCGACCGCCTCGACCAGAACGCCATCACCGTTTCCTGGCGCGATCCGCAGGGGGGCTGTTACGCAGAGCAGACATGGCGCCTGAGGCACGCACCACATAAGGGGACTTGCGTACTCAGCGGGCGCGCCATCGTTGCCGGCACACCCGTGTTCATGCCGTTTTCCCGTCCCCGTCCAGCCAACGCTGGCGAGATGATCCTTCCCGCCGCACTGTCTCAGGAGGACGGTGTGCTCAACGATCCCACACATCCGACGTTCTCGGTGCACGGCGCAGATACTTGAAGTAGCGACCGGTCCCAGTGCGCCCGAATGTTATCGAAGTGCAGGTGAAAGACGACGCGGGCAGGCGGGTACCCGGACACGAGGCGGCGCATTCGGGCCGCCTGCCAGGGTATCGCCGCCGGGCGGCGTCGCCATTACGGCTTCATTGAGCCGGTGCGCACGAAGCGCTCGTGCCAGCTGAGAGCTTCGCCCAGCAGATGCGGTGTCTGCTTGCCAAAGCTCTCACGGCATGCACGCTCAAAATAGTCCTCGAGCATCGGCCGGAAATCAGGGTGCGCACAGTTCGCAATAATTTTCCGCGCCCGCTGCTTCGGCGACAGGCCGCGTACATCCGCGATGCCCTGTTCAGTGACGACTACCGCCACATCGTGCTCAGTATGATCGACGTGGCTCGCCATCGGCACGATCCGGGATATCGCCCCGTCCTTTGCCACGCTGGCCGACATGAAGAACGACAGATATCCGTTGCGCGCGAAATCCCCCGACCCGCCGATCCCATTCTGGATCTTCGTACCCATCACGTGCGTCGAATTGACGTTGCCGTAAATGTCGGCCTCGATCATGCCGTTCATAGCAATACAGCCCAGACGGCGCACCAGTTCCGGATGATTGCTGATTTCCTGTGGACGCAGGACGATCTTCTCGCGCAGCAAGTCGATCTGGTTCGCGAAACGCTTGACCGCGTCAGGGCTCAGCGACAGCGCCGTCGCCGACGCGCAGCTGAGCGTGCCGTCGGCGAGCAGATCGAGCATGCCGTCCTGGATCACCTCCGTGAACGCCGTCAGATTGGAAAAGCCTGCCGTGCTCAATTCCGCGAGCACCGCGTTGGGGATGTTGCCGACGCCCGACTGCAGTGGCAGCAGATTCGTTGGCAGACGTCCGCGCGAAACCTCATGACGCAGAAAATCGAGTAAATGCGCGGCTATCTGCCTGGACGTTGCATCCGGCGCGGAGAAGGCATTGCTGCGGTCCGGTGCGTTGGTTTCGACGATGGCGGTGATCTTGTCGGCGGGGCAGCGTAGATACGGCTGGCCGATGCGGTCGCTGCTCTTCGTCAACGGAATCGGCTCGCGGTTCGGCGGCAGCGCGGTGCCATAGTAGATGTCGTGCATCCCATCGAGGCCGGCCGGCTGACGCGAGTTGACTTCGAGGATCACTTTTCTCGCAAGCTCGAGCCACGTCTTGTTGTTGCCGACCGACGCGGAAGGAATCAGCAGCCCATCCTCACGGATGCCGGCAACTTCGACGATCGCCACGTCGATCTGGCCGAACAGTCCGAACCACGCATATTGCGCAACGTGACTCAAGTGGATGTCCTGATAGTCGAGTTCGCCGGAGTTGATCTTGTCGCGCAACGTCGGATCGGATTGATACGGCAGGCGCATGGAGATGCCGTCGACGCGGGCCAGCGCACCGTCGAGTTCCGGCGCCGTCGACGCGCCTGTGAGCACGTTGATGCGGAAATCTTCTCCGCGCTCGTGCGCCGTTTGGATCTGCGTCGCGAGCGCACTCGGCACCGCTTTGGGGTAGCCCGATCCGGTAAAGCCGCTCATCGCGACGGTCATGTTGGGGCGAATCTGGGCGGCGGCTTCGTCGGCAGTACGGACCAACGGGCGCAATGCGGGAGCGAGGATGCGTGACGATGACATGGGAGATTGCTGAACGAAGATCGGCACACGCCCGTGACGTGGCCTACTGCCCTCCGTAGCGAACCGTCAAACCGTTCTTTACCGACGAGACGCCCTCCACGCCTTTGGCAATAGCGGTGGCCTTGTCGATCTCGGCCTGATCGGTGGCCTGCCCGGCGAGCGTAATTGCACCGCGTTTGGCGATCACGTTGAGGCCATTCATCTGAACGCCGCCTTTCTGAAGGGCCCGGGACACTTTTCTGCTCAGCGCACGGTCGGCTTTACGAATGTCCTTCTTCGACATTCCCGCACTCGCCGACGGCGTGCCTGAGGAGGCCGCGGCGGCACCATCCGTTTGCGACCACACGTTGACGGAAAACACGGTCGCTAGCGCGATCGCGGCAAGTCTGAGCACATTGATTGTGTTCATCGTCTGGCTCCAGGTTCGCTTGACTGTCATGGGGGCACGATGAATTCTAGGCGGCCATGCGCGATATCCAAGGGATACTTTTTCCGAAGGATAACCAGGCTTCATTCCGCGTCTATTGAGTCGTTACGCAATGTTCGTGTTACTTGATTCATTAGGCAGTGGGCCAATGCTGACCGCAAAAAGTGAACAGTGCGAACCGCAAATGCAGGTGGCAACTGAGCGAAACAATTATTTCCGCAGCGATAGCGCGTAGGATGATCACACCGACGACATGCGGCGAATACTCGTATTTTTCATTCAGCGAACTACCGAAAAAAAACTGCTTTGGGGCTGAGCTTGTCAATCGCAGAGTCTCGCGTCGACGTCCCGGTTTCACACTGTTGATCGTTTTATTGCGAGCCCAATGCGACCTGCCGGGAGAGAGACTCATCTCAACGCGATCCTTCCGATGAAACTCCCTTCGCTACGTGACTGGATTTTTTCGCTGAAGACCTTTTTCTCAGGGATGCTCGCGCTTTACATCGCGTTCTACTTCGACCTTCCGAGGCCATACTGGGCGTTGGCATCGGTCTATATCGTATCGAACCCGTTTGTCGGAGCGACACGGTCGAAAGCGCTATACCGCGCGCTCGGGACCGTGCTGGGCGCGCTTGCCTCTGTCGCCCTTGTGCCGCCGTTCGCGGAGACGCCTTATCTGTTGAGCGCACTTATCGCGCTCTGGACAAGCGTGTTCGTCTACATTTCGATCTCGACGCGAGCGGCGCGCAGTTATGTATTCCTGCTCGCCAGTTATTCGCTGTCCGTCATTGCTCTGCCAGCCTTGTCGAACCCATTGACCATTTTCGATGTTGCCGTGGCGCGGACTGAAGAAATCACGCTGGGCATCGTCTGTGCGAGCGTCGTCGGCAGCGTTCTTTTCCCTAACCGGCTCGCGCCGGCGTTGATCCAGCGAACCGACTCGTGGTTTGGCGAGGCCGCCCTTTACCTGAAAGAGTCGCTCGCTGGCCGGGTCGCGGGGGCGCTGGTTTCGGGAAGCCGTCAAAACATGGCGTCGAGTGCGCGCGGCTTCGAATTGTTGTTGAGCCAGCTGGCGTACGATCACGCCAGCCCCGTGATTCTCGCCCGCAGCGAGGAACTGCAAGGCCGGATGGAGCTGATACTGCCGATCACGTCGTCGCTCGCGGACATCATCGCCGCCGCGCAGAAATCGGGCTCCGGCACGCCCGCAGGCATCGGCGAACTGCTGCGCGACATCGCACGCTGGATGGACGCGCCGCTCAGCGAGGACCCGGAGCGCGAGGCGCCATTATTGCGGATGCGTATTGCGCAACAGGAATCGGCTCGTAACGACTTGACGACCTGGCGCGCGGCGTTGCTATCCAGCGCGCTCTGGCGGTTGCGGCAATTGGTGGATCTTTGGGTCGATTGCCGGACCCTGCGCCTCATCATCGTTCACGAACGAGGGCACTGGCGGCCGCGCTTCCGGCATTGGCGGGTCGGCGCCCGACGCGCATTTCTGGACCGCGGTCTTGCCGTGTTCTCCGCCGCTTCGGCGGGGCTCGTCGTGTTTGTTTCGTCATGCCTGTGGATTGCTTCCGGCTGGCAGGACGGTGCGGCGGCTGTTTCGTTGGGCGCCATTGGCGTCTGCTTTTTCGCAGCACTCGACGAGCCCGTGCCCATGATGATCACTTTCTTCAGGTGCGCGACGGTGGGCGTTATCATTTCGGCGTTCTATCTGTTCGTCGTGTTACCTAGTGGCCAGGACTTTCCGGTGCTGGTCATTTTCTTTTCTTTCGTCTTCGTTCCGCTTGGACTATTGATGGCTCGCCCGAAATGGGCATTGGTATCGACCCTTGTTTCGCTGACGACCGCGACCTTTCTCGGTATCGATAGCGCGTACGACGCGAACATTCTCAACTTCCTGAATGCCAATCTGGCAGGGCTGGCCGGGGTCCTCTTCGCTTCGTTGATGACGGGGATAATGCGCCCGTTCGGAGCAGATGCCGCGGCGGCGCGGCTGACCCGTTCCAACTGGAGGGATGTCATCCTGAGCGGGACCCCGTTATCGGTCGTTCAGCAACGCGATTTGAACGCGCGCATGCTCGACCGGCTCATGCAGCTTATTCCGCGCGTGGCGCCAAGCGAGGATGCCGCCCATCCGTCGATCGAAAGCTTGCGCGACATGCGCATTGCGCTCAACACACTCGACCTGCGCAGACTCTCGGGAAAGTTTCCGGGAGAGTTGCCAGTCGTGTTAAACCGAGTGCTCGACGACGTTCGGGCGCACTATGAACGGTGTGTCGCATCGGGTCACCGCCAAAGCGTGCCGCTGACACTTGCAATCGACATTGATGCCGCCATTGCACGGATCCTCGCCAGGTTCGCGGACGATCCGCATGCACCTGGCTACAAGCTGCGCAAAGGTGCGCTGCATGCGCTTGTCGGACTCCGGCTGTCGTTGTTTCCCCATGCGGCGCCTGGCGACACCTCCTGACCGGCGAGCGGTCAATGGGTAACGGTAGTTGCGGGGGAAGCAGCCTCCTGCATGGGGCTTCATGCGCTTTCATGGCATCATTCCATGCACCTTCACACTACCGCAGGAGTGCACGTCATGGCGACATACATTGTCTTCACAAGGGAAAGCACGCAGGACCAAGCCGAGCTCGACGTCTACCAAAGCAAGGTGGGCGAGACGTTCAAAGGGCATCCTGTCAAGATTCTGGCTGCCTACGGACCTCAGCAGGTCCTTGAGGGCGACGCGCCGGAGGGCGTCGTGATCGTGGAGTTTCCTTCGACAGAGGCCGCGCGTGCGTGGTACGACGGCCCGGCATATCAGGAGGTCGTGCAGCACCGATTCAAGGGCGCGCGCTATCGTGCAGTTCTCGTCGAAGGCGTCTGACAAAAGGCGGCGAAGCGACGGCACACGTTGCGAGCGCCTTCGCCATGGTTCGGTCTGGGAGCGTGTGCGGCAGGCGCTATCGTGCTTGCCTGAATCGCCGCGCCAAACTCGCGAGGAGGTCTCCAACGTCGAGATCGCCGCCGGACTCCGATAGCTCGAAAAGCATCCCTATTCTGAACGGTTTGGTATCCTGGTCGACACTTCGCGCTTCATTTTCAAATGGAAGCGGACGTTGGGCTGAGTTCGTCAAACGAAAAGGGGCGCTCATGTGGTTAGTGTCCGTCAAGTCTGCTAGCGATGTCCTCAGCACGCGCAGGCGGCAGCAAGCGAGATCGACAAAGTTCGTTGTTTCGATGCGGATCTGATACGCACGTTAGACAACTAACTGCTACTCGTTTTGGGATCGCAGTCAGGTCATAGTTCGCAACTGAGATAACCGTGCGAACACAATTTCATGCGATTTTCGGAACGCTTTACAGCACGATTACGCTGGCCGCGAGCTCTATTCTGTGAGCATCATGAGGCGGCGCTGAATCTCTCAATTGCGGCCAGCGTCGCAGGCCTCCTCGCGGCCAGCCTGTTCGTCTCTCGCGCAGCCGTCGTTCCGCTTATTGCACTATCTGCTTGCGGTGCGGTTCTGTATGTCGGTCTCTGGGTCCGCCCAAAAGCGAGATTGCGGCGCGCGGTGCGCATCGGCCTTCGGCGTCGGGAGTTCCATGTCGTCTATCAGCCCATCGTGGACATGCGCACGCAACAGTGCGTGGGCGTAGAAGCTCTGCTCCGGTGGGGGCACCCGAAGTTCGGAGCCGGAGGCCCGGAGCGGTTTATTGGAGAGCTCGGGGCCACGGGTCTGCTTGGCGAATTGACCCGCTTCGTGCTGCGCGAGGCGAATAACGCACTGACGCAGCCGCCGTTCCCGCAGCACTGGCATATAGCCGTGAACATCTGCGCGCGGCATCTGATGAAAGACTGCTTCGTCGAGGATGTCTGCGAGTCCGCCGGTCCGGTGCTGAAGCGCCTTGTTCTTGAACTCACCGAGCGCAGCTGCGTCGAGCGTACGGCGCGGGTTGTCGCAGCGCTTAGCCAGTTGAGGCAGCGCCACGTACGCCTGTCGCTCGACGACTTTGGCACCGGCTTCAGCAATTTCGACTTGCTTGCGGACTTCCACTTCGATTACGTGAAGGTCGACCGGCGTTTTCTAGCCATGCGCGGCGAAGCGCGCAGCGAGTTTTTCAAGGCGGTTGCCGCATTAGTGCATACCCATGGTGCGAAGGTTGTCGCGGAAGGCGTCGAGAACGCTGCCGAATGCGATGCGGTACGGCGTGCGGGAATCGACCTGGCGCAGGGTTACTGGTTTGGGAAGCCGATGGCAGTCGATCAACTCCAGGCATTTGCGTCGGCGTCGCTAAAGGCATTGCAGGATGGCGCCGGAACGGAGCTTGAAGCGTGAAAGGCGATGGCATCGTGGGATGCGTAGCAGCAACCACGATAGACAGCAACGACGCTCAGTACTTCGACCGGATGACCCGGTTACGGGTCCCGTGGCGTCCAGAAACAGGCGCGATGCCTCGTGCGAAGCTGGCGGCCAACGCGCGCAGTGTCATAGATGAGCTTCCCGACTCACCCGCCCGCATGCCCGGCTGAGATCGATGCCAGCGTTATGCGGGACGAACCGGCTCGGCCAGGTCCAGGCCGCAACGCGATTGTTCGGCGCACAAGGTGCCGAGTGTCGCGAGCGCTTTATCGAGCCGCGCCGACCACGGGTATCCATAGTTCAGACGCACATGGTGGCGAAAGGCGCCATCCGCAGAGAAGATAGGTCCGGGCGCGATGCTGATGCCCTTGCCAAGCGCTGCCTGGAAAAGCTGTATCGAGTCGATGTGGTCCGGTAGCGCGACCCATGTGAAATAGCCGCCGTCAGACTTCGTCGCTAGTGTATTAGCCGGGAAATACCGGCTGATCGCGTCAAGCATCTGCGATTGCTGATCGTTCAATGCGCGACGTAGCTGGTGCAGAAAGCGTTCATAGCCACCGTGCTCCAGATAGTCGGCGATTGCGCGCTGCGCCGGCATGCTGGCCGATAGCGTGGTCATCCATTTTGCACGCTCCAGTCTGCCCGCAAATCGTCCGGCTGCCGCCCAGCCGATGCGATATCCGGGCGCAAGGCACTTCGCGAACGATCCACAATGGATGACAAGACCTTTCCGGTCGAAGAATTTCGCCGGACGCACCGGCTCGCGGCCAAAATGCAGCTCGTTGTAGACGTCATCCTCGATGAGCGGCACGTCGTGTCGGGCGAGCAGATCAACCAGCGCCTGCTTTCTGGATTCGGTTAGCGTCACCCCGGTTGGATTGTGAAACGACGTCATGAACCAGCAGGCGCGCACCGGATGGTGCTGCAGCGCTTGCGCGAGCGCGTCCAGATCATGACCTTCCACCGGGTCGACGGGAATCTCCACTACGTTCAGCTTCAGACGCTCGACAGCTTGCAGCGCTGCATAGAACGTCGGCTTTTCGACCGCGATCACATCGCCGGGACCGGTCAGCAACTGGGTGCTTAGCGTGAGGGCTTCAAGTGCGCCGCTCGTAATGATTATTTCGTCGACCGGCACGGTCATCCCCGCCATCAGGTATCGCAATGAAATCTGCTGGCGCAATCCTTCGTGCCCAGGTGGCAGTGCGTCGACCATGCCGGCCAGGTGCGTTGAACGATTGACAGTCGCGCACGACTTTCCGACACGCGCCGTCGGAAACAGCGCGGGGCTCAGGAACGGAGAACCAAGGGGGACAGTCCCGGCACACCTGATCGTCTTGAGGACTTCAAAGACAAGGTCGCTGATCTTGACGGTCTTCGGGTCGGGACTCATCGAGGGCCAGGGACTTTCCTGCAGTAACCCTTCGGGACTCGGCGACACGAAATACCCTGAACGCGGACGCGCCTTGATCAAGCCCCGGTTTTCGAGCAGGTAGTAAGCCCGGAATACCGTCGCGGGGCTCACGCCCCATGCCTTGCACGCGACGCGAATCGAAGGAATACGCGCGCCGGGTGGCAGATCACCGCGCTTGATGAGCTCGCTGAGTTGGTCGGCCAACTGCTCGTACCGTTTCAACGCGTACTCCTTGCAGGACACGCGCTGGCGTCGGGTCCGCGCCGCCAGCATACCCATCCTCTATAGAAGATAGCCGTTTTTCAAGCTGATACGGCATTTCTTTTGCAATCTGCTTCTATTGTGGACGCACACACGCTGGCAAAGTGCGGCGCAGACCGGTTCCACTCCTTTCGATGTTTCGCCTACGCGTAACGGTCCAATCGATAACGATTTGCAGGCCAATTCTTTTAGCGATGAATTAATGGCATTCGGGTCTCCGGTAACATCAGTCAGGCGCAGCACTTCCATCGCGTTCACTTATGCCTCGCGTCGAAGGTTCGCAATCGTCCTCGTCGTCTGCGCAGGCAGCTCGCTCGCTTTTGCAGGGCCGCCCGAAGCGGATTCGAGCCGCAGTCTTTCGTCTGAGCGCAACGTCTGGCAGCAAATGACGGACTGGCTCGCTGGTCCGCCGGCCCCGCCCATTTACTTTGGCTCAGCCTGCGTGTCCATTGCGCCGCTGCCGCTTGTTCCTGCTGCCATTGCGGGGCCGGTCGCCGGCCCGACGCCTCCCCAGGCTATTACTTGCGATTCGCTCGACGATACGCTTGCCGAAGCCACCGACGACGCTGCTGCAACGGACAGTTCGGTGCCGGTCGCGGTGACGCTGCTCACGCAACTGCCATGGCCAATCAGCGCGCACCCGGTGACAGTGGCAGGCGGCCCCCCGGCCTCCGGCGCAGCGATCCCTGTCGTCTTGCGGATTGACCGGGTGGAGCAGTCGCCTGAATCACCAACAATGCCGCCTCCGGATTGCTTGCAGGGAAAAGGTTGCGAAGCAAGCACCTTGCCGACTTCGATCGGCACCGGCACCGCTGCGTCGGTTTCGCCGTCGCCGAGCACGGCTACGCAGCGTTTCCCGGTATGGAACATCTTGCGCTTTGTATGGTGGCCGATCCTGCTGGCGGTTTTGATCGTCGTGGCGGGTTGGGCGCTCAAGAAAAGGTGGTTTCGCTACGACGAGTCGCTGCTGCGTGCTGCGCGTGCAGGGCTGCGTCGCGGCGAGTTCCATGTCGAGTACCAACCGATCGTGAACGTCAGGCGGCGCACGTGCGCCGGCGTCGAAGCGTTCTTGCGATGGGACAACCCGCAATACGGCGCGCTCGGCCCCGCTCACTATATGCAGTTCATTGAGAACAGCAGTTTGATTGGACCGATGACGCAATTCGTCGTGTCACGCGCCGCTCAGGAGTTGCGGGAAATCGGCGCGCCGAAATCGCTTTTCGTGGCCATTAATGCTCCTGCTTCTTACCTGATGAGTTCCGCCTTCATCGCGGACCTGGGGGATGTCGGCTCAATTGGTCTGCCGCTCCTGGTACTGAAGGTCGGAGCGGGCAGCGCGATGAAATTCAGAAAACGTCTCACCCCGATCATGGCCCAGGCGCGCAACAGAGGACTGCGTTTTGCGCTGTCGGCCACGAGTCGTACTGACGTCGGACCTGAACTGCCGGCAGACATGCGCTTCGAGATGGTGAAGATCGACAGGGAGGTGCTGGCAATGGATGCCGATGAGCGCTCCAGACAGTTGAGTGCGTTGACGAGCATGGGCCACGAGATGGGCGCCATGGTGGTTGTGGAAGGCATTGAGCACGCGGCGCACCACAACATCGCGCGGGCAAGCCTTGCCGAGTTTGGTCAAGGGTTCTTCTATAGCCGTGCACTCGGTGCCAGCGGGTTGAAGGCTTTTCTCGGGGCCGCGAACGCACCATCTTCGGCCGAGGCGGGAGCGTGGACGACGCGGGGCTGGTGGATCCGACATTCCGTATGAGGCGTTTCACCCGCAACCGCGGCAGGTCTGGGCAGCCCTATTTCCCTGGTAAGTTTAATGATGAAGCGCTATCTCCAGCTGGCGACGGAGTTCGAAAACCTGATTGCCATCGGTGCGCTTGAGCCTGGTGCGCGGCTTCCGTCCGTGCGCGAGGCGAGCAGGTCGTACCGCGTGAGCCCTTCAACCGTCTTCCGGGCTTACTACACGCTCGAACGACGAGGCTTGCTCGTCGTCGGGCCCCGGCCGGCTTTCTTCGTCTCAGGTCGGCCTGCGCCGAACCATTCACCCGGGACTGCGTCGGAGCGCAGGACGGACGAGGCCGACGGTGACGGCCTGATTGGCGGCATGGTAAAGGCGCAACGCCAGTGCGCGCATTCGGGGCGTGGCTCGTTGGAGCCAGGTGCCCAACTGTTTCCGTTAAGCCGGATTTCGCGCTCCCTGACCGCGGCAACCCGAAGGATGGCGAGCGCCCGGAACGCCTTGTCGGCAGAAAAGGCGGAAGCGGATCTACGCCGCCAGATTGCGCTGATCGACCTCGCGCAGCGCAAGCAGCTTAACTTGAGGTTGCGGGAAACGGACTGTCGCAAGGAAGAATTCCTCGCAATGCTTGCGCACGAGCTGCGCAATCCGCTCGCGCCGCTACGCACGGCGCTCGCGTTGCTCGACAAACGCCCGGACGGGGGAAACTGCTCGCCCGAGTTGATCGACATGATGCGCCGTCAGGTCGAACACATGACCCGCATCGTTGATGATCTGGTCGAGGTGTCGCGCATCACGCAAGGGCGCATCGTGCTCCAACTCGAACCGGTGCTGGTGGGCACCGCCGTCTATCACGCGGTCGAGTCGGTCGCGGCGATCGCCGAAGCGCGTCATCAGCACCTGCACGTGAACGTGTGCGATGCGGCTCTTTGGGTGAACGGCGACATCACGCGGATCTCGCAGATTGTCGTCAACATTCTGAGCAACGCAAGCAAGTACACGCCCGAGCACGGTGAAATCACCGTGAACGTCGAAGCCGATGACGAATCGGTTTCGATTGTCACGCAGGACACCGGCACTGGCATTTCGGCCGAACTGTTGCCGAAAATCTTCGAGCTGTTCTCGCAAGGCGAACGCACGCTCGATCGTTCGAGCGGCGGCCTCGGGATCGGGCTGTCGCTGGTCAAGAAGCTGGTCGAGATGCATCAAGGCACGATCTGTGTGTATAGCGCCGGCCGCAATCTGGGCACCACGGTGACCGTGCGCCTGCCGCGGCTTCATCACCACGAGCGCCATGTGGCGGTCGACCGCCTGGAGCCGCAGCAGGGGCTTGCCAAGACCGCGTTGCACATGCTCGTGGTCGACGACAACCGAGACGCGGCCGATGCCCTCGCAATGTTGTGCCGATCCGAAGGACACGCGACCCGCGTCGCCTATTCGTCCGCCGAAGCGCTCGAAGCCGCGCCGCTGTTCGCTCCGGACGTGGCGTTGCTCGACATCGGTTTGCCGGATATCGACGGCTATGAGCTGGCGAAGCAACTGCGCCGTCAAGGCGACAGGAAGCCGCTGCTAATCGCGATCACGGGCTACGGTCAGACCGGGGACAAACTGCGCGCGCAGGCGGCGGGCTTCGACTATCACTTCGTCAAACCGGTCAATATCGACAGCCTGCTGAAGTTGCTGGCTTCGCTAACCGTCGGGCGGTAGTGCGTGAAGCGATCCGGGCGCTTGCTGATTCGTCATGCGATCCATACCCGCTCTTGGCCCGGCGTTACGGCGTTATGAACGCGATATCGATAGCGCCGGTCTCTCAAACCCTGTTTATGGGGCATTCCGATTAAACAGCCTGTTAGTTAGAACCGAGACACTGTTATGCTTGCCGCGCCCCTACCCAGTAACGAACCTGTGCGCCTCGCGACGCTGCGTGCGCTCCGACTGTTAGACACGCCCGGAGAGGAACGATTTGACCGGCTGACGCGAATCGCACGTCGCCTGTTCAATGTGCCGATCGCGCTTGTCAGTCTCGTCGACGAGAACCGGCAGTGGTTCAAGTCGTGTATGGGCTTGAACGTCGCACAGACGGCGCGCGACATCTCCTTTTGCGGGCACGCGATATTGCACACTGACGTTCTGGTGATTCCCGACGCACGCAACGACGCGCGCTTTCATGACAATCCGCTCGTCACGGGTACGCCCGGCATTCGCTTCTATGCCGGGCAGCCGCTGACTGCACCGAACGGTAGCAAAGTCGGCACGCTGTGTGTGATCGATACGCATCCGCGAGCATTCGGGAGCGAAGAGTGCGGACTTTTGCGCGACCTGGCGAAGATCGTGGAACGGGAAATTGCGGCGATCGAACTCGCCACCGTCGACGACCTCACGCTACTGGTCAACCGGCGCGGCTTCGAAGCGCTCGCGCAACAAACGTTGCACGTCTGCAAGCGTCTGGGGCGGCACGCGTCGCTGTTGTTCTTTGACCTCGACAGCTTCAAGCAGATCAACGACACGTATGGGCACGCCGAAGGCGACCGCGCGCTCGTGACCTTCGCCGATGCGCTACGTGCCGCGCTCCGCGACAGCGATGTAATCGGTCGACTCGGCGGCGACGAATTCGTCGTGCTTCTGACAGATGCCAACGATGAAGATACCCATCGTGCGCTCAAACGTCTGCGCGACACCCTCGCGGCGGCTCATGCTGGATCGCCGCACAGGTACGAAATCCGCTTCAGCGTGGGACAGGCGCAATTCGATCCGCAGCGGCACCAATCGGTCATCGACCTGCTCGTCGAAAGCGATCTCGACATGTATGCGCACAAGGGCACAAGAGGGGAAGCCGCTCGACGCGGTTGATGTAGCGGGCGCAGTGCATACGGAGCGACGGTCCGCTGAGACTTTCGCCTACGCGACTTTCTCCGAACAATCCGACGCGCCGGCGGTGCTTTGCCGGCGCGTAGTGATCCTGTGCGCACACACAGGATTGAATCTCCGTCAGGCTTCCTTAGAAGCGGGTCAGGATGCCGACAGCCCCCATCACCTGATTGCTCGTCGCGGAGTTACCGCCGGCGTTGTACATCACTGCAGTGTTCTTGTTACCGATCGCATGCTGGTACATTGCTTCACCATACACTTCCGTGCGCTTCGACAGCGAATAGCGCGCAATCGCGTTGACCTGGTTCCACTTCGGATCGGAGCCGATGTTCGACTTGCTCACACCGTTCAGATGACCGTCCGTGAAAGTGTCCATCAGGCCGAGACTCAGCGCCGGCGTGAGTGCGTACTTGACGTTCAGTTCATAGTTGTCGAAGTGGGTTGAACCGCCCACCGGGTTCAGGCCGAATGCGGACGTATTCTGGTACTGGCTGTGCGTATAGACGAAGTTCACCGCTGCCGGGCCGAACGTATAACCGATGCCGGCACCGGCCGTGCGCTGCACATCCGCCGTCAGGTTGCCGCCGCCCGCGGTCGACTTGAACTCGCTCGGGTCAGCCGCGACGTTCTGATTGACCGCTCCGGCCGGGCTGCTTGCCGCCCCGGAGCCGTTGATCTGGAGATAGGCGGCGGCGAGTCGCAGCGGGCCATTGTTGTAGCTTGCGCCGGCGCTGTACGCGCGGTCGACCGCGAAGCTGGTGCTATTGCTGAACGCGTACACGCCGCCGAACTTGAAGCCGGCGTAATCGACACTCGTGAACTTCACCGAGTTGCTCAAGCGGACTGTATGTTGCAGGTTGTCGTTGTCGTATACGTGCGCGAAGCCCGAGTCGCCGAACGTGCCCGCCGTGCCGGACAGCGGCGCGACGAAGTCGACCATCGAGTCATACTGGCGCCCCATCGTCACGGTGCCATATTGTGCGGTGCTCAGGCCGACGAACGCTTGACGGCCGAACATGCGGCCGCCCTGGCCCAAAGCGCCGTTGTTGACGTTGAAGCCGTTCTCGAGCACGAAGATAGCCTTCAGGCCGCCGCCGAGATCTTCCGCACCGCGAAGGCCGAAGCGGCTGCCGCTGATATTGCCGCTTGCAAGTGCGACGCGCGAGCTACCGTGGCTGGCGGTGCCATTCTGAACATTGTTCGTATAGGCAATGCCGGCATCGATCAGACCATAGAGGGTCACCGAACTCTGCGCATGGGCGGTTGATGCGGCAAGCGCGGAGACGGCGAGGGCGAAGGAGATTTTCTTCATAGATTGACTCGGGCTTTGTTAACGATAGGGGGTGAGAATCGCCGCGAGTATAAAAAAGTGAGCGGTCAAACAAACGCTTTCAGGGAGATGTTTTCCTTTGCAATAACAGCAATAATTTGTCATAAATCGTAAGCAATCGAAGCGCGACAAGGGTTTGCGGGGCGTTTGAACGCAATACGATCGCGATTGCCCGGCGAATCAGTGGTATCAATGCAACGCAAACGTGCCTGAGCAGTCCCGCACCATGTACCCGCAAGCCGTTCGCGTTCTCGAACTGCTGATCAATAGACACGCCGGCCGCGGAGAATGCGCCGTCGAACAACGCCCGCCGCTCACTGAGCAGGGGCATCGGCCGTGTTGCTCACGGTTGCGGCGCCTACGATCGCATCGTCGTCGGCCTCGAGGAGTACGACCTGATGTTCGCCGGCAACGGCATCGGCACGCAACGTCAGCGCCGCGCCGGACCACTGACCTATGTCCATGATGCTGCGCACGACGTTCGATTCGGTGAGCGTATGGCCTGCGTTCTCGCCGCGGCCGACCGCGGTGACGTGACGGGCGTCGTAGCCGATCAGCAGCACATGCGCGCGTCCGACGCCACGGCCAATGGATACCGAAACGCCATGATTGGACTGTGTGGCGTGGACCGTCGCGGCCGTCATCCCATCGGCCCTGGCATGCGCGATAGCCATGGCCGCCGCACTGCGATCGGATCCGACCAGATCGGCTTTTCCATCGACAACCATTTCGGGCGTGTACTCGAAGCCACGAAACCGTTGCGCGTATCGGGCCTGCCGTGCATCGGCGGCCTCTAACGAAAACGGGTCTTTCCAGCCGAGCCGATTCCAGTAGGTGACATGAAACGCCAGCGGCAGAACGTCGGTGCGCGTGTCACTCAGTTCAGAAAGCAGGCGATCCGCCGGCGGGCAGGAGGAACAGCCCTCGGAGGTGAATAGTTCAACGACGACCGGACGCAGTTCGTCAGCGAAAGCATGGCAGGAGAGCAGCGCCGCGGCGCTTGCAATCAAGGCAGTAAGAATGCGGGGCAGCATATTCTGACTCCAGAAAGCGACCGTTATGGTGTTCCGCTCTTCAGCGCGAGCAGGCTACTGTTGGAGCGAACCGGACAAGTGTGATGAATACTTTCAGTTGCTATTGCTGAGGTCCTCGTTAAAGATGCCCAGATACGCCGGGGCGTCCGCAGAGCGCGCTCGATGTCCAGCCGGTCGAGCGCCTCACAAATCGCGAGAAGCGGCCGCAGATCATGGCAGCAGCGGCCACACATGGGTCATGAAAAGTGAATCGACATCGGCGGTATCGACGAGCGTGAGTGGGTAGGTGAAATGAGTTCGTTCGATAGGCGCTGCCGGTTACAGGTAGGCGGCCTTTCGCTGAAAAAAATGTCGCTTCGACGGTACGGGACCGGCTGTCATGGCGCGGACCGCGGTCGCGGACTTGCCGCGCGCTTGCATCGACGCAGCGAAGACTCGCCGGACTGGCTGAAAATCGGCTGAATTCAGCGGCTTCGGCCGCTTGGTCGCTTCATGTGGATTCCGTCTCAGGGCGAACTGAGCCAACGCATGAACCCGGCATCAACCCTTCGTCAGAAGACCAAAAACAGCGACGCCATTCGTGGTCCCGACATAGACCTTGCCATTCGCAATCATGGGTGTGATGAACTTGTTCCCCGCACCGAACTGGTCGCGCGTGCCCATCTGATTGCTGTTGTACAGCTCGGTGGCAAGATTGGCAGCATCAAATGCATGCAACGCGGCAACGTTGCCATTCTCGGCCGCCCACACGATACCGTTGGCGGACCCGTTGGCCGATACACTCGGCGTCGTCCCCGGATAAACAAAAGTCATGGCGGTCTGACTGGAAGGGGTCGCCGACAGCCTCGCATTGGTAATCGTGAACGCCTTCAGGTGATCGCTGACCGAGCCAAAATAAACGGTCTGGTTGAAATAGGCCGGCATGCCGAATTCGCCACCCGTCAGCTGTCCAGGAATGATCTGGTAAATGTTGTTGCCGGCAGCGTTGAACTTCCCCATCGAGTCTCGATTGAGCACATAAATGATGTCGTCTTTACCTGTTCCGAGGGTGAGCCTATGAATCGCGCCGCTCGCATCCGCAAGATCCGGCAGCACGAGCGCGCCGCCCGAGCCGAGGTCTTCATCTGCGTTGGATTCCTGAACAATGTTGGACATGGCGAAATAATCCGCGACTGACAGACCACCGGTCGTGCCGAGTTTCAGATACGTATTGCCGAAATCGCCTTGTGCAGGGAAGCCATTGGCGTTGAAAGTGTTATCGAATGTGCCGTTCGCGTCGAGCAGATAGATCGACGAGCCGTCCGATGCGGGACCGGCGCCGCTCATCCAGACTGAACCGTCCGAACCGTTCGGTGTGACGTTCAGGACGGAGGTCTGCTGCAACGTGTCCGCGCTGTAACCGATGATCCAGCCGGTATACGCGCCCCCGTCGCAATGCGAGGTCCACGTTGTGTAAATCACGCCGTTTAGCAGCAGCAACCCCGCGCGGTCGGCATAGGACGATGGCGCAAACACAACGCGGCCGTTCGAACTGTTCGCACCCGTACCCGGATATGACGCGGCGATCTCGGTGGGTCCGTTCAGCAGTTCGGCCCCGGTCGCGAGGTCGAGCGCATGTACGCGCTGGTGGTAGCCGCCGCTGGAATCCTTCGTCATCGCGACGACAAAGATCGTGCCGTGCGCCCCGCGTGAGCGGTCGATGACCGGCGTCGACGTGATGCCGATCTCGGGCGTGATCTGCGCGCAGCCGAGGTCGTCGCTCGTTGTTTCGCCGGCGCCGAGTGCGGATGCTTTCCACAGTTGCGTGCCGGTGTCGGCATCGAACGCGAAGACGCTGTCGTGCTCGGTCACGACATACAGGACGTTATGCGTGCCGCCGGCAATCGCCAGCGCGCCGACGTACAGCGGCTGACCATCCACCTTGCCGTCGACCGCAAAGAAGCCGACCTTGCCGAACGTGGTTGCGTTGACATTCGCGGGCGTGAGGATGGTTTCGTTGAGGTTCTGGCCGGTGCGCGCGATATCGTTGTGGTAGGTCACGACGTCGCCGGCAGCAGACATGGCGGTGCCGCCCGACGGGCTGCCCGTACCGCCCGAGCTTCCGCTCCCGCCGCCAGGGCTGCCGGTGCCGCTACCCGTTCCGGTCGTGGTGCCGCCGCCCGAGCTAGCCGTGCCCGACGTTCCGCCACTGCCACCGCCGCAACTCAGGACGATAGCGGAGCACAAAATCAGCGCGCCCAGCAGGTAAAAGCGGCGCGGGATGGGTAGCGTTTGCATGGCGTTCTCCCCATTGCCGGCGTCCGCGCCATGACTGATCGGTGGCGCGAGCGAAGCGCCGTGCAATGTGCGATCACACGCAGCATCAAGCGTGCCGACTAGCGTGGGAGGCTGGGGC
This sequence comes from Paraburkholderia sp. PREW-6R, assembly GCF_039621805.1. Taxonomy (NCBI): domain Bacteria; kingdom Pseudomonadati; phylum Pseudomonadota; class Betaproteobacteria; order Burkholderiales; family Burkholderiaceae; genus Paraburkholderia; species Paraburkholderia sp. PREW-6R. The sequence goes on along the minus strand of NZ_CP155074.1, from coordinate 1,770,370 downwards.
CACCATCTTCGCGTGCACGTAAGCACTGCGGGTAGGCCGACGCCGGCATGCCGTCGGTCGGAACCGGCACCCCCGGCTCCGCAGATAGGTAATCGAACGCTTAAGGCAGACGAATGACCGTCAAGCGCTGGAAGCAGCCGTCGAGATAGCCGTTACGTGAGGGTGAGGCTTCTTTCGTTCGCGTGAGGGGACGAAGCGTCGTACGCGCTCAGAAACGCACTTATCGATGTGGCTTCAATAGGCCTCGAAAAAAAGTAGCCCTGAATGTTCCTCGCACCTAGCTGATGCACGACATCCAACTGCTCGGCAGTCTCAATTCCCTCTACCACGCAGCCGATACCCATGTCTTTGCACAGCAGGATCAGCGAACGGACAATGTCCCGACTGCGCGGATTGGAGCTGATCGCGTCGACGAAACTCTTGTCAATCTTCAGTTTGTCGAAAGGCAGTGCGTGGATGTGACTCAGGCTTGAATAACCGGTTCCAAAATCGTCAAGTGAGATGTTGACGCCTAGCTCCTGAAGGCGCCGCATATTGGCGTTGGTCTCGGCGAAACTGTGCAGCAACGCTGTCTCCGTCAGCTCAATCGAGATCCGCGATGGTTCCACAGTGCTTCCGGAGATAATGCTGATCATCTGCAAAGTTCTGTGTTGGCTCGAAATATCGAACGGCGACACGTTGAACGACAGATGCACGTCGGTTGGCCACTTTGCCGCAGCCTCCAGCGATTTGCGAAGCAGCACGAGCGTAATGTCACCTATCAATCCTGCCTGCTCCGCAACAGGAATGAAGACCGCGGGTGACACCATACCCAGGACAGGGCTCTGCCAACGAGCGAGGCTCTCGAATTCCTTCGTTTTTCCCGCTTCCGTGTCCACGATCGGCTGGAAAACGGGAAACATCTCTTGCTCGAGATCGGCACCGCGCAGGGCCTGTTCGACCTTTCCCTGCTCCTTGAGTATGGCCTCGTGGTTGTCCGCGAAAACGACGGTTTTTGAGCGGCCGGAACGTTTTGCGTGGTACAGCGCATAATCCGCGCATTCGTACAATACGTCGGAAGTCGCTGCGGCCTCCGGGTACAGCGCAAAGCCCAGCGAGCATCCCACCGAGGTAACGATGCTGCCAACCTGGATCGGGGTGGAGACAGCCTTGATCACCTGATCGCCGAACGAGAGAAGCGTTTCACGATCGCGAAAGTCGGTGATCACGAAACCGAATTCGTCGCCCCCTACCCGGGCGACGAAGACCGACTCGGCCGACGCCGTCATGCGGCGGGCGACCTCGGCGAGCACCGCATCGCCTACCCGATGGCCATGGGTATCGTTCACCGGCTTGAAGCCGTCCAGATCGGCAATGCCGACTGCGACAGTTTGCCCGTGGGCTGCTGCGGTCTGGAGTGCGTCCAGTAAAGTGTCGAAGAACAGCCGCCGGTTCGGAAGACCGGTCAGCATGTCGAGGTTTGCAAGGCGTATGTTTTCTTTGCTCAACTCGGCGGTCGCGGCCTCCGATCGCACCAGACTCGTAAATTCGCGCTGATACCGCGACATGACAAACATCATCAAGCCGACGTTGATAAGAGAATTGATCGCAGACGCAATCGATCCCACGTCTCTCATCGCAAGCATGAAGCCGGTGAACGGCACCATCATTGCAATGGCCATGAGCGAAGCCGCCGCCCGGAGATGCATCAGGCAGTAAAAGCCAGCCATCGTCGAGGCGAGAATCTGCATGGCCACGTAGTAGCGAGCGTGGATACTCGCGCTGGGGAAGACAGCGACATCCATCGCCATCACCGTCACGGTGCTTCCTATCAGGATCGCCGTTGCGCGAATGAGATGCTTCCCTGCCTGGGCGTCGGTGACCGGATCGTTGCGATGGGTCGTCCACCAACGGATACGCCATAAACAGATGCTGACGAAAAGGAATGGCATTCCCACTGCAAACCAGCCCGGCGTTTCCCGGTAGAAGACGATCATCGCGGTTAGCATCGTGGCGATCACCGACGCATAGAATGGCGGCATGTTCGCCGCGAATGATCTGAATTGCGCCGTTGCCACCCCGGGCAATACGCGAATGTCGTCAGTCAAAATTCATACTCCTGATTGCTGCGCGGCAGCCGACGCGATTATTCAGGCGGCGGCCTGAGCGCGAGCGGTCAACGACTACTGTTACCGAACGCATACGTTCTATCACCTGGCGGCTTGACTCGACCTGCCTGGGCGAAAACGACCTGATCTCGCAAACGCGACACCGTATAGCCGCGATCGCCGGTCTTTTCGTCGCGAGGGGTCAGTTCGAAAAAGTTCGTTTTCCCGTCGCGTCTTCGCGGCTGGAAAGCGTGGGTTTTGCCGACGCGAAACGATAGACGGTCGCGTCGCGCCTGTCTCTCCGGCTGCTCGCCGTCCATACCAGACGGCGGCCCATCGCGTGACCGGCGATCAAGGATGCGGCTGCGCTCGGTACACGCTTCATGTATGCCGCCAGCCAATCGACCGGGTCGATTCGCGGGCCGTCAGCCGTGTCATGCCGGCGGCGTCGCTCGACTGCATGACGTCTGTTTTCTTCGATGTGTAAGGCGGGAAATTCGGCCATTTCTTTTCGCTTGTGCACGTGTGCTGACCCATGCTTATCGGCAAGCGACGGGCAAACTTCAATCGCACGCCTGAAGTTACACCCGGTGTAGGTGTTCATTATTTCTGCTATCAGGTCGACCGCAGTGCCTGGTGCTTACAGACAACAGGTCTGGCGAAAGAAAGCTGCATGGCCGGATTCGGACCTGGCGCCTCGCCGGTTGCGGTGCGCATCAAACCCCGACCGATTTGCCGCCTGCAGGATCTGCACGGGCGCACGCTCGTCTCCTCGCCCACGCAACACCTCCGAAAATCCTTCACAACATGTTCGATAGTGTTTATTATTGTGTCGAAATGTTAGATTATGTTCGGATCGTTGTGCATGCCCGTGTCATCTGACAGGGTTCCTTATCGGAGAGAGACAATATGAAAAAAACCATCGCATCGTTCGCTGTCTGTTCCGTGCTCGCACTGGCTGCGACCGCACAAGCGGCCGAAAAACCGCTGAAATCAGTCGGCGTGACCGTGGGCGACCTGGCGAACCCGTTCTTCGTCGCGATCGGCCAGAGTGCGACAGAAGAAGCACACAAGATCAACCCTGGCGCGAAAGTGACGGTGGTTTCGGCGAAGTACGACCTGAACACACAAGTCGGCCAGATCGAAAATTTCATCGCCAACAAGGTCGACCTGATCATCCTCGGCGCGGCTGATTCCAAGGGCATCGCGCCTGCCGTAAAGAAGGCGCAGAAGGCGGGTATCGTGGTCGTCGCGGTAGACGTAGCGGCCGAGGGCGCGGACGCGACGGTCATGTCCGACAACACCATGGCGGGCGCGCAATCGTGCAAGTACATTGCCGAGCAGTTGGGCGGCAAGGGCAATGTCGTGATCGTGAACGGCCCGCCGGTGTCGTCGATCATGGACCGCGTGAAAGGCTGCAAGTCCGAGCTCGCCAAAAACCCCGGTATCAAGCTGCTTTCCGACAATCAGAATGCCGGCGGCAGCCGCGACGGCGGCCTCTCCAGCATGTCAAACCTGCTGACTGCATTCCCGAAGATCGACGCCGTCTTCGGCATCAACGACCCGACCGCGATCGGCGCGGAACTCGCCATCCGCCAGGCGAAGCGCACCGACGTGAAGTTGATCGGTGGCGTCGACGGCGCGCCCGACGGCGAGACGGCACTGAAGAATCCGAAGTCCCTGTTCGCCGTGACGCCGGCGCAGGATCCGCACCGGATGGCGACTGAAGGCGTGGACATCGGCTATGCGCTGTTAAATGGCAAGCCGCCTGCGCAGAAGGTCAAGCTGCTCGAAACGCCGCCGATCACCCGGGCGAACGTCGCGACTTATCAGGGCTGGGTACGTAACTAGGCAACAGGTTGCGCGGGCCAAGAGAAACACATCCCTTGCGTGCGCGTCGGCACGGTCGCCGCGTACGTTCCCCCTGGAAAAGTCATGACGAGTGCGATTCTTCAAATGGTTGGCATCGACAAGTCGTTCGGTGCGACGCGTGCGCTGTCCGGGATGAGCCTCACTGTCCATCGCGGCGAGATTCACGCGTTGATGGGCGAGAATGGCGCCGGCAAGAGCACGTTGATGAAGATCCTGTCAGGCGTGTATTCGCCGGACCGCGGTGAAATCCGCATCGACGGGCAAGCCGTGCGCCTGCGTGATCCCGCGTCGAGCCGCGCGGCGGGCATCAACCTCATCTATCAGGAACTGGCGATCGCACCGAATCTGTCGGTCGCCGAAAACGTCTTCATGGGCAGCGAGCCCCGCACGCGCTTCGGCTTTGTCGATCACGCGCGGATGCGGCGCGAAACGACCGCCGTGCTTCGTCAGCTCGGCGCGGGCTTTCGGGCGTCGGACCGCGCGAGGCGCCTGTCGATCGCAGAACAGCAGCAGGTCGAGATCGCGCGCGCGTTGATCCATAAAGGCCGCGTGCTGATCATGGACGAGCCGACCGCCGCGCTCTCCGACCGCGAGACCGACCATCTCTTTACGGTCGTGCGGCGTCTGCGCGACGAGGGCCTTGCGATCATCTACATCAGCCACCGGATGGCGGAAGTCTACGCGCTTGCGGACCGCGTGACCGTGCTGCGCGACGGCACCTACGTCGGCGAACTGTCGCACGACGCGCTTGATTCGAGCCGCATCGTCCAGATGATGGTCGGCCGGCCGCTCGACGATTTTTATCAGCACAAGCGTGCTGCGGGCGTGACGCGCGAACCGGTACTCGAAGTGCGCGATCTGTCGGGCGAAAAGATCAAGCCGGCGTCGTTCTCGGTCGGGCGCGGCGAGATTGTGGGCTTCGCGGGGCTGGTCGGCGCAGGGCGCACGGAACTCGCGCGCCTTCTGTTCGGCGCGGACCCGAAGGCGTCCGGCAGCATCCACCTCGAAGGCAAACTGGTCCACACGCCGAATCCGCGCGCCGCCATCGCGCTCGGCATCGGCTACGTGCCCGAAGATCGCAAGGGCCTTGGGCTCTTCCTGCAACTCTCCGTGCTGACGAATGCGACGCTCAATGTCGCCGGACGCAACAGCCGCCTTGGCATCGTCGATCACGGCGCGCTCAGGAGGCTTGCCGGCAAATCGGTCAAGCAGTTGAGCGTGAAAGTCGCGAGCCCCGACGTCATCGTGGGGCGGTTGTCGGGGGGAAACCAGCAAAAGGTGCTGCTCGCGCGCTGGCTGGAGATCAAGCCGAAGGTGCTGATTCTCGACGAACCCACGCGCGGCGTCGATATCGGTGCGAAGAGCGAGATTTATCAGATCATCGGCACGCTAGCTGAATCGGGCGTCGCCGTGATCGTGATTTCAAGCGAACTGCCGGAAGTCGTAGGGCTCTGCGACCGTGTGCTAGTGATGCGCGAAGGCGCGATCACCGGCGAACTGAGCGGCGCGGCCATCACACAGCAAAACGTCATGCGTCTCGCCACCGGCGAAGCGGTCGAAGCAAAGGACAACGTCAAACATGGCTGAAACGAAACTCCACCACCCGGCCGAATCCGGACCGGCGGCGCCTGGCCCGAAGAAGAAAAGCCTCGTCGCCGATCTGCTGTTGCAGCGGCTCGGCATGCTGCCGGTTCTGATCGTGCTCTATCTCGTCTTCTATGCGCTGACGGTCTACTACAGCGCGGACGGCACGTCGAATTTCGCGACCGCCGACAATACGATGAACATCCTGCGCCAGGTTGCGATCAACCTCGTGCTGGCGGCGGGCATGACCTTCGTGATCCTGACGGCGGGCATTGACCTGTCGGTCGGCTCCGTTCTCGCGGTGTCGGCGGTGCTCGGCATGCAGGTCTCGTTGATGGGACATATGGCCGGCTGGTCGATCCCGGTGTTCATCGTGTCCGGCCTCGTGATGGGCGCGATCAACGGCGCGATGGTGGCCTTTCTGAACATCAATGCGTTCGTCGTGACGCTTGGCACGATGACGGCGTTTCGCGGCGCGGCATACCTGCTTGCCGACGGCACGACCGTGTTGAACAACGACATTCCGAGCTTCGAATGGATCGGCAATGGCGACTTCCTGCATGTGCCATGGCTTATCTGGATCGCAGTCAGCGTCGTGCTGGTGTCATGGGCGATCCTCAGAAAGACCGTGCTTGGCCTGCACATCTATTCGGTGGGTGGCAATCTGCAGGCCGCGCGCCTGACAGGCATCCGCGTGAGCCTCGTTCTGCTTTTCGTGTATTCCATCAGCGGCCTTTTTGCCGGACTGGCGGGGGCCATGTCGGCGAGCCGGCTATACGGCGCGAACGGAAACTGGGGCAGCGGCTACGAGCTCGACGCGATCGCGGCGGTCGTGCTCGGCGGCACGAGCCTGATGGGCGGCGTCGGGACGATCTGGGGAACGGTAGTCGGCGCCTTGATCATCGGCGTGATGAACAACGGCCTCACCATTCTCGGGCTCTCGTCGTTCTGGCAGTACGTTGCGAAGGGCGCGGTGATCGTGCTCGCGGTCATTCTCGACAAATGGCGTCAGAAAGGCTCGATGAACTGATATGAGCACATTAGACACAAGCGCATTGGTGATTGGCGTGGATTTCGGCACGGACTCGTGTCGCAGTCTGATCGTCGACACGATAACCGGCGAACAGGTGGCAAGCGCCGTCGAGTTCTATCCGCGCTGGAAAGCAGGAATGTATTGCGACCCGGATCGCAACGTGTTTCGCCAGCATCCGCAGGACTATATCGACGCGTTCACGCTCGCCGTGCGCAACGCGTTAGCTGGCGTATCCGACGAAGTGCGAGCGAACGTGCGCGCCATGTCGATCGACACGACCGGTTCCACGTCCGTCGCGGTCGATCGCGCGGGCACGCCGCTCGCACTGACCGAGCCGTTCCGCGACAACCCGAACGCCATGTTCGTGCTGTGGAAGGATCACACGGCCGTGCGCGAAGCCGATGAAATCAACACGCTCGCGCGCAACTGGGGTGGCGTGGACTTTACCCGCTACGTGGGCGGCGTCTATTCCGCCGAATGGTTCTGGGCCAACATGCTGCATGTGTTGCGCGTCGACCCGGCCGTGCGTGCGAGCGTTTACAGCTGGGTCGAACATTGCGACTGGATGCCCGCTCTTCTCACAGGGACGACCGCGCCCGACGTCATGAAGCGTAGCCGCTGCGCGGCCGGGCATAAGGCGATGTGGCACGAATCCTTCGACGGTCTGCCAGGCGAAGCTTTCCTCGTGCGGCTCGACCCGCTGCTTGCCGGCATGCGCGAACGGCTCTATCGCGACACGTACACTGCCGACACGGCCGCCGGCACGCTCACGCCGCAATGGGCCGACACGCTCGGCCTGACGACTGACGTGGTGGTCGGCGTCGGCGCGTTCGATGCGCACATGGGCGCGGTCGGCGCAGGCATCCGGCCGTATTCGCTCGTCAAGGTGATGGGCACGTCCACTTGCGACATCCTGATGGCCCCAGCGGCGGAGGTCGATGGCCGCATCGTGAAAGGCATCTGCGGACAGGTCGAAGGGTCGGTGATTAGCGGCATGACGGGCATGGAAGCCGGGCAATCCGCATTCGGCGACGTCTACGCGTGGTTTCGCCAGTTGCTCGCATGGCCGCTTGCCCTGCTGGGCGATACGCCCGACGCCCAGTCTCAGCGCGATGGCATCCTGCACCGCATCCTGCCGGAGCTGGAGCGTCAGGCCGCGCTGGAAAGCCCCGTAGACACCGGAATGGTCGCGATCGACTGGCTCAACGGACGGCGCACGCCGTTCGCGGATCAAACGCTTCGCGGCGCGCTTTTCGGTCTGACGCTCGGCAGCGATGCCCCGAAAATCTACCGCGCGCTGATCGAGGCAACGGCGTTCGGCGCGCGAGCAATCGTCGAACGGTTCCGCGAGGAAGGCATCCGGATCGACGAGGTGATCGCGGTCGGCGGCGTAGCGAAAAAATCGCCACTCAACATGCAGATCGTCGCGAACGTGTTCGGGCTCGACATCCGCGTGGCGAAGTCGGATCAAGCGGTGGCGCTCGGGGCCGCGATGTTCGCCGCGGTCGCCGCTGGCCTTCACGACAGCGTCGAATCGGCGCAACGTCACATGGGTTCCGGCTTCGAGACGACCTACACACCCGATCCCGAAGCGACGGCCATCTACGACCGCCTTTACCGGCAGTACCGCGAATACGGCGCGCTGATCGAGCGGCTGTCCGCCGCGGAAGCCCATCCCGCACCTCACTCGACAGAACTATGTACACCGAACTGAAACGCGAAGCCTACGAGGCCAATCTGGAGATTCCGAAGCAGGGTCTGGCGATCTACACGTTCGGCAACGTCAGCGCATTCGACGCGGCTACCGGCGTCTTTGCGATCAAGCCGAGCGGTGTGCCTTACGAGTCGCTGCTGCCGGAGTCGATGGTGGTCGTGGATCTCGACGGGCGCGTCGTGGAGGGTTCGGCGCGGCCCTCGTCGGATACGAAGACACACGCGGTTCTGTATCGCGCTTTCGGTGATATCGGCGGCATCTGTCATTCGCATTCGATGTACGCGGTCGCGTGGGCGCAGGCGTGCCGCGAAATTCCGATCTTCGGTACGACGCACGCGGACCATCTCACCGCAGCGATACCCGTGACCGAGCCGATGAGCGACGCGGCGATCGAGCGTGACTACGAGATCGAGACCGGCGAGCAGATCGTCGCGCGGCTGCGCGGGCTGGATCATCGCGAGATCGAGATGATCGTCGTGGCGTGCCACGGGCCGTTCACCTGGGGCAAGACCGCCCAGAAGGCGGTCTACAACAGCCGCGTGCTCGAAGAGATCGCCCAGATGGCCTACCTCACGCAGTCGCTCAATCCCGCGGCGCCGCCCATCAAGGAAACACTGATCGCCAAGCACTATCTGCGTAAGCACGGTACGGGCGCCTATTACGGCCAGTCGTGATCCGGCTCCGAAATCCCGCGCGCATTTCGGCCGGTTTAAAATGCTGGACGGCCAGCTATCTCAATCTGCCATTGCTGGCGCGTTGTCGGACCGGGAGTTGCGTCCGGAGGCGCAGTCGAACGGAAATGCCATGCCACCAAAGAACCTGCCTGACGCCGCCCTTGCCGATCATCGGCGCGAACTGATCCTCGCCACGCTGTCGAGCGGCGGGCAGTGTCGCGTGAGCGATCTGGCCCGCAAGTTTTCTTTGTCCGAGATGACGGTGCGGCGCGACCTGCACGTGCTCGAAGAACAGGGTTTGCTCAGGCGCGTGCATGGCGGCGCGGTGCTCGTCGATGCCGAGGTCGAATACCCTTTGCGCGCCCAGAAGGAGCAGACGCAGAAGCAGCGCATCGGCCGGCACGCGGCAAGTCTGATTCGCGACGGCATGGCGATCTACCTCGATTCGGGCACGACCGCGATGGAAGTCGCGCTCGCAATCAAGGCGGGGCTGCCGGATGTGAACCAGTTGTCGATCGCGACGCACGGCATCAATATCGCCATCGAGCTGTGCGGCCATCCGGCTTTCAATGTCCATCTGATCGGCGGCGAGCTTTATCACAACGGTCTTTCCACGGTCGGCCCGGTCGCGCTCGGCCAGATCGCGCAATCGCATTTCGACCTGTTTTTCATGGGCGCGCGCGGTATCGACGAAAGCGCCGGCTGGACCAATTCGAATCAGCTCGAAACCCAACTCAAGCATGCCGCGATTGCGCAGAGCAGGCTGGTCTGTGCCATCGCCGACAGTACGAAATGGGGCCATCGCGGCTTTTCCGTCATTGTGCCGTTCGATCACGTGCCCTTGTGGGTCAGTGATGCAGACCTGCCCGATACGGCGCGCAAGGCCGCGAAGGCGGCGGGCGTCGACGTGCTGATTGCCACCTGATCCTGTTCATTTCCCCGTCTACATGCTGCTACGAAACGTACAGATTCGCGCCTCGTCTCTCCTGTTCGACATGGACGGCACTTTGCTCAACTCCCATGCACCGATGGTGCGCGCTTACACGGAGTGGGCAAACCGTTACGGGCTCGACCCCGCACATGTGCTGCGGGAGTCGCAGGGGCGCCGCACGATCGACTCGATGCGAGCGCTTGCGCCGCCGGGTGTCGATATCGAGTCGGACGCGCTCGCTTTAATGCAGCGCGAGCGCGACGACATGGACGGCGTGTTCGAAATCCCCGGCGCGGGCGCGTTGCTGCGTTCGCTGCCTGCGGACCGCTGGGCGATCGTGACCTCCGCCGATCGCAAGCTGGCGCTCAACCGCATTCAAGCGGCCGGCTTGCCGATCCCTGCGCTGCTGGTGAGTTCGGAAGACGTGCCGCACGGCAAGCCGTCGCCAGACTGTTTCCTGCTCGGTGCGCGCGGATTGAACGTCAGTGCGGACCGCTGCGTCGTGTTCGAGGACGCGCCTGCCGGCATCGAGGCGGGTTGGCGGGCCGGTGCGCGCGTCATTGCGATCGCCTCGCCACTCACGCAGGGCAAGCTCGGCAACCAGGACTGGTTGAACGATCTGAGCGGCATGACCGCATCCGTCGAGGGAAACGACCTCGTGCTGTCCATCGACTGATGACGGATCAGTCGCGCTCCGGATGGCGTTGAGCCTGTCTGGCACATCTTGCTTGCCTTCCGGTGGACACGTTACTTTGCCGCTTCCACACATTGATGCAACCTGCGACCGGTCACGTCAATGCCTTTGCAGGTGCGCCTGAATTTCGCGCGCATCGAGGGCCGACAGGTCTTCGTTGATCTCTTCGAAAATCATCTGACGCGTCTCCTCACTCAGACGCGCGCGCAGCATCCCCAGGAATTTCGGCTCCACGGCAAATCGCAATCGCTGATACCGTTGGTGGACCCGTCCCTTCTCGATGTAGTCGGCGACGGTCTTCGCGAATTTTTCACGGTCTTTATCCGTCAGCGTCGCTCCACTTGGGGCGACATTGACGAGATCCTCGATCTCCCGCAAGTCCAGTCTCAGGCCCGGTGTCTCGAAGATTCGAGCACGGCTGCCGTCCGCGACGACAACCCAGGTATTGACAGCCATGGTGCGCCCCTCCCAGCGTGAACGGTCGGCGGCTCGGCGGCGGCCGTCGCAGATTGTCGTTTGGCAGCGAGTTCGCCCGCCAGCGACAGCCTATCTCCAACGCCCGTCGATGACGGACCGGGGCGCCTCCCCGCGCTCCTGCGCGAGCGACGGATAGTCGGTATATCCGCGCTCGCCGCCTCCATAGAACGTGGACGGATCCGGCGAATTGAGCGGAGCGCGCGACCGGAGGCGTTCAGGCAGGTCGGGATTGGCGATGAACAGGCGTCCGAACGCAATCAGGTCCGCGTTGCCGTCCTCGAGCCATTTCTCGGCACTGCTGCCGTCGAAGCCGCCCGCGACCATCAGCACCCCGCGATAAGCGCTGCGTATCATCTCGTTCATGCGTTTTGCGCGCTCCGCGAAAGCGAGATCCTCACCGGTCGCCGCCAGCGCTGGGTTGACGATGTGCAGATAAGCCAGCCCATACCGGTTCAGCTTTTCGATGACGTAAGAAAAGGTCGCCTCCGGATCGTCGTCATGCATGTCATTGAAGGTACCGAGAGGCGAGAGCCGGACGCCGACCCTTTCCGGACCCCACACTTCGCAAACCGTTTCGATGACCTCGAGCAGCAGCCGCGCGCGACGCTCGCTCGATCCGCCATATTCATCCGTGCGCCGGTTCGTGCCGGACAACAGAAACTGGTCGAGAAGATAGCCGTTCGCGCTGTGCACTTCGACGCCGTCCATACCGGCGGTCTTTGCGTTGCGCGCACCCCGGAGGTATTGGCGCACAAGATACGGCATCTCTTCGACCTGCAGCGCGCGAGGCGTGACGCAGGGCGCGAGCACGCCTTCGCCGCGCTCGTTCTGAATGAACGCTTCCGCTCTTGGCAGGAGCGCAGATGGCGCAACCGGCAGCATTTCATCGGGCTGCAGCGAGGGGTGCGATATGCGTCCGACATGCCAGAGCTGCATGAACATCAATCCGCCCGCCTCGTGCACCGCGTCCGCCACGAGCCGCCAGCCTTCGACCTGCTCGCGACTATGGATCCCGGGCGTCCATGCGTAGCCCTGTCCCTGCATCGACACCTGCGTCGCTTCGCTGATGATGAGCGCGGCCGCTGCGCGCTGCGCGTAATAGCAGGCATTGAGTTGCGACGGTACGTTGCCTGGCTGGCTCGCGCGCGAACGCGTGAGCGGCCCCATCACGACACGATGACGGAGGTGATACGGTCCCACCCTGACGGGTTCGAACAGCTTGCGTAGTGGAACCTGTTGGTCGTGCTGCCCGGCTACCTTGGGCGCGATTTCCGTATCAGACATGAATTCGCTCCTTGCAATCTGGACGTGGGCGAAAGGCGCTGCCGTGGACGCTTCGAGGCGTCGGCGCAGTCCCACCGCAGAGGCCCGCTTTCCGCCGAGTCTAGCCATGACCCGCATGCGCTTCTTTCCAATTCCTGCTCAGATGTGTCGCGATTCTGCGGACCATTCGATCCACCGCTGCATCGGCGATCGGATGCGTGCCTGACCCGCGAATGGGGTTGCAGGCGTTCATGTCGGCCAGATCCGCCATGACAACACTGCGCAAGCCGCCGATTCTTCGACCATGCCTGAATTTGCGACTAGACTTGAAGCATCGTTCGCGCATGCTCGCGCAACAGGAACGTATGCGCCGTTCAGTGACAACCCGGACGCGCGACCAGAAGGAGTCGAACCGATGCCGAAGACCGTTCAATCGCCGGAGCATATTCGCGACGAGCTGGAGAAGCGCATGGCGAAAATCGGCGCTGACGTGCCGGGCGCTTTGCGCGTGCGCCTACCGCTGCCGGAGCGGCATCCGCCGGACGCCTCCGGCCGCAACTGGAACATCGTGCCGCTCGATGACCTCGGCGCGGATTACGCCCATCATCTCAAGAAGGTGATCGAAGACATGCGCACCGAGTTCGTGCTCCCAGATTGATGCCCTTGTCACGACACCGGAGCCACTGATGCATACGCACGCGTTTGAACATCGAGGCTACGAGATCGTGGTGCAGCCGGAGCAGAACGCGTACGGCGCGTGGCAGGCGAGGGTAAGCGTGCGCCGAGCCGATAGCACCGTGGCCGAATTCCGACCGGACACGGTGCAGCCGGAATGGCTTGCGCAAGAGGAGGCGGTGCGCGACGGCATTGAATGGGGCACACGCTTTGTCGATGACAAGGTGGAAGCGTCGCACCGCCCGATGTGATGGAAACCTCAGCAAAAGCGGATAAAAAACGGCGGTTTAGCGAAAGACGCTGCCCTTCGATCGACCGACACTGCACAATACGGGCGACTGCACTTGTCCCGGCGCAGCCGCCTCCCTGTCAGGCGCGTGAATAGCGAAGCGAGTTCTGAACCTCGTCAATGGGGGGCATATTCATGGTCAGGATCTATGGACGCATGCGCAGCTCGGCCGGCTACGCGATACGCGACTTCCTGCATCGCTCCGACATACCGTTCGAATGGATCGAGCTGGGTAGCGACAAAGAAGCCAAGGATCTGGCGCACGTGCAACATCTTTCCGATTCGCGCCTGCCCGTCTGTATCTTCCACGACGGAACGCGGCTCGAATGTCCGACCGTCCGGCAAATCACAGAGAAGCTCGGCTGGTTCGCGAATCCATCGCGCGAGGCCTACGATCTGGCCATTTACGGCGCAGGACCGGCGGGATTGAGCGCGGCGGTGTACGGTGCGTCCGAGGGGCTGCACACCGTGCTGGTCGAGCGCTGGGCGCTGGGCGGCCAGGCAGGCAGCAGTTCGAAGATAGAGAACTATCTGGGTTTTCCGCAGGGGCTGAGTGGTGCGGAACTCGCTGAGCGGGCGCGCGATCAGGCCATCAAGTTCGGCGCCGAAATCCTGCTGGCGCGCGCCGGCGTGCACGCTCAGTTTGTGCCTGGCGGCGGCGTCGTGTATCTGGATGACGGCACACGTATCACGGCGCGCACATCGATCTGCGCGACCGGCGTCGCATACCGGACACTCGGGCTGGCAGGCGAGGAGCACTTTCTCGGCGCGGGCCTTTATTACGGCGCCGGCGCGAGCGAGGCCGCGCTGACCCATGGCGAAGACGTGTATGTGGTGGGGGGCGGCAATTCGGCGGGACAGGCGACCTTGCATTTTTCGCAGTCAGCCAACCGCGTGTATATGCTTGTGCGGGACGCATCGCTTAAGAACACGTTGTCCCAGTACCTCGTGGATCGCATCACGTCGGCGCCGAACGTCGAAGTGTGCACGTGCACCGGAGTGACCGCGCTCGCGGGCAGTGACGTGTTGCAGGCGATCACGCTGACCGATGTGCGCACCGGTCGGCAACGCACGGTGAGGACGAGTTGGCTCTTCGTCTGCATTGGCGGCGTACCGCAGACCGAATGGGCGCAGGAGGTTGGCATTGTCCGCGACGAAGGCGGCTATCTCGTGACCGGTCCCGACTTGCAGGCTTATCAGGCGAACCTGAAATGGCCGCTCGAACGCGCGCCGCTGTATCTGGAAACGTGTATGCCAGGCGTATTCGCTGCGGGCGACGTCCGACATGCGTCGATCAAGCGCGTGGCGTCGGCGGTCGGCGAAGGTGCAATGGCGGTGGCGCTCGTGCATCGCTATCTGAATAGCGGTTGAGGGCAAGCGTAACCGTGGTCCACGTGCGTCTGCGCACAACCTGTCGGAGGAGTACGATCATGTCCCCTGAATGCACGCACCTGGGCGAGGCCCGCATCCTTCACACGCCCATCGACTATTGCGAGGACTGCGTGAAGCTTGGCCAGCCATGGGTGCATCTGAGGCTTTGCCTTTCGTGCGGATACGTCGGCTGTTGCGATTCGTCGCCCAACCGGCACGCGAGCAGGCATTTTCACGCGACCGGCCATCCGCTGGTACGTTCAATCGAGCCCGGCGAAACGTGGATCTGGTGCTATCGCGACGAGATCATCGTGGGTGAACTTGAATCGTGACGGTCACGCCGCCTGCTTGCGCGGCGGCGTGGCGATCTTTTCCGATGCCGGCGTCACGCATGCGCTGGTGCCTGCGCCGAAGCCTCGCTGGGCGCTTCCGTCGGCGCCGCTGCTTTCTGCACCCGCACGGAATGCGTTCCCGGGTCGTACGTCATGGTGACCTTGTCGCCGTCGTGCACGTCGCCTCCCAACAGCGCATCGGCGAGTTGCGACTCCACCTCCAGACGGATCTTGCGTTTGAGCATCCGCGCGCCGAACTCGGGGTCATAGCCGATCTGCGCCAGGTGCTCGCGCAAGCTGTCGTCGAAGGTCAGGTCGATGCCCTGGGCCAGCGCCGTACGCCGTACGCGCGCAAGTTGCAGATCGACAATGGTGCGAATCTGCTCCTTGCCGAGCGCATGAAACACCACCACCTCGTCGACGCGATTGAGGAACTCCGGCCTGAAATGATGGCGCAATACTTCCATCAACCGGTCCCGTAGTTCCGGATAATCGAGCTGCTTCGAATCTGCCTTTATGTTGTCCTGGATCAGCTGTGAACCGATATTGCTGGTCGCGATAATAATTGTGTTGGTGAAATCCACCAGACGTCCCCGGCCGTCGGTAAGCCGCCCTTCGTCGAACAGTTGCAGCAGCAGGTTGTGCACCTCCGAGTTCGCCTTTTCGATTTCGTCGAGCAGCACGACGCAATAGGGCCTGCGCCGCACGCGCTCGGTAAGCTGGCCGCCTTCCTCGTAGCCGACATATCCGGGCGGCGCGCCGACGAGCCGTGCCACGGTATGACGCTCGGAATACTCGCTCATGTCGATGCGCACCAGTGCGTTCTCGTCGCCGAACACCGAAGCGGCCAGCGCCTTCGCGAGTTCGGTCTTGCCCACACCCGTGGGTCCGAGAAAAAGGAAGCTTGCAGTCGGCTTGCCGGCCTCGGTCAACCCCGCGCGCGAAAGCCGTACTGCTTTGGCGACCGCGGAGACGGCTTCATCCTGGCCGACCACACGCTCCTTCAGGTGGTCTTCGAGTCGCAACAGCTTCTCGCGGTCTTCCGCCGTGAGTTCAGATAACGGCACGCCCGTGAGCGACGACACGATCTGCGCAATGTCTTCCGCCGTGACTTCCTGCGAGCTGGTGCCGCGTTCCTTCTTCCATGTCTCAGTCGTTTCATGCAGCTGTTTCTGTTCCGCGACGAGCCGTTCTTCCAGTTGCTTGGCTTTGTCGAATTGTTTCGCAGCGCTGGCCGCGTCCTGTTCCTGCTTGATGCGGCGGATGCTCGCCTCGATATCGTGCAGTGGTTGCGGACGCGAGCTCGATGAAATGCGCACGCGGGCGGCGGCCTGATCCAGCAGATCGATTGCCTTATCGGGCAAAAAGCGTGCGGCGATGTAGCGGTCCGAGAGTTTTGCCGCAGCAGCGATTGCCCCTTCCGTGATCTTTACCTTGTGATGCGCTTCGAGCCGGTCACGCAGGCCACGCAGGATCTCGATCGTTTCCTCGACGCCAGGCTCGGGCACCATCACGGGCTGAAAGCGCCGCTCCAAAGCCGAGTCCTTTTCAATGTACTTCTGGTATTCGTTCAACGTCGTCGCACCTACGAGGTGCAGCTCGCCGCGGGCGAGCGGGGGCTTGAAGACATTGCCGATATCGAGGCCGCCTTCGCCGCCGCCCTGGCCGGCGCCGACAATGGTGTGCAGTTCGTCGATAAATACGACCAGACGGTCCTGGTTCTCGATAATCTCATCGAGCACCTGCTTGACGCGTTCTTCGAACTCGCCGCGATACTTCGCACCTGCCACGACGCTATTGATGTTCAGTTCGACCACGCGCTTGCCGCGCAGCACTTCCGGCACCTGGTCCTGCGCAATGCGCTGTGCGAGGCCTTCGACGATTGCGGTCTTGCCCACGCCGGGTTCGCCAATCAGCACCGGATTGTTCTTGCGGCGCCGCGCGAGCACTTCAATGGTAGTTTCGATTTCCCTGTCACGGCCGATCACCGGATCGAGCTTGCCCTGACGCGCGAGCGCGCTCAGATCGCGCGCGTACTTGTCCAGCGTGGGCGTGGTGGAGCGACCTTCCGTCTTGCCGTCTTCGGCCCCCTTGCCGACCACCTTGACTGCCTTTTGCCGCAGCGATTGCGGCGACAGCCCGAGCTTGCGCAGCAAATCACCCGCAAAGCCGTCTTCTTCCTCGACGAGTCCAATCAGGATGTGCTCCGGACCGACATAGCTGTGACCCATTTCCAGCGACGACTTCAACGCATTTTCCAGCGCGCTCTTGGCGCGAGGCGACACGCCGATCTGCTCGTTGTCGGCCGGTTCCTTGCGGGTGCCGCGCGGCGCGGTCTGGTCGATGGTTCTCCTGATCTCTTCGGGGTCGAGCTTGAATCCGTGCAGGATTTCCTGCACCACATTGTTATCGGCGAGCGCCAGCAGCAGGTGTTCCGTATCGACCTCGTTCTTCCCATATTCGACCGCTGCTTGCGCCGCGGCCTGCAGGCGGTCCAGACCGCTCTGGCTCAGATAGGTCTGCAGGTCCACCGCTTCGCGCGCCCGGCGATGCCGGCGTGTGCGGCCGCCTGGTTGTCCGCCCGTTGAATCTTCCGTGTGCCCGCTGATGGCGCCTGGTCCCTGATCCGCCGCGTCGGAGGGTCCGGGCGCGCGTCCGATCCGCGAGCGGCTGCCACGGCCGGTTGCCGTTTGTGGCCACATATCGTCGAACAGGCTTTCGAACAGTCCGCCGTGAAAGAGCGACTCTAGCGGCGACAGGCGGCGCTGATTGCGCGCCATGAACTCCATGTAGTGCTGGTCGCACAGCATCAGCTGACGGCGATGGCCGTTTTCGGTGATCGTGATCTGCGAGGTGGCGGGCTTTCCACAAACGCTGCACTCGGCCATGATGATCTCCTTTTCGTCGGTGCGGGCATCGCTTCCCGAGCGGGTAGGGGTGAGCGGAAAATATCGGTTTCTCTACGTCTTCCGCGGTTTCACCATTGGCATGACCGCAGAGTGCCGAGGGGATTATTTGATCTCGATGCGGCGCTTCACGGCCGGTTCTCCGGCCACTTTGGGCAGGCGCAGCGTCAGCACGCCGTTTTCAAAGCGGGCCTCTGCCCGATCGAGATCAATGTCCGCCGGCAGCGGGACCGCGCGCTGAAAATGTCCGAACGACCGCTCGACCCGATAGCATCCCTGTTCTTCGCTCGTCGATTCGAAGCGCTTGTCGCCGCTGATGATCAGCATGTCTTCTATCACTTCGAGTTCGACGTCGTCGCGGGTCATGCCCGGCAATTCGGCGACGATACGCAGTGCGTCGCTCTCATCGGTGACGTCGATCCGCGGTTGAAACTCGCTTGCGCTGAAGTCGCCAAACCAGCTTTTGAGCGGCCCGGAGGCTCCGAAAGGATCGCGGATCAGATCGGCGATCAGATGAATCGGATCGGGCAACGGCCAGTTGGCATGCGCCAACGATACCGGCGCAGGCGCGGCTGCCGACGCGGCACCGTTACCCGTCTGTGTGTCAGTCTGTTGCCCGTTTTGCCGGGCATCCTGTTGTCCGGTGGGCGGCGCTTCGGCGAGGCCGGATGCACCTTTTTGCGCGTTCGAGCGTAGAAACCGGAACGGATTCCATCTGTCGAGATCCAGAGGCATGTGATTCTCCTTACGTGAGGTACGCCAGTGCCAGACCTGGGGCTGGATCACTGGAGACGACGGGCCGTCCATTCGACTCTCCGGAGATGAGAGGCGCGGCCGCGCGACGGCGGCCGCGCGGTCTCACGTTGTGCTGCAGGCGTGCGCGAGTGGTGCGATCACGGATGCAACGGCGCGTGTGGCTCGCCGCTCGGGCCTTCACGGTGCCAGGCACGTGCTGTGATGCCGAGTACGAACAGCAGCGCGCCCGTGAACAGCGCATACACGCCGATCACCCAGACGAGCGCCAGTGCGCCAGCGCCCGGAAAGAGCAGCACAAAGATGCCGAACAGCAGGGACACCACGCCGGTGAGCACCAGCATCCACGCATTGCGCAGGCGCCCGTGCAGCCGGGCTGCCGAGATCAGATCGAATACCCCGGTGATAACGGCATTTGCACCGATGACGGCCACCAGCGCGAGCGCACCAATGCCCGGTAGTAGTACGGCGATCAGGCCGGCGCCGATGCTGCAAAGGCCGAGCAGCAAGGGCACCCACCAGCCGGCGTGTGTCGCGCGGTAACGAATGGCTCCGACGATCGCAACAATGCCACCGACGATCGCGTAGGCGCTAAAGAGATTAATAAGCAGTAGCAGAGTAAGAGCCGGCCAGAATAGCGCCAGACTGCCGAACAGAAGCGCTACCGTCCCACGCAGAATGAGCATCCACCACGCGCGTCCAAGCAGTTCGTCCATGTGGAACTCCGAGCCGTGCCGTCATGCAATGAACTTGAGTCTAGGCTCCGGACAGCTGGGATTCTTTCGCGTTTCTGCCATGCGTTCCGCAATTCTGCATTCGTTCACGAGGGGCTCGCCATGCCATCCAGACGCATGAAAAATGACACGATCCATCGCCGCTTTTTTATAGCGGTTTGCTGCGGGAACTTCTAACATGGACTAACGCTGCGTACGTTGTGGCCTGGCTGTTTTAGTGCGGGCCCGGCATCGCACCTCAACGCCAGAGCGAAGGGAATCTCATGAAAACGAATCTCCTTGTATTGCTGCTCGCGTCGTCGCTTGGATTCGTTCCAGACGCAAACGCCCAGGTGGCCGGCACCCAGCCGCTTGGTGTCAGCGTGGCAGAATCGGCCGCGATCGTGGCAGGCTGGAGCGTGAGAAAGTCGATCATGGACAAGCCCGTCTTCAACGAGAAGGATGAGCGTGTCGGCGTCATTCATGACATTATCGTGGCGCCGGATCGTTCCGTATCGTTTGCAATCGTCGCCGCAAACCAGTTTCTGGGGGTGGCGCATCATGACGTCGCCATCCCGATCGAGCAGCTCGATTTCGTCAATGGCAAATTGGTGCTAGCCGGTGCGACGAAAGATGCGATCAAGGCGCTGCCAGAGTTTCAATACACGAAGGTACGCGCAACACCTGAAGCGAGGTCCGAGTACAGCGAGCATCACTGATCAGGTATCGCAGCGCCATCATTGATGCTTTTGACGCGGCCTATCCGTTCCGCGGGCAGTGCGCGGCCTGGCGCGCCACCGTGTTACTCGTCGTGCCGTGTGATGGCCGCCTGCTCCTCGGGTGACTTTCGTAGCCAGCGCCGGTGCAACGCTCGTTCAACGCGGCCGCCGACCGAAAGCAGCAGCAGGAGAAGGGCGGTGGCAATACCCGCAATCTGCCATGCGCCTATGCCGCACACAATGCCAAGCGCGGCGGTGACCCAGATCGAAGCCGCTGTCGTCAAGCCGCTAATCTTGCCGGTGGCGCGGTTTTGCAGGATGACGCCGGCACCGAGAAAACCGATGCCCGTAATCACGCCTTGAATCGCACGACCGGCGTCGCTGTTGTCATTCAGACCGTGTAGTTCGAAGGACATGCCTGCCATCGTGACGAGACAGGCGCCGAGCGCAACGAGGCCGAGCGTCTTGACGCCGGTAGGCTTGCCATGCAGGTTTCGATCGAGCCCGACGATACAGCCCACGAGCACGCCCGCGACCATGCGCAAGATTACCTCTGACAATTGCACATGTGAAATCATTGACCCCCCGCTAAGGTGTGCACATCACGGTGCAGTCCGCGAGCAGCTGGCCGCCCGTTACAGTCTAGTGCCGGGCGGAGCAAATTGATGAGGCGGCAAACGCCGCTCAGGAGACTCTTCAACATGCAAGCCGAAGTCGTCCTCTTGCGATCGCAGCGATCGGTCGGCTCGACATGGAACGATGCGGAACAGGCGTAAGTTGTCCGAAATGTGACTGCCTCAGCGGATACCTTCTTTACTATCTGTCACTTCAACTACTTATGAGACACCGATGATGACGACGTTGTCGGGCAACCTTACAGACCGCGCATACCGCTCCTTCGTTTGCGCTGCGTGATGTCCGGCATAAACAGCCATCCCGAAGAATGCGTTCTGAACGGATGGTCAGGTATGAAACCTACGATCGATCGAGCGTCGACTGAGTGACCCGGCGATAGCTCAGCAGTGCCTCCAGACGAGGCGATGGTTGCTTCTGATATATGACGAATCCGCCTTGGGCGGCCTTGAACTCCACCTTAAGCTCGGGTGTGCGGCGAGGCAGAAAGGAGGGCGTTGCTCATCATGAAACCAGCAACAGGATCGACTTCGGATGACGGCGTCGGGTGCCAACCGATGAATGTCGCTTTAGCCGCTGGCGGCCTGAAACCGGTGTCGGGATTTCGGCTCGTTGTACCGACAGGCAACACTGTTGTACGCGCTGCGGGCATCGACGATCTCGGGACGAATCATTCCATTTCAATCAGTGCACCGTTTGTCTCCATCCTTCCGGTGGGGGCGCAGTTCGCGACCATTACTGACGACCCGCCGAATGGATGGGTGATCGCACTTAAACCGGGCTTACCCGGGCAAGCTTCGCAAGATGCGTGCGACGCGATCCCTAAATGGACCCGGTTCTGGGACCCGTTTTTGAGCGAAACCGCAGAAACGTTGAATGCTTTGCTTCACGCGGATCTCATCGACGCAGCGTGCGCCGACGCGTTTGCGGATGTCGTCTCGGTGCATATCGCTGTCCGCTATGGGCACTGTGCAGGCGCGGCCGGTCCGCCCCTGCCTCTTACGCGTCAGAGGTTGACTCGCATTGAAGCCTTCGTTCGTGAGCATATTGCCGAAACCATTCTGGTCGAGCACCTTGCAGTGCTGGTGCACATGAGTGCATCGAACTTCGCGCGGGCCTTCAAAATGGCGACAGGTACGCCGCCCCATCTATACGTGACGCTCGAACGAGTGAAATTTGCGAGGACGATGTTGCGCGAGGAAACCATTCCCCTGGTTGACGTTGGCGCGCGCGCGGGCTTTCAGACTCAGCAGCATTTCACCGAAGTGTTTCATCGATACGACGGCATGACCCCGCGTGCTTTCCGGCTAGCCCACCGAAGCGCCGACAGATGACGCATCTTGCGAAGTTGCCAACGACCTTGCGAGGGTCGGCATTCGAAGCGCGCTTGTCGGCCAACCAGCGTCATTCGATGCCGGCGCGTAAAGGCGCCGTTCGTTTCGGTGCGCAACAGGAAGACGCGTCACGCGAGATTCGCTGGCCTGCGCAGATACTCGCCGAGGAAGTCGACAAACGTCCTGAGTTTGACCGAAAGCTGATTGCGCTCCAGATAGATCGCGTGAATGTTGGCATCCGGCAGTGTCCAGTCCGCGAGCAACGGCACGAGTTCGCCACGCGCCAGGTGTCCTTCGATCTCCCACTGCGATCGTACGACGATCCCCCGACCTTCGAGCGCCCAATGAAGAACGACGCTGCCGTCGTTGCTGGACAACGCTCCATCGACCTTGACCGTTTCGGTGCGCTTGCCGCGAGAAAAATACCACGTGCCGTAAGCCGACTCGTTCTCGCGCAGAACGATGCACGCATGCCGTGTCAGGTCGTGCGGCACGGAGGGCCTGCCGTGCCGCGCCAGGTAAGCAGGCGACGCGCATACCAGCCGCCTGTTTTCGAGCAGCAGGCGTGCGTTGATACGTGCGTCCGGCACCTCGCCGAAGCGAATGCCAAGATCGAAGCCTTCGCCCTGTAGGCTCACCGGCCGGTCCGTCAGGTGCAACATGATTTTCATCGCGGGATAGCGCTCGACGAACTCCGACACCGCGGGCGCGATACGCGCCCGCCCGAACCCGAACGACGCGTTGACCCGTAACAAGCCGGTCGGTTCGCCACGGCTTTGCGTGACGCGATGCTCCAGTTCCGACAACTCGTCGAGAATGCGCGAGCCGTTTGACAGGTAAAGCTCGCCCTCCGGTGTGAGGCTCAGACGCCGTGTCGTCCGATTCATCAAGCGCACGCCGAGGCGACGTTCCAGTTGCGCCAGCCGCTTGCTGACTGCAGGCGGCGTCACGCCAACCTCGCGCGCCGCCGCCGCGAGGTTCCGGTGGCGCGCCACGAGTGCGAACAGGCTCAGGTCCGAGAAACCATCCATTCCGTCCCCTCCTAAAGATCAAGCGATTCGTTACTTCAGGTTACGACCGGAATGCTTGGCAGGAAATCAGGTCGGCCTGTTCATCAATTAGACTTGAATCACGATCAGGAGACAATCATGTTCGAAGGCTTCAGCAACGTTTCGACAACCGTCGACGGCATACGCATTCACGCGGTCCAGGCCGGGCGCGGCCCCGCGCTTCTGCTTTTGCACGGACATCCGCAAACGCATGCGATCTGGCACAAGGTCGCGCCGACGCTCGCCGAGCATTTCACGGTGATCGCTGCGGACTTGCGCGGCTACGGCGACAGCGGCAAGCCGCAGGGCGCAGCGGATCACGCGAACTACGCGAAGCGCCGCATGGCGCTCGATCAGGTCGAACTGATGCGCGGCCTCGGCCATCAGCGCTTCAGCGTCATCGGCCACGATCGGGGCGGGCGCGTCGCGGCCCGCATGGCGCTCGATCATCAGGAGGCCGTGACGCGCCTCGTGACGCTCGATGTCGCGCCGACGCTCGCAATGTACGAGCAGACTTCGTTCGACTTTGCGCGCGCCTACTGGCACTGGTTCATGCTGGTGCGCCCGGCCCCGTTCCCGGAGACGCTCATCCGTGCGGACCCCGATCTCTATCTCAGGCAGACCATCGGCGCGCGCAGCGCCGGGCTTGCGCCGTTCACGCCGGCCGCTTACGCCGACTATCTGCGGTGTCTGTCCGACCCTGACACGGCGCACGGCATCTGCGAGGACTATCGGGCAAGCGTGACGGTCGACCTCGAACACGACCGTGCGACGCTCGCCTCCGGGCAGCGGATCGGCTGTCCGTTCATGGCGTTCTGGGGCGCGCAGGGCGTGATCGAACAATGCTTCGATCCGCTCACCGAATGGCGGGCGTATGCGCCGAACGTACGGGGCGAAGCGCTGCCTTGCGGCCACTACATTCCCGAAGAAGCGCCGCAGCAGTTGCTCGCGCGCGTGCTGCCTTTCTTGAGCGAGTAATCTCATGTCCGACCGAACCCTTTACCAGAAGCTCGTCGATTCGCACACGGTGTCGCGTATCGACGAACAGAACGTGCTGCTGTATGCGGATCTGCATCTGATGAACGAGTACACCAGCCCGCAAGCGTTCAGCGCGCTCGACGCACGCCGTCGCGCGGTGCGCCGTCCGCGCCAGCACCTCGCCGTCGTGAGCCACATCATTCCCACGCATGCGGAGTCGCCGCGCGTGATTCGCGATGCAGCGTCGTTGCTGCAGGCGCAGAACCTCGCGCGCAACTGCGAGCAAGGCGGCATACGGCTCCTCGCCGCGGACGATCCGCTGCAGGGCATTGAGCATATCGTCGCGCCGGAGCTCGGGCTGATTCGTCCCGGCATGGTCGTACTGTGCGGAGACAGCCATACCACCACGTACGGCGCACTCGGCGCATTGGGCTTTGGCATCGGCACCTCGGAAGTCGAGCACGTGCTCGCCACCCAAACGCTCGTGTACCGGCTCGCGCGGACCATGCGCATCACGGTCGATGGCCCGCTTCCGTATGGCACGTCATCGAAGGACGTCGTCATCTGGATCATCAGCAGGATCGGCGCGCAAGGTGCGCGCGGTTATGCCGTGGAGTTTGCCGGTTCGACGATCGCATCGCTTTCGGCCGAGGCCCGCATGACCTTGTGCAACATGACCGTCGAAGCCGGCGCGCGTGCGGCGCTGATCGCTCCGGATGCGACCACCTTCGACTACGTGCGCGCCCACACACCGTCACTCGACGAAACTGCATGGCAAGCCGCGCTCGAAGACTGGCGCGACCTCTATACCGATGTCGGCGCGCGCTTTGACATCGAGCATCGCTTCGACGCACGGAGCATCGCCCCGTTCGTCACCTGGGGCACGAGTCCTGACCAGGCGGTCGCGATCGATCAGCCGATTCCCGACGAAGCTTCGCAAGCGACGCACGAAGCCGCCGCGTCGCTGCGCCGCGCGCTCGACTACATGGGACTTGCTGCCAATCAATCGATTGCCGGTACGCGCATCGACCGTGTGTTCATCGGCTCGTGCACCAACGGGCGCATCGAAGACTTGCGCACGGTGGCCGAGATCGTGCGCGGCAAGCGCGTCGCAAAAGGTGTGCGCGCGATGGTCGTGCCGGGCTCCGGAAGCGTGCGCCGGGCCGCTGAACAGCAAGGGATCGCGAGGACGCTGCTCGATGCGGGCTTCGAATGGCGCGAGCCGGGCTGCTCGATGTGCCTCGCGATGAACGACGACGTGCTCGGCGCGGGCGAGCGGTGTGCGTCCACCACCAACCGTAATTTCGAAGGCCGCCAGGGACGCGGAGGCCGCACGCACCTGATGAGTCCGGCAATGGCGGCCGCTGCGGCGATCACTGGCGCCATTACCGATGTCCGCACGTTGGAGGCATCCGCATCATGACCCGACTCACGACTATTCAAGGCAGCGCTGTGCCGTTGCCGATCGACAACCTCGACACCGACCAGATCATGCCGAAGCAGTTCCTGCGCATCATCGACAAGGCGGGTCTCGCGGACGGTCTGCTGTACGACCTGCGCTTCGACGAGCGCGGTGTGCCTCGCACTGACTGCGTGCTCAACCAGAGCACGTACGCAAACGCGCGCATTCTTATTGGAGGCGCGAACTTCGGCTGCGGATCGAGCCGCGAACATGCGGTATGGGGTCTGCAGCAGTACGGTTTTCAGGCGGTGATCGCGCCGAGCTCCGCGGAGATATTCTATTCAAATGCAATGAATAACCGGCTGCTGCTCGTGCAACTCGAACGCGAGGCGATCGATGCGCTGACGCACGAGGCTGTCGCAACACCCGGCACAGCGATCTCGATCGATCTCGAACAACAGACCGTGAGTTCTGCGTCGGGCGCGCGGTACGCCTATCCAATCGGCGCGCGCCATAAGCGCATGGTGATCGAAGGCATGGATACCGTTGATCTGACGCTCGACTCGCTCGCCGCAATCGAAGCGTTCGAACAGTTGCATTTCGCGCGGCATCCCTGGGCCCAGGTGATGTAAGCGCCCCAGCGCCGCGCAACGCGCGCCGCGCGGATCCGCTGTTTCAGCCAGGCCGATTCCCTTCCGACCGAAGAAGGGGAGGGCATCCCTTTGCCTCGAAAAATGGAGGAGACACATGAAGCGCAAACCGTTCTACATGATTCTATATGTGCAGGTGCTGGCAGCCATCGTCGCCGGCGTGCTGCTCGGCCATTTCGCGCCGCACGCGGCGATTGCATTCAGGCCACTCGGCGATCTGTTCATCAAGCTCGTGCGGATGATCATCGGGCCGGTGATT
Organism: Paraburkholderia sp. PREW-6R; assembly: GCF_039621805.1. Taxonomy (NCBI): domain Bacteria; kingdom Pseudomonadati; phylum Pseudomonadota; class Betaproteobacteria; order Burkholderiales; family Burkholderiaceae; genus Paraburkholderia; species Paraburkholderia sp. PREW-6R. Next base: position 1,743,978 of record NZ_CP155074.1, on the reverse strand, counting down.
TTTTGCACCGTCGTGTCGGGTATCGCAGGCATGCAGGACATGAAGAAAGTCGGCCGCGTCGGCGGCAAGGCGCTGCTCTATTTCGAGGTCGCATCCACCCTCGCGCTAGGGATCGGTTTGCTGGCCGCGCACGTGATCGCGCCGGGCAACGGTTTCAACGTCGATCCATCGACGCTCGATGCACGCGCTGTGTCAGGCTATGTGGCGCAGGCGGCGCATGGCGACGGCATCGCCGGATTTATTGAGCATGTGATACCCGACACGTTTCTGGGCGCGCTGGTGCAGGGCGACATCCTTCCCGTGCTGCTGATCGCGATGCTGTTCGGCACGGCGCTCGCGCTGATGGGTGAGCCCGCCAGGCCCGTCACACAGATGATCGAAACCTTGTCCAAAGCATTTTTCCGCATTGTCCGGATGGTCACGAGTCTCGCGCCGATCGGCGCTTTCGGGGCGATGGCGTTCACGATAGGTCGTTACGGCATCGTTTCGCTGTTGCCGATGCTGAAGCTGATCGGCGCATTCTATTTCACCGCGTTTCTGTTCGTGGCGGTCGTGCTCGGCACCGTCGCGCGTCTGTGCGGGTTCCGCCTCTGGCGTTTCCTTGCCTATATCCGCGACGAACTGCTGATCGTACTCGGCACATCGACGTCCGAAGCGGCGCTGCCACAACTGATGGACAAGCTCGAACGTCTGGGCTGCCCGCGTGCGGTGGTGGGGCTCGTGGTGCCAACCGGGTACTCGTTCAATCTCGATGGGACCAACATTTACATGACGCTCGCGGTGCTGTTTCTCGCGCAGGCGACCAACACGCATCTTTCGTTTGCGCAACAAATCACGCTGTTGCTCGTCACGATGCTGACTTCGAAGGGATCGACCGGCGTAACGGGCGCGGGCTTCATCACGCTTGCTGCGAGTCTGTCCGTGATTCCGACCGTTCCCGTCAGCGCAATGGTGTTGATCCTCGGCGTTGATCGCTTCATGTCCGAATGCAGGGCGTTGACCAATATCGTCGGCAATGGCGTGGCAACGATCGTGGTATCGGCATGGGAAGGGGAGCTCGATCGAACCAAGCTCACGATGGCGTTGGGCAGTGAGGAGCAGGTCCGAGGCGGTTCGCGGACCCCGAAAACGCCTGCGCCTGCGTCTGCGCTGTCAATCAGTACCACAGCGCAGGCGCAGATAGAAAGGAAACAGATGGGCTGTAGCGATTGATGCGACCCATCCCGTTGCGCGCTATAAATCACCAGGATGTCTTGTCATGGTCACGCTACCCGCTGGGCAAGCATCGTTGCAAAGAAGTCAGTGACGAGGCGCACACGCGCCGGTACAAACCTGCGCTTCGGCCAGATGAGGCTGACATCTCGCGGTTCATCCATAAACTGATCCAGCACGGTAACGATATCCGGATGCTGGAGTTCACCGACTAGCGACGCCCGGGAAAACATGCCAATGCCTAAGCCAGCGAGCACCCCGGAAAGAATCGTCTCGACACTATTGGATGAAAGATTGCCGCTCACCGGCACACTGACTGTCCCGTTTGGGCCGACAAACTTCCAACTTGCTGCGTCGTTGTAGACAAGACAATTGTGATCGACAAGGTCTTCCGGGACCATGGGCGGTTCATGTCGAGAAAAATAACGGCGTGACCCGACACATACGAGGGAAGTGCCCATCACCCGCTTTACTACGGCATCCTGATCGTGCACTTGACCGACTCTGATCGCCAGATCGATCCCGTCCGCAATCAGATTCTGGACGCCGTCCAACAGGCCAAGATCGAGTTTGATCTTCGGATGACGTGCCAACAATGGCGGAACGAGCGGAAGGACATGGAGCCGGCCGAAGGTAGAGGGCGCAGCGACTCTGACAAGGCCGGAAACGTCCAGCGTGCTGCTGGTTAGCGCTGCATCAGCTTCGTCCATTTCCTCCAGAAGCGGCTTGATAAGGTCGTAGTATTTCCGACCTTGATCGGTCAGCGTCACGCTGCGCGTGTTGCGATTGAATAGCAGCACGCCGAGCCGCTTTTCCAATGCGCCAATGGATTTGCTCATTCCCGATTGTGAATCGTCGAGCCGGCGCGCGGCCGCGGAAAAGCCGCCCGCCTCCACGACGGTAATAAAGGCGGTCAATTCATGAAATCGATCCATCGCATTCCCTTGATGAGCCAGCCGTGGCCCGCATCCATGTTGGCCAGAATCGGCTGCAAGACCTCCTCGAGGTCGACCACCTATTCTTTCAAAGAATGGCACCTATGGAAAATGCACTCATTATCATCTTCAGACAATCAACCTAGTATCAATGCACGCCCGCTTAACGGTCGATCGCAAGGCAAGGACCGCAACGTGCTGTCAACAAACAATGCGTGTCAGCGGCCCGCGACGATTGCGCAACCACGGAACCTCCGTTTGGCGGCGCTCCCTGATTCATTAGCGGAACAACTGATCAACAGGAATAAAGCCATGAGTACCGAAAGCAGTCATCAGGAACAATCGTCGCCATCCGTTATGAGTCTTGCAAGGAAAAGGGTGGTGGTAGTCGGAGGGAAAACGGGAATTGGCCTTGGAATCGCGCGGGCGGCGTATGCAGCGGGTGCGTCCGTCACGGTCGCGAGTCGGCGGATCGCCTCGGCGAAAGAACGGCCAGAGCTGGCAAATTTCGAACAGGTGACCTTGCATATTTGCGATGAGGCGGCGGTGAGAAAGGCCTTCGACGACATAGGTCCATTCGATCATCTCGCCGTCACCGCCGGGCCCGACCTGGGGACCTGGGGGACTTTCATGGACGACGATATGCGTGGCGTTCGAAGCTACTTCGACAACAAGTTTATGGGCAGCTGGGCCTGTGCGCGTTATGCAGCGCCCCATCTGAGAGCCAACGGTTCAATTACTCTCCTTACGGGCGGCCTCGCAGCACGACATAAAAGGGGCTTCAGCGCTGTCACCGCTGCGTTCGTCGCCGTGGAAGCATTGTCGGGCTCACTCGCCCTTGAACTGGCGCCCACCCGTGTCAATACGATACGTCCCGGCTACGTCGACACCGACTTGTGGCGCGTGATGTCCGACGAGGAGCGCCACGCCTTGAAGGCAAAAGTGCGTGAGTCTTTTCCGGCGCGACACGCCGGCACCGTCGATGATATTGGACACGCCGCGCTTTTCTTGATGACCAACGCTTATGTTACCGGCACCGTGATTGAGGTGTCCGGCGGTGAGAATCTCGTGCCCAGCGTTTTTCAGTGAGCACCCGGCCGCCGATTCGGTTTTGACGTAGCTGCATGCAGCGCTATCCATGCGCCGCTCAAGCCGGCGATCGGCGTTCCATGATTCGTGCGATGGTGCGCCGTGCACCCACGCACGCAAAAGCAGGTTGCTGGGCAGCTCGATCAGAACGCAACCGATAAAAAGTGCCTGCGGCCACTCCGCAGACAGCATGGGACAGTCCAGGAGCGTCTTGCATCAGGAGTTTTGCGAAATAGATAGTGATACGTTCCAGAGACGCGAGCATGTAGCAAAGGGTGAGGAAAGAAAGCAGCCGCCACTGGACCTTGCGGTACAAACCGTCAAGGGATGAACGCTGGCAGAAGCCGGTAGACGGGCGGTCTTGGACTCGTCGCCGCCCACGAGGGCGCGACTCGTGTTCAAATGCAACTTTCACGGAGGCATACATGGTCGCTCAATCGCAGCAGAACGGTGGCAGCCACGTTGGCGCCGTTAAACGGTACCCAGTGCGGGATTTCTTTCGCAGGCCCGATAAACAGTCGTTCACCATCGCGCCGGATGGACGTCACCTGTCTTTCCATGCGCGGCACGCGGGCCGCCAGAACATCTTCGTCCAGGCGATCGATGCAGACGGCGCACCCGTTGGCGAGCCGCGCGCGCTGACTCAGGAAACGGAGCGTGACGTGCCTGGCCACGCCTGGAAGGGAAACGATCAGATCCTGTTCGTCAAGGATTTCGGCGGTGACGAGAATTTCCATGTGCTGTCGGTGCCGGTAAGCGGTGGCGAGCCACGCGACCTGACGCCGTTCGAAGGCATCAGGGCCAGCATCGTCGACGACCTGCGCGACGACGACCGTCACCTGCTGATCCAGATGAATCGCCGCGATCCGCAGGTCTTCGACGTGTTCCGCGTGGATGTGGTGACGGGTGAACTGGCGCCCATCGCGGAGAATCCGGGCAATGTGATGAGCTGGATGACCGATCACGACGGGCGGCTGCGCGTCGCAATCGCGTCGGATGGCGTGAACCAGACGCTTCTCTATCGAGACGTCGAGACCGACCCTTTCCGCGCGATCCTGACCACGGATTTTCGCGAGACTGTCTCCCCATTGTTTTTCACGTTCGATAACAGGCGCCTGTATGTTCTGTCGAACCGCGGGCGCGACAAGGCCGCGATCTTCGAATTCGATCCCCAAGCGGCTACCGAGGGCGAGCTGCTGTTCGAGACCGGACACGTGGACGTCAGCGGTCTGTCGTATTCGGAACACCGGCGAGTGCTCACGGCCGCTTCCTATGTCGACGACAAGGTGCATCGCCACTTTTTCGACGATTGGGCACGCGAGATCCTCGGTGATCTCGAGCGTCAGTTGCCCGGGCAGGAGGTCAGCGTTGCAAGCATTACGCGCGACGAAACGCGCGCGATCGTACGTGCCGCGAGCGACCGCTCGGCGGGCTCGGTGTGGCTTTACGACATTGCGAGCCGCGGCCTCGTCAAGCTCGCGGACATGATGCCCTGGCTCGACCCGAACGATATGGTCCCCATGTCGCCGATCAGTATCACCGCACGCGATGGCCTGACACTTAACGGTTATCTGACCTTACCCGCCGGCTTCGAACTCGGGCAGCCGATGGCCGAGCCGTTGCCGCTGATCGTCAATCCGCACGGCGGACCGTGGGCGCGCGACCAGTGGGGCTTCAATGTCGAGGCACAACTGCTTGCCAATCGCGGCTATGCGGTACTGCAAATCAATTTTCGCGGTTCTACGGGATATGGCCGCGCTTTCTGGGAAGCGAGCTTCGGTCAATGGGGCCGCACGATGCAGAACGACATCGACGACGGCGTCGACTGGCTCGTGGCGCAAGGCATCGCCGATCCGGCGCGTATCGGCATTTACGGCGCGAGCTACGGCGGATACGCCACGCTGGCGGGCGTGGCGTTCACGCCGCACCGCTACGCGGCGGCGGTCGACTATGTGGGCGTATCGAATCTCTTCACATTGCTCGAGTCGATGCCGCCGTACTGGAAACCGATGCTCGACATGATGTACGAAATGATCGGCAACCCACAAACCGAAGAAGGGCGGCAAGCGCTGCACGATGCATCGCCGCTGTTCTTTGCCGACCAGATCGTGACGCCGCTCTTTGTCGCGCAAGGCGCCAATGACCCGCGCGTCAAGCAGGCCGAAAGCGACCAGATCGTAGAGGCGCTGCGCGCACGCGGGGTCGATGTCCAGTACATGCTCAAGGAAAACGAAGGGCACGGCTTTCGCAACGAGGAGAACCAGTTCGAGTTCTATGAGGCAATGGAAGCGTTCTTTGCCGAACATCTTGCGAAGGCGCCAGGGTAGTGAGCCTTGCGCGACGGACGACCTGACCGGAAACGCGAGGCGGAAATCGCCTCGCGACAATGCAGACCGCGCGAAGTCCGGCATGAGTTATCGTTCTGTCCACGCGACGCGCATCTTAGGTATCGGCAGGAGAACATAAGATACGGAAGCGGTCGCGACAAAGAACCGCGAATGGCCCAAGCGGCGTCGGCAGACGCGGACTTGCGGCTATTCACTCATCATCGGCTGATCAGAGGGTGCATTCATGAATAAAACTGCATTGGTGACGACCTGTATCGTGGGCCTCGTCGGCGCGGCCACCAGCGCCGCGGGGTCGGAGCCGGCCGCCGCCGGATCAACAGGGGCGAGCGTGCCTGTCACGGTCGATAATTTCGTGCGTGCCGAGTCGGACATGTACGTCGCCGCACTCGCGAAACAAGGTGGGTTGGGCAAACTGCTTCATCGTCGCGAACCTGCGTCGATCGATCATCAGACGGTCATCCGTCTGAATCGCGACACGCTTTATTCGTCCGGTGTGTTTGACCTGGACGCCGGTGCGGTCACCATCAGGATGCCCGACCCCGGCACCCGTTACATGGCCATGCAGGTGATCAATGAGGATCACTACGTGCCGAACGTATTCTACGGCGGCGGCACGCATACACTGACGCGCGAGAATGTCGGCACGCGTTACGTGGTGGTTGCCATTCGCACGCTCGTCGATCCGGCCAGCCCAACCGACATCGAGCAGGTACACAACCTGCAAGACGCGATTGCGGTCAGCCAGAGCGCGCCCGGCGCGCTGCAGATGCCGGCCTGGGATCCGGTGAGCCAGAAAAAGGTGCGTGAGGCGTTGCTGGTTCTTGCATCAACGATTCCCGACTTCAAGGGCGCATTCGGCCGCAAAGGTGAGGTGGACCCGGTACGACGCCTCGTTGGCGCAGCGGCGGCCTGGGGCGGCAATCCGGACAAGGACGCGACGTACCTGAACTTCACGCCGCCGAAGAACGACGGAAAGACCGTCTATCGCCTCTCGGTGAAGGATGTGCCGGTGGACGCGTTCTGGTCGGTGAGCGTCTATAACGACCAGGGTTACTTCGAGAAAAATCCGGCGAATGCCTACTCGGTCAACAATCTCACCGCGAAAAAAGGCGGTGACGGTTCGATCACGGTGCAGTTTGGCGGCTGTAACGGGCAGGTGCCGAATTGCCTCCCCGTGGTTGCCGGCTGGAATTACACAGTGCGTCTCTATCGGCCGCGCGCCGAGATCCTCAGCGGCGCGTGGACTTTCCCCGCGCCCGTACCGCTCGACTAACGCGCATTGAATCATTCACCGCCGCGGTGAAATCGGCGCGCAGGGTGGCACTGACTTCACCGCCGGGATAGAGCACACCTCGAAGCGCTAACCCTATCGACGGCCGGCCGCTCTCATTCGCACCTTTCATCGTGCTGACGCTGTAGCCAAACACCTTGGCTTACGGTCGCAGCCGACAAAACACGGTGCGAATTTTTCCTCACAAGCGCCTCCGATGATTGCCGGATGCGCAACTTTTGCGTCTCAACAGACAGCAAAGTCCCGGATTGTGCCAAGACCTCCAGACTTTCGGACACGCCAAATCGTGTGCGGATTTATTCGGCTATGCTTCACTGCAACATAAGCCGAAGTGGGCATGCAGGCGGCCACCGGTTCGTTTCATCTATCGCGAGTGGAGTCTTTCAATGAGCACGCCTGACAAACTACGGCGGCGAACGTCCTTTTCTCAGTCGCCTGCTCTGCCGGGACTGACGCAGCGTTTGCCGGCGCAGGTGAGCGGTCAGGCGCAGTCGGGCTCCGCACATACAGGTGGCGTAGGCGAGCGGTTCAGCGCAATTCGCACACGCGTTCTCCATGGCGTGAAGTTTTTCCTTCCTGACGCGGTCTTTCTGTTTTTTTCCCATCGCAGAAGAGTCGGACGCTTTCCGAATATGAGGAAGGCGCAGACCTTCAACGAAATCATGCTCGATCGGTGCCTGCATCCCGATCCGCTGTGGAGCACGCTAGCCGACAAACTCGCCGTGCGTAACTATGTGAAAAGCACAATCGGCGAAAAGCATCTCGTCCCACTGATTGCCGTACCCGATGCGTTCACCCAGCAGGTGTTCGATGCGTTGCCCGCGTCTTTCGTGATGAAAGCGAACCACGGTTGCGCATTCGTCAAGGTAGTGCGGGACAAATCCGATGTGTCGTTCGAGCAACTGAAACAGCTTGCCGATGAATGGCTTGCCACCGACTTCTACCTCGCGTCGCGCGAACGTCACTACAGGTCGATCAAGCCGAGGATTTACTTCGAGCAACTTCTGCTCGACCGGACGGGAAACATCCCTGCCGATTACAAAATGCACATCTTCACGCGCGAGCAGGGCGACCCGATCGTACTGACCGGCGTGATCTCCGACCGGTTCGGCAGCCCTCGGCACGATTTCTACGACACCGACTGGAAGCGGATGGATATCGTGTTGGGGGACTACCCATGCAGCACGGTGCCGGCCGAACGCCTGCCGAACTGGGATGAAGTGATTCGCGTCGCCACGCGGCTGACTGAAGAGTTGGGCTATGTGCGTGTGGACCTTTATGTATTCGACGACGAGATCTTCTTCGGCGAGTTGACCTTCACGCCTGGCGCAGGCGTCGCCCCTATCCTGCCCGAGCGCTACGACTACGAGTGGGGGCAGTTGATCAATGCAATGCCACCGCCGCTTGCGCGGCGCAGTGAGGGAATGTCCCCGGGGAAATAGTCCCGGTCTGGTTTTGCGTTTCAGCTTACCTCTGTAGACCGTACGGATTTCAAGCGCGGGTTTAATTGCGACGGACAGCGTCGCTTTTTGCGTCCTGTCTCTCCCGACCTCCCGCTGCGTCCGCGCGAGTGACCTTTGAAGTGTCAGGCAATAACGGAATTAATCGGCTACATACCAACGGACGCGCTGTTGCGGCTGCGTCAATGTCACCTGAGCGTGACCGGCATCAGCGATTTGACGAGGTTGAACATGGCGACGCATCTGTCGGAATCAGAACGTCTAACTTTTGAAGAAGCTTTGCTCGATGAAAGCCTGGCCAGTGTGATGGCCTGGATCGAGCATTTTCTCTGCGCGCCCAACACGGCACTGGGCAGGCTCGGCGATGTGTGCCCGTTCGCAAAAACGGCCATGCTGAAGCGCGCGATCACGTTTTACAGAAACTACTCCGAAAGCGTGCCGTGTCTCGCGAGGGATATGGAGCAGCACATGGAAGAATTTCAGCAGAGTGCTGGAATGAACGATGTGTATCAGTGCCGGATCATCGTGCCAAACAGGCTTGACGACGTTGCCGCCGCGGTAGAAGCTGTGCAGATGCAGCTCAAGCCCGCATTTGTCGAGCGACACATGATGATCGGTCAGTTCTTTCAAGCATGTGAGGAGCCGGGGCTATGGAGCAAAGATTTTCGCCCGTTGCAGTCGCCGGTCCCGCTACTGGCGATCCGAAACATGGTGCCAACGGACATTGCGTTCCTGCACGGTAACGACAACTATGTCCGCGCTTATCTGGAGAAGTTTGGAAAGCGCGGAAGCATTGCACTTGCGCAGTTCGAGACAGCGATGGAGACACGTCAATGACCACCTCGAAAGTGGATGTTTTTGCGGACCATGTTTACCGCAACAGCATCTTTATCGACAAGCTCAAGCTGAGTTTCAGCCAGTTCTTTCTGAAAACGCCTTCTGGCGGCGTTGTCTGCATCGAGACGGGAATGAGGAGCGACTTTCCGCTACTGAAATCGAATCTGCAAGCGGCAGGGATCGATGTCGGCTCGGTGGGCAGTGTAATCGTGCCGCATTTCGAAGCGGACGAAATGGGCGCATTGCCGGAGTTCATGACGCTGAACAGGAATCTGGTCGCTTACGCGCATCCAATCTGCTCGCACGCGCTTGCCGACGTTTTCTCCGTCAAAACGAAGCCGCTCAAAGACGAGGCTCCGGTCACCATCAACGAAGAATCGTTCATTCCGATCTTCGCCAAGCACGTTCATCAGTGGGATTCGCTGGTGATTTATGTACCGCGCCTGAAGGCGCTTTTCTCGTCCGATATCTTCATGAGATTCGGCCCTGTCGACGCAGGCAGCGGCAACGCGTTGCCGGACATTGTCGCGTCGATCGAGAAATCAGGCTATTTACCGTCGGTCGATCATTTGCGTCACGCTCTGAATAAAATAAAAAAATACGATATTGAATGGATCTTTCCGATGCACGGTCCCGCGATTCAGGGTAACCCTGCCGAGCTGATCGACGGATTGATCGAGTATTGCGAGCGAAGCGGATTGAAGGAAGCAGTCGAGGGCTGACAGCGCGCAATACGCGTACGGAGGTCGGGGTGATCTGTCGGTCAGTTACCGTACAGTCATCCTTGTGCTGGAGCGATTATTCATCAACAGCGCAAAAGCGTGCGTACTTCGCGATCCGTATATTGAACAGACAAAGCCCGGACATATACCATACGTCAATTTCCGGCTGACGTATTGGACTGTCTAATAGCCCCAATACTCATGTCAAACAGGGCGCAGACGTAACCCGTCGCCCTTCGACAGAGTTAAATACGGGCGAAGGGGCGCGCATGACGAAAACTCTCTTGAACTTCACTCATTGCTCGCGGCTCTGCCGCGAGGCTGCGCTCATTACGGTTTTTGCTTTCCTCTGTCCATTCCTCGCGCGCGCCAGTTTTGCAGCGCAAAACTCGAATTCAGATGCCCCCGTATCCGTCAGTTCGCCGAGTACAAAGGGCGCTGAAAACATGAAGCTCGACCGCAGCGGCAAGACGCGCAAGGGCAAGGCCTCGTATTACGGACACGAGTTCTACAAGAAAAAAATGGCGGATGGCACGCCAATGGACCCGCAATCCAACGAAGCCGCGAGCAAGACCTTGCCGCTCGGTACCAAGGCGAAGGTCACGAATCTGGAGAATGGCAGCAGCGCGGTCGTCGAGATCAGGGATCGCGGGCCCTATGTGAAAGGCCGGATTGTCGATGTGTCGCCTAAGACTGCGGACAAACTGGGCCTGAAGGAAGACGGCACCGCGCCCGTCGAAGTGAAGCCGGTAGAAGTGCCTCAAGCCGACGGTTCTGTCAAACCGGGCACGGGCGCACAAGGCGCGACCGCTGGCGTCTCGCCCGTCGACCTGAAAGAAACCCGGAACGGGCGTTGACTTCTGCCGGTCCGGCGACCGGTGCTATTTGACGAGATCGTCCAGCCGCTCGTCGTCGATGCCTGCGGGTTCGAGATGGGCCGTGACATCAGCAGCCTGGAACAGCCGTTGGACCGCTTTTTCGGCAATGTCTCCAATGGTGTGACCTTGTTCGACGGTGAGCGCGCCGTTCACCTCCAGATGGAACTCGACGAAGATCCGGTCGCCGCCATTTCGGGTCCGCAGATCGTGCACCGACTCTACGCCGTCACAGGCGCGCACCGCGGCCTCGATGCGCTCGCGATCGGCAAGGTCCAGCTCGCGGTCGAGCAGTTGGACTAGCGCGTGCATAGCCATCCCACGAGCGTTCCACAGCATGTACACAGAAATGGCGAGCGCACCGACCGAGTCGGCCCACAACCAGCCAAGAAGACGTTCGAGCAATAGCGCGATCAGTACCGCGATGTTGACCGCGACGTCGGTGACATAGTGCGCCCTGTCCGCTGCAATGGCTGTCGACTGGGTGCGTCTAACGACGAGCGTCTGCATAGCGACCAGTCCGGCAGCCGCGAAAGAACTGCCGACGATCACCGCAATGCCGAAGCCGGTTTGGCTGAGCGGCTGGGGAACGAGCAAACGGCGGATCGACTCGACGCCAAGGCCGACCGCGGCGGCGCCGAGCAGCAGCGCCTGCACAAAAGCCGCCACTGCCTCGGCCTTGCCATGCCCGTAGCGGTGTCCGCTGTCGGCAGGTCGCGCGGCATAGCGCACGCCCGCAAAAGTCACGGACGACGCGACTACGTCGACCAGCCCGTCTGCGGCCGCGGTCAGCAGCGAGATGGAGCCGGTTGCGAGCCATGCCCACAACTTGACCACGACCAGCGCCAACGCCACGACGAGCGCGACGACGGAGGCCATGTGCCGAAGCGCGGCATCGGACCTGCGGTCTGACATCGTGATGATCTCTTTGTCGACAGAATGGGTGAACGATACGCGGGTTTTGAACGATTGCCGACCCTTGGCCGCTTTCGCCCCTGATGAACACTCGGGCAGCGCGCGGCGACTACGTTACCCCGCCCATCCATGAACATCGAGTAGCGCCTGTGCAAAAGCGTCCGGCGCTTCCTGCGGCAGGTTATGTCCGACGTTCGGCACGACACGGTTCTCATGGCGTCCAGTAAAACGCTTGAGGCCGTTCTGTCTCGCGCCAGGCGGGGACACGCCGTCGGCGTCGCCGTCGAGCGTGATAGTGGGCACGGTGATGGGCGGCATGGCGGCCAGTTGCCGTTCCAGGTCGTCGAACTGAGGGTCGCCTTCAACCAGGCCGAACCGGTGCCGGTACGAGTGAATGACTACGTCGACGAAGTCCGGATTGTCGAACGCGACCGCTGTACGCGCGTAGGTTTCGTCGTCGAATTTCCAGGTGGGCGACCAGAGCGACCATAACAGGCGGCAGAAATCCGCGCGGTTTTCGTCGAGACCTGCGCGGCCGCGTTCGCCGTGAAAGTAGTACTGATACCAGAGCCGGTGTTCCTTCTCAGGGGTATCGGGTGTCATCGCCCTCGCGATGTTCTGGATGTTGTAGCCGTTGACCGACACGAGCCCGCGCGCTCTCGAAGGAAACAACGCGGCCGCGATACAGGCCGCACGTCCGCCCCAGTCGTAACCGCCCAGGATGGCCTGTTCAATCTCAAGCGCGTCGAGGAGCGCGAGCAGGTCGGCGCCGAGCGCAGCCTGTTGCCCCGAGCGGGGGGTGGTGGGCGCGAGAAACCGCGTGGGTCCATAGCCGCGCAGATATGGCGTGATCACGCGTGCGCCTGCAGATGCGAGGCGAGGCGCGACTTCATCGTATGCGTGGACGTCGTACGGAAAACCATGCAGCAGAACCGCCGGCCAGCCGTTGGCGTCACCCTGTTCGTCGTACGCGATATCGAGCAGATTCGTGGCAATGGTTTTCAGCATCGCGACACCCTGAGCAAAAGAGGTTGCAGGTCGCCGTTGACCACTGGCTGATGGTCGATTCAAGCCGGCATGGCGTCGATTTTAACGTTGTCGATCCATGCCGGCTATTTCATAGCCATTCGCCCTTTGTCGAACCCTCGGGTGACGTTCTGCTGGGAGGCCGGCATCCGGCGATATGGTTGCGCGTCGATCAGGCTGCACGAACGCGCGCAGCCGTCGCCAAATCTGCGGCGGCCATACGGTGGATTGCGCCTCAGGCCGCGGGCTTCAACACGACCTTGGTCCAACCTTCGTCCCGCTCGTCAAAGTGCTTGTAGCCTTCCGCAGCCTGCTCCAGCGGCAACTCATGAGAAATGATCTGCGACGGCTTGGCCTTGCCTGCCGAAATCAGGTCACGCAGACGACGGTTATAGGCTTTCACGTTCGCCTGACCGGTAGCGATTTTCTGACCCTTCATCCACAACTGGCCGAAATCGAGCGCGATCTGCCCTTTCTTCGCCAGGTCGTCCTCGGCCTTCGGATCTTCGGCGACAAACACGCCCACCACACCAATGCCGCCTGTCGGACGGACGGCCTTGATCAGGTTGTTCATGGTCAGGTTCGGCACTTCATGCCCCTTGCAGCTGCACTGATAACCGACACATTCACAGCCACGGTCCGCGCCTTCGCCGCCGGTCATTTCCAGAATGCGATCCGCTGAATGGCCGTCGCTGTCGTCTACTGGAATGGCGCCGATCTTTTCAGCGAGTTTCAAACGATCAGGATGACTATCGACCACCATGATCTTGCTTGCGCCTTTGATCTGCGCCGACAGAGCAGCCATTAATCCCACTGGCCCGGCGCCGTAGATCACCACGCTTTCACCGGGCAACACGCCCGCAAGCTCCGTTGCGTGATAGCCGGTCGGAAAAATGTCCGACAGCATCACATAATCGTTTTCCTTTTCGAGCGCATCGGGCGGCAATACGAGGCAGTTGAAGTCGCCGAATGGCACGCGCAGATATTCAGCCTGGCCGCCGCTATAGGGGCCCATTCCAGCAAAACCGTAGGCCGCGCCCGCCATGCCCGGATTGGCTGTCAGACAGAAGCCGGTCAACCCGCGCTCGCAGTTCTTGCAGAAGCCGCAACCGATATTGAACGGGAGGCATACGCGATCACCGACTTTGATCCGCTCGACGCCGGGTCCCACCTCCACGACTACGCCGAGATTTTCGTGGCCAAGAATACGGCCTGTTTCCATGTTCGTGCGGCCCTCATACATATGCAGGTCGGAGCCGCAAATGTTGGTCGTGGTGATTCTGACGAGAACATCGTTCGGACGCTCGATCTTCGCGTCGGGCATGTCTTTCACGACAACCTGACGGGGGCCTTCATACACGAGTGCTTTCATCCTGATCTCCTATGTGCGAACGTGCGCCAATCTGGCGACGGTTTGCGAACCGCAGCACCGCGCATGCCCGCCATTGCTTTTCAGAAGAAATGCGACGACCGGGCGCTGCACTGTGCCAGACGCTTCAAGCCAGCTTCGGTTAGCACCGGGTCGCACAGGGTCGCACCGCCGACCGCGGAACGCGGCTTGCTCACGTGCTTGTTCAAGCCGGATCGGCCGGTAACAGGATCCACTATGAGTGACCATAGGCAGCTGAATATGCAGACAACGTTGCAGCAGCGAAGCAAACAGCCTCAGCCCTAAGTACAGACCGCGCACTTTATGACACTCGACCAGCGGCTTAGAAGTATGCGCAAGACCATGCGCAACATGTTCGGCATCGCGCGACTGCGCGCCGGCCAGGAAGACATCATTCGCAGCGTGCTCGAGCGGCATGACACGCTTGCCACCATGCCAACCGGCGCAGGCAAATCGCTGTGCTACCAACTGCCCGCACTGCATCTGGATGGCGTGACCTTAGTCGTATCGCCGCTCATCGCGTTGATGAAAGATCAGGCGGACAAACTGCTTGCGGCCGGAATCGATTGCACGGTGGTCAACAGCACACTGCGCAGCCGTGCGGAACGCGAGGCACTGCAACGCATTGCGACCGGCGAAAGCGGTATCGTGTTCGTTACGCCGGAGCGCCTGGCGCAGCCGGCTTTCATCGACATACTGCGCTCGCGGCCTGACGCGAGCCTGGCGCCGCGCGTCGGACTCGTGGTTGTCGACGAAGCACATTGCGTGTCTCATTGGGGACACGATTTCCGGCCGGCATTCCTCGAAATCGCCAATGCGGTGAAGGCGCTCGGCCAACCGCCCGTGCTCGCACTGACCGCGACGGCAACGGCCACCGTGCTCGACGACATCGTTCGGTCTCTCGGGCTGCGTGATCCGCGCATCGTTCGTACGGGCACGTTGCGCGAGAATCTACGCTACCGCGTGGTTCAGGTCAGCACGGCCGGCGGCAAAGACGGTGCGCTTCGCGCGATCGAGGCCAAGCGCGAGCAACTGCATGAACTGCTCGCTTCGCTGAAAGGCTCGGGCATCATCTACGCCGCCACCGTGGCCGATGTCGAACGCATTTACGGCTGGCTCGTCGAAGCGGGCGAGTCTGTTTCGCGCTATCACGGTCGCCTGCCGACAGCGGCGCGCGATCAGGCGCAGGAAAGCTTCATGTCCGGCGATACGCGGCTCATGATCGCAACGAACGCGTTTGGGATGGGCATCGACAAGGCCGATATCCGCTTCGTGATCCACTACCAGATTCCCGGCAGTCTCGATGCGTACTACCAGGAAACCGGCCGCGCGGGGCGCGATGGCGAGCCTGCCGATTGCGTGCTGCTGTTCGATCTCAACGACCGGCGCATCCAGCAATTCTTTCTGGCGGGGCGTTATCCGAGTCTCGAACTGGCGCAACGTGTGTACGATACGCTGGCAAGGCACTGCAAGGAAGACGCAAAGGGCGTGACGCTCGCGTCACTCAAAAACGATTTGCCGGAAGTCGGCGGCGGAAAGCTAGAAGTCGCACTGAACATGCTCCAGAACGCCCGGATCGCGGGACGTGACCGGCAGCGTCGTTATCGGCTTTTGACGCGTGCTGCGACAGGTGACCATGCCGCGGCGAGCGCGCGTGACGCGGTAGAGAAAGCCGCAGCAAAATTCGAGCAGATGAGCGCGCACGACAAGGAAACGCTCCAGCAGATGATCGATTATGCGCAGACTGGCCGCTGTCGTTGGCGCGCGATTCTCGACTACTATGGCGACTCGATGCATGCGGAGCGCTGCGGCGTGTGTGATAACTGCGTGAATCCTACGCTGATCGACGCACGTCCGGACAGCGAAGCGATCGCCGTGGACAATCCATCCGCGCCTGAGTCGCTCGCTGGAACGGCAGTCAAGCGCGAAGCGCCGCCACGCCAGTGGGCGCCAGGCGACGCGGTTCGGGTGCCGCGTTACGGCGCGGGCGAAGTGGCCCTCGCAAGCGGTGAGCAGGTCGCCGTTCAGTTTCCCGACGGCCGCACGCGCACTTTCATGGCGAGCTATGTGCGGGCGGCGCGACAACTCCAGCAGTAGCGGCTGCACGACCTCCCGCGCCGGCTTCGATCCGTGCACGGAAATAGCGGGCGGTCGCGCGCAATCCGTCGTCCAGTGCGGTATGGGGCTGCCAGCCAAGAAGCTGATGCGCACGCGTGATATCCGGCTGACGGTGCCACGGGTCGTCGGTTGGCAAAGGGCGGAGTTCGATCGGCGACGCGGAGCCCGTAATCGCAACAATGCGCTGCGCAATCTCACGCATGCTGATTTCATGCGGATTGCCCAGATTGACAGGGCCGGCGGGATCGTCCGCCGTGTTCATCAGGCGGATAAATGCGTCCACCATATCGTCCACGTAACAGAACGAGCGCGTCTGCGACCCGTCGCCATACAGCGTGATGGGATCGCCTTGCAGTGCCTGCATCATGAAGTTGGACACGACCCGGCCATCGGCAGGGTGCATGCGCGGCCCATACGTGTTGAAGATCCGCGCAATGCGGATCGACAGACCGTGCTGCCGGCGATAGTCCATGAACAGTGTCTCGGCACAACGCTTGCCTTCGTCGTAGCATGAACGTGGGCCGATCGGGTTCACGTGTCCCCAGTAGTCCTCCGTCTGCGGATGCACGAGCGCATCGCCATACACTTCGCTCGTCGACGCCTGAAAAATCTTTGCCTTCACGCGTTTGGCGAGCCCAAGCATGTTGATTGCGCCATGCACGCTCGTCTTCGTGGTTTGCACCGGATCATGCTGGTAGTGAATGGGCGAAGCAGGGCATGCAAGGTTATAGATTTCATCCACCTCGACATATAACGGAAATGTCACGTCGTGACGCATCAGTTCAAAATTCGCGCAGTCGAAGAGATGCGCGATGTTGTCTTTCGTACCGGTATAAAAGTTGTCGACGCAAAGCACATCGTGCCCTTGCGTGACGAGTCGTTCGCATAGGTGCGAGCCGAGGAAGCCGGCGCCGCCGGTAACCAGAATCCGCTTGCGGGTGAGTTCTTTCATGGTGCGTCGTCCTTCGGTAGGTTACGGGCTGCGTGCACTCAAGTTGCAACGCGCAACAACGTGTCATGCCATTCCTGCGCAAAGCGGTCGATGTGAAAACGCTCAAGCGCGGTGAGCCGTGCGCCTTCGCCAAGCCGCCGCGCTTCGCCGGGATCGCGAATCAGCGCGTTCATCGCGTCGACGAGCGCGTCGACGTCCGTATGAATGAAGCCGTTCTCGCCGTTGCGAATGACGGTGGCCAGTTCGGTGGTCGCGAGACCGACGATCGGCATCCCTATCGTCATTGCTTCGACAATCGCGAGACCGAGGCTGGTCCAGCGGATCGGATTGAAAAAGAAGCGATAGCGTGCCGTGAACGCAGCGAGTTCGAGATTGCCGATCTCGCCGATACCAGCGAGACTCTGCGCATCCATTCCCACCAGATCGAGCGGCACCCGTTCCCGGGTTTCGGTGAATACGTCTGCGCCAAGGCGGCGGCCGCGTTGCGCCAGGTGATTCACCACGACGATTCCACGTGCCAGTTCTCCGCTGTAACGCACCCCTTCAGGCACGACTACACCATGTTCGATGACCGTAGTCGGCGTCGCGCCGCTGTCCCACATCAGGCGATTGAAGTGGGTCACGTGAACGAGCAGCGTGCCTGGATCGTCGACCCAATGCCGCTGTTCGAACGGATTTTCCTGCGGCGGGTCGTGTTCGATATAGACACGCGGCAATCGCTGCTGTGCGGCGCTCAACACCTGTTCGCGGTCATGCTCCCAATGACTCCTGTGCTGATACAGGATGACGTCGAACTCCTGGTTGCGCACGTCGTCGGCCGAGACTTCATGGACGTTGTCGCCCCACGGCAGTACACCGACTTTTCCGGCATGCCCCGGCGGATGCCCGGGTTTCGTGACGAGATAGAACTCATGCGGCGTTTGCGTGAGGTAGTAGAGGTAGTTGCCGTGCACGTGCCAGGTTAATACGCGCAGGCGTCGGCGGTCATGCAGCATGCGGCAGCTCCGTGAAAGGATAGCCGCACGCATGCAGCGCGTGCGGTGCACCGCGATGCGCGCCCAGCACGTGGGCGAGCTGGGTACGTGCAGCGTCGACCACCTGCTCGACGCTCACGTTCAGCGCACAAGGATGCCCATACGGACATTCGCGGAAACTGCATGGCCGGCATGCCGGATAGTCGGCGAGTACGAGGTGCCGGGCGTGGTCGAGCGGCGCCCAGCGTCGCGTATCGCTGCCGGATGCAATCACTACCGACGAGGTCCTCACCGCTGCTGCGATGTGCGAAATGCCGGTGTCGTTGCACACGACGAGGCGTGCGTGCGCCACCAGCGCCGCGAGTCCACCGAGCGAGGTCGCGCCCGCCAGATGAAGCGCGGGCGAAGTCATTGCGCCCAACACGGCGCCTGTCAGCGGTGTTTCCGCCACGGTGCCGGTGATGGCGATCTGCCAGCCGTCGGCGGCGAGATTGTCGGCCACGCCGGCAAAACGCTCGGCAGGCCAGCGACGCGACGGCAATTGCGCGCCAGGATGAATCAGCACGAGTCGCTCGGCTTCCACACCATGCACGGCGACAAGCTCCGCATATTCGTCAGCGTCGCGTGCGTCTAACGGAAACGAAAGTTGCCGGTCCGAGGCGGGTGCGCCCAACGCGCTGGTCAATGCGAGATAGCGCTCCGATTCGGGCAGATCGTCCGGCCAGCCAATGAAGCAACCCTGCCGGACCGTTTCCTCAGGCTGCACGAAGCCGGCGCAGGCCCTCGCACCGAATTCGAATAACAGATCGTTGGCGATACCGCCGCTTCCGTGCAACTGGATGGCCAGATCGAAACGGCGTGCGCGCATCTGCTCGAAAAAATCGGGCAGTTGCGCATCGGACTCCGGTTGCTCGGGAAAGCCGACCGCGCCAGGAAACACAATCAGTTCGTCGACGAGATCCGCATAACGATCCACGAAACTTTGCGCCCACGGCAGGCCGATCAACGCGATGTGTGCGTCCGGCGCCGCCTCACGCAGCGCTCGCAACGCGGGCACGGCGCACAGCATGTCGCCCAGCTGCAGCGCGCGAAAGATGACGATGCGGCGCGGCGCAAGCGCGCTCAGGAACGCTGGCGTATTCATAGTCATAGAAAGAACACCCTGAAACGGAAGGCGCCATAAAGCCGCCAGAAGATCGAAAGAAACGGAATCGGAATCGACGTCCACGCCATTTCGGCGATGTGTCGTATGCCGTGATCGCGGCCCCGCAAACGGATCATGCAGAAGTAGCCGGTCAAACCCAGCCATGCAATCAGCGCGGTGAGCGCCGTGGCCGTGTCGCCCACGGAAGCCCCGATCAACATGATCAGCGCCGCGCACAGAATCGCGTAGTAGAGCAGCGGTGGCGTCGAGCGGATTCTCGTCTTGAAGAGTTCGGGGTGTTTCTTGTAGAGCAGCGCGTCGAACTGGCTCTTCTTCTGTTGCGCAATGCTCACGCCCCAATGCGCGGGCCGCACGGGATGCACCACCACGGCGTCAGGCGCGCGGACGATCTCGCCGCCCGCCTGCATCAGCGTGAACTGCAGGTCGGAGTCTTCGCGCCATGCGGAAGTAAAGCGTTCGTCGAAGCCACCCGTCGTGACGAGAAACGAGCGAGCGACGAACGCGTTCGCCGTGGCGAATTCGGCGCGTTCCAGGCCGCTTGCGTCCGCCTCGTAATCGGTCGGCGTGGGCGGCAGCGGCACGACGATCGCACCCGTGGCGGCTGCCGCGCCTCGCGCCAGGGCTTCGACGCCGGCGGTCAGCCAGTGCGGATCGGGGAGCGTATCGTCGTCGGTAAAGGCAATGACGGGCGCACGCGCCTCGCGCCAGCCCGCATTGCGCGCGCCGGCCGGACCTTGCGTCCGGGTAACCGGTACGTAGCGCACCGCAAGACCTCGCTCCGCCTGCGAGCGTGCAAAACGCTCGACGCACGCTCGTGTCGCGTCGTCAGGTCCGTCGTCGCAGACCACGATCTCGTATCGATCCGGCGGGAAGTCCTGCTCGCACAGCGCGGCCAGACACGCCGCGAGCATCGAAGGGCGGCGGTAAGTCGGCACGACCACGGCGACATCCAGGTGCGCAAGCAGCGCCCCAGGAAAGCCCGCGGCAACGGGCTCGTCAACGGCTGACGGATTGGTGAGGCCGCCGCCCATGTCGATTGGAGCCGGCGTCAGCGAACTCATGCGCGCGCTCCTACTTTCTCGACGAGGAACGGGCCGATCACGAGTGCGTCGAGCGGCGACGTCCAGAACGATTCGACCGCATCGCGCGGCGAATTCACCATCGGCTCACCACGCGTGTTGAACGACGTATTGACCAGAATCGGTACGCCGGTGCGTCGCCGGAACGCGTCCAGCAGGTCGTAATACAGCGCATGCTGCGAGCGGTTGACGGTCTGTACGCGCGCCGTTCCGTCCACGTGGCGCACGGCCGGAATGCGCTCGGCCTTTTCCTCGCGCACGTCGAACACGAACAGCATGAATGGCGCGACCTTGCCGTCGACAAACCATTCGTTCGCATGTTCTTCCATCACGACGGGCGCAACCGGGCGGAAATCTTCTCGGTCCTTGATCTCGTTGAGCTTCGCCTGCATCTGCGGGTCCACGGGTGACGCTAGGATGGAGCGCGCGCCGAGTGCGCGCGGTCCGAATTCGGTACGCCCCTGGTACCAGCCGATGACTTTGCCGTCGGCGAGAAGATCGGCGGTGTCGGCGGCTATGTCGGAAAGACGGCGGTAGGGTATTTTCGACCAGCTCAGGAATTGCTCGATCTCCGCTTCGCTGTACTCCGGGCCGAGGTACGCGTGATCCATGCTCCAGAGGCGTTGCCGGTCGCCGCGCGCGTCGCGTTCGCGGTAGTCGATCCAGAGGGCCGCGCCGAGCGCAGTGCCCGCATCGCCCGCGGCGGGCTGAACCCACACGTCGTCGAAAGGTCCCAGGTCGCGCAGTTTTGCGTTCATCACGCAGTTCAACGCAACGCCGCCCGCCATGCTGAGTCTGCTGAGACCCGTTTGCCGATGCAGCCAGCCGGCCAGTTGCAACACGGTCTCTTCGAGCACGCTTTGCAGCGAATGCGCGATATCGAAATGGCGCTGCTCGAGCGGGCCGCCGCGCTCGCGGGGCGGCCCAAAGCGCTCGACGAGACGCGGCGCCTCGACGGTATAAGTCCCGTCGTTGCGATAGCGAACGATCTCGCGGAATACATCGACATAAAGCGGCTTGCCGTAAGAGGCCAACGCCATCACTTTGTACTCGTCCGACGAGTGCAGGAAGCCCAGCCAGTCCGTGACGGCCTCGTACAGCAGACCCAGCGAATGCGGCAGCTCGACCTGCCTGAGCCGCGTGTATTCGCCGCCGACGAACTGCCCCATACTCGTCGTCACGCCTTCGCCGCGGCCGTCCATGGTCAGCACCGCGGTGTCCCCGAACGGCGCGGCGAGAAACGCACTTGCCTCGTGCGCCAGATGATGATCGACAAAGTGCCATTTGAAGCCGTTGTCCCGATCCACGCCCTGAAAACGCTTTTTCAGATGATGCGGCGCGCCGTCGAGCAATTGGCCTTTGGCGTTGGCAATGTAGCTCAGGAAAAGCGGGTCCCACGGCGATGCGGACGGATCCGTCAGACGGGTGTTCGCAGGATCGAACGGCAACTCGATGGTCGCGCCAGGCCGCTTCGGCATACCGCCGAAAAGCGTCGGGTCGTAGGAATAGGCGACGTGATCCACATCGGCGAGCGTGATGCCCGCGGCTTTGAGGCAGTAGTCGATCGCGTCGAACGGCAGTTGCCAGGTCGAGAATGGAACGGGTCGCTTCGCGTGCTTGACGTGCGTGAAGCGTTCATCTTCGGCGGCGGCGATCACCACGCCATCTTGCAGCAAGGCTGCCGCACTATCGTGATAGACGGCGTTGATTCCGAGTGTGTACATGGACGTTCGCATCGAAAAAGGGTTCAGGGAGCGACAGGTTCGTCGGCAAGCGGCGGCGAATCGGTATCACTGATGTCGTCGGCGCGGGATAGGGTCTGCGCGTGATCGGCCGGATCGTTTGAGCGTTTCTGCATTGACGCGCGCAATTCAAGCGCAGCGTGCACGACCTCGTCCGGCGTGACACCGAGCAGACACGCGTGATGCTGCTGCGGACACACGCTGCGATAGCACCAGCGGCAAGGGACGTCGCGAAAGAGCACGCGGTGCGGTGTTTGCCACGGGGTGTGCTGCGGGTTGGTCAGCGCGTAGAGGTCGACCACGGGCGTGCCCAATGCGGAGGCGAGATGCACCGGCCCGCTGTTGTTCGACACGAGCACGCTCGCCCCTTCGATCAACGCGGCCAGTTCGCCAAGCGTGAGCGCGCCGCTCAGGTCGTGCAATTGCGCGCCGACATCGGCGGCCGCCGCGCGGATCACCGCTTCGACCAGCGGCCGTTCGCTGGAACTGCCTGTGATCAGCAATGACGCACCGGTTTCGCGCGCGAGCCGCGTGGCGACTGCGCCGAAGCGCTCCGGCGGATAGCGGCGCGATGCCGCGGTTGCGCCGGGATGCAGCACAATGCAGTCCGCCTCGCGACCGACGCCGCGCGCCACGAGCTGCGCCCTCAGCGTGCGCCGGTCGGCGTCGGCAACGCGAAATTGCATACGTGTGCTCGCTGCCTGCGCGCCAACGTGGCGCACGAGATCGAGCTGGCGCTGCACTTCATGACGCGTGTGCTGTTGCGGCTCTGGTTCGCGCAGCCAGTCTGTCAGCAGCGCATACGGATTCTCGCGGCAGTGCGCGAGACGGCGGGGAATGCCGGCCAGATAGCACAGCATGGCGGCCGGCAATGGGCTTTGGCTATAAACGGTGAAGATCACGGCGGCGTCGAAGCCGCCACGCCGCAGACGTTCCTGCATCCGCTGATCGTCGGCGAGCGTGCGCGTGCCGTTCAGCGGATGCGCGACCCACGGTGCGTCGTACTCGATCACGTCGTCGACGTCATCGAGAAACGGCGCGAGCGCCACACCGCTGCGCGACGCAAGCAGTGTGATGTGACGATCCGGAGCGGATTGTCGTAACGCATGCAGCGCAGGTGTCGTCATCAGCACGTCACCGAGATTGTCGAGACGCACGCACAGAATCCGTCTGACATCGTCGCCCCATTGCACTGCGAGCGAGGGTTCGGATACCCTCGCGTGCGCAAGCGTCGGTTGCGGAAGCTGAAGCGGAGCATTCATTCAGCGGCTTCCTCGCGCGTCGGTACGGGGCGAAGCGCATTGACTACATCGGTGCGAATGGCAACGCCGCTGTTCTGCACGACGATGCGGGCGGCCTCATCAAGGTCGGCTGCGCAAGCGCTGGGTACACGATACTCACCTTCAATCCACTCGGTTTCATGACCGTTGTCGAGAAGTATCGTCTTGCAACCGGCGCGGTTGCCCGCTTCAACATCATGGAGAATGTCGCCGATAAACCAGCTTCGGGCCAGATCGATCCTGTGCTCATGGGCTGCGCGCAACAGTAGTCCGGGCGCCGGCTTGCGGCATTCGCACACGGCCCGGTAACGCTCGACGGGGCCATCCGGATGGTGCGGACACCAGTAAATGCCGCTCAACGTCGCGCCACATCCCGCAAACATGCTGTGCAATCTCGCTTCGACCTGGCTCAACGCCGCGTGCTCGAATTTGCCAAGCGCGACGCCTGACTGGTTGCTGATGATGAACAACTGAAACGGCTGAGTCGCAAGTAACGTCAACGCTTCCCGCGCGCCAGGCGCGAAACGCATCAGCGCGGGGTCGACGTTGTACGGCACGTCGTCGAGCAGCGTGCCGTCCTTGTCGAGAAACACAGCGGGTCGCATCATGACTATCCATACGAAAAACGTCGGCGTTGACAGGTCACCAGCAAGCAGGCAGTGCCCGATCTCCAGGCGTCGATACGCGAAGCGTGGCGGAATCTAGCGAAACGACGAACCCGACGCGACGCGTTGCGGCAGCGCTGTCCCCTCGTCGTCCATGCGGGCCGGCACAAGCCGTGCCGCGCGGGCGTAGATCTGCGCGAGCGCATCGCCGACACCCCGCCACGTGAACTCCGCGCGGGCACGGGCCAGTCCGGCTTCGCCCATGCGCCGCGCGAGACCGGGATCACGCCGCAACTGGTCGAGGCGCGAGGCGAGCGCGGCAGGGTCGCGCGGCGGCACCAGGAATCCCGTGATGCCGTCGACGACTGAATAGCGCACTCCGCCGACATCCGCGCCAATGACAGGCGTGCCGCAGGCCATCGCCTCGACTGGCGTAATGCCGAACGGCTCGTACCACGGCGTGGTCACGAACACATCGGCGGCGCTGTAAAAATAACGTAGCTGTGCGCGGCCACGGCGGCCGACGAATTCAGTCTGCTCGGCGACTCCGCATTCCCGCGCGATGCCGCGCAACCGTGCGATCTCCGGCGTGGCTATCTCGTTGGGCGCGTCGGAGTTGCCACCCACTACATACAGTCGAGCCGACGCCCGGAACACCTGTTTCAGGATGCCGACGCCGCGCACCACATTGTCGATGCCCTTGCGCTGCACGAGCCGGCCAAGTTGTAGCACTGTGAATTCGTCCTTGTGCCAGCCGAGTGCTTCGCGCGCGGCGGCGCGTTCTATTGGCCTGAATTCGTCCGCGTCGAATCCACACGGCACGATCTGAATACGCGATGAATCGGCGGCGTAATGCTCGACCAGATCGGCTTCGTCTTGCGGGCATTCGGCAACGACGATGTCCGACTGCGCTACCAGTTCGTCTTCAATCGCGAAGCGCGCGTCCGGAAAACCATCGTCGGCGCCCTGATGAATTCGCCGCACGCGCCCAAGCGCATGAAACGTGGTGACAAGCGGAACGCCCAGCGCGGCCTTCACTTTCATCGCGGCAAGACCCGACATGAAGAAGTTCGCATGCATGACCTGATACGGGTCCTCCTCCCGCCGGAAGAACTCGATCAGAAACGCGGCGAACTCGTCCATGAATGGCAGCAGCTGTTCTTTGGGCAGTTGCTTCGGCGGTCCCGCAGGCACATGGATCACGCGCGCGCCGTCCATCTCGGAGATAAGTGGGAGCAGCGCGCGATCGCGCCGTGTGAAGACATCCACTTGATGTCCCATTTCGACGAGTTGTCGCGCGACATTCGCCACATAGATGTTTTGTCCTCCGCTGTCCACGCCGCCGGCGGCAGCAAGTGGCGACGCGTGTTCACTGATGAGAGCGATTTTCATGAGGTTCCTTGGAAAAAGGCCTTGGGGGACGTCGATGATCGCTTCTCTGAGCACGCAGAAAGACCAGCTTGCTGTAACGACGATGACATGTGGCGACAGAGCATGCGGTGTGCCAATCGCGGCGCGGGGGCCGTGAAAGGCGCCAAGCGCTTTGTACACGGGGCATAGCTGGAAGGCGCGCCCTTATTTTTATCCGGAGAAGCGCTGTGGCGTTCCCTGTTTTTACAATGGCGCGCCTGACTCCCTGCCTTCATCAATACTTGGCACTACGATAGATTGAGCTGGGCGGCGCTGCGGAGTGTGGCGCGTTATACCGCATGTCTGTCGTATTTCCATGACCGAGCAGGCGCAACGCTTGCTCAGTGAACGCCGCCGTGCCGACGGCCGTGCCGAAACCTTGTTTCACGATGAATATGACGCCAAACCCAGCACAGCCGCCCCGCGTACGATTGACGAGCCGGATTGCCGGCGATCTGACGCGTGCCGTATGGCGTTATCGCAAAGCCACCCTCCTATCACTGTTATTGATGGTGGCCGCCAAGCTTTCGACCGTACTCATTCCGCTTGCGCTGAAGCATATTGTCGACGAGCTCAGCAGGCCGCTCGCCCAGGCGCTGTTCCCCGTTTTCCTCATACTCGCTTATGCGCTATTGCGCCTACTTGGCGATACGTTGAACGAAGCGCGGGACGTGGTGTTCAGCATTGTCACGCAGCGCACAGTGGCGGCTTTCACGGAGCGGACCTTTTCGCACCTGCATCGGATGAGTGCGCGATTTCACGCGCGGCGCGAAACGGGTTCGATCGTACGCGACGTGCAAAAAGGCGCCGACGGAATTGGTTTTCTACTCGGCACGGCGCTCTTCACCATTGTGCCGACTGCGTTCGAGATCACCACGATCATTGCGATCATGGTGCGCAATTACGCGCGCGAGTTCACGATCACTATCGCAGTGACATTCATCTGCTACGCGACGTATACGTTTATCTTCACACGGCGGCGCGTTGCATTCCAACGCGCGGTCAACGCGCTCGAAGCGCAGTCGGACGGCAGGCTGGTGGACAGTCTGCTCAATTACGATACCGTCAAATACTTCGCGACAGAAGAGACCGAGACTCGCCGGCTAAGCGAAGTGCTCGATAAGTGGGTTCACGCACGAACCGCGAATCAACGCGCTCTGACTGCGTTGCATGTCGGGCAGAGCACGGTAATTGCACTTGGCATTGCGGCCATCATGCTGCTCGCTGCGCAGCAGGTGGTGGCGGGCAGCCTGAGCGTCGGCGACCTCATTCTGGTCAATGCCTATATCGTGCAGATCTGCATGCCGTTGAACACGCTTGGCTTTGTGTTTCGCGAGACGAACGACGCACTGGTGAATGTGGAGCGCATGTTTGCGATTCTCGACACGCGTGGACGTGTCGGTGAGGATATCGACGACCCCGCGGCGAAGCCTCTCGTAGTAACAGCGGGGAAGATCGACTTCGAGCATGTGGACTTCGGCTACGATCCCGCCCGCCAGATTCTGCGCGATGTCGATTTTCACGCGTATGCCGGCAAGACGCTCGCGGTGGTAGGCGGTAGCGGGTCGGGCAAGTCGACGATCATCAAACTCCTGTTCCGGCTCTATCAGCCGGGGCGCGGTACGATTCGCATCGACGGGCAGGACATCAGCCAGGTCACGCAGAAAAGCCTGCGTGATGCGATTGGTATCGTGCCGCAGGATACCGTGCTGTTCAACGAGACGATCGCCTACAACATTGCATATGGACGACCGGGTGCGACGCGTGCGGACGTGGTGCGGGCGGCGCGTGCCGCGCAACTGGACGAGTTCATCGAACGATTGCCGGATCATTACGACACGCGTGTCGGCGAGCGCGGTGTACGGCTCTCCGGCGGCGAGCGGCAACGTATCGCGATTGCCCGCGCCATTCTGAAAGACCCGCGCATCATCGTATTCGACGAAGCGACCTCGGCGCTCGACACGCGTTCTGAGCGCGCAATACAGTCAGAGCTGACCCGCCTTGCGCAGGGTCGTACGTCAATCGTCATCGCTCACCGGCTTTCAACGGTGGTCGATGCCGACTGGATTCTCGTGATGGAGCATGGCAGAGTCGTGGAGCAAGGAACCCACCGCGAATTGCTTTCGCGCGATGGTGTGTATGCGAAGATGTGGTCGCTGCAATGGCAACAAGGCGAACTCGAACATGCGCAGCGCAAGCTGACTGCGCAATCGGTAAGCGTGGCTGCACTGACCGCGGGTGTCATTGATGCATTGCACGACGACACCACGTTGCGGGGTGTGAGTTTGCAAGCGGAGCTTGCAGACAATGATCTGCGCGTGACCGGCGATCCGAGCGTGTTGCAACCGCTGATCGTCGAGTTATGCCGCAACGAGATCGCGCAAACGCAGCCGGGTCAGCGCATCGTGCTGCGTGTCGAGCGTCACAACAACCATGCGTGGATCAGTGTGCTCGGTGCGGTCGGCGAGCCGGCCGAGCTGTCGCAACCCGTCGCGCGTCATCTGGAGTCGTCGTTGGCTGCTGCGGGCGGCGGATTTACGCTCATGCCGCTGCATGGGCGGCTTGCGTATGTCGCGATGCTGCCGCTTCATCCCGTGGCGGGGGCGGCAACGCATGTCGTGCCGAACGGGGGTGTCGGCGGTCGCCAGCCGCTCGACGAAATGCTTGTGCTGGCCATCGACGATCAGGAAGAGGCGCGCGATGCGCTCGAAGCCGTGCTCAGCGCGAATGGCGCACGGGTGCAGCTTGCGTCCTCGGGTGCGCAGGCGCTGGAATGGTTGGCTGAAACCGAAACATCTGAATGGCCGCAGGTTCTGTTGTGCGACATTGTGCTTGCGGGCGAGGAGGGTTACGACGTGCTGCGCGAGGTCAGGGCGCTGGAAGTCAAGCGCGACATACCGCCGGATTCCCGCATGGCGGCCATCGCGCTGACAGGCTACGCAGAAGCCGAAGACCGCCTGCGATCCACGCAAGCGGGCTTCAACGCGCATTTGAGCAAGCCGGTTTCGCCCGATAGACTCATCGCGGAAATAGCGCATTGCACGGGTAAGTCTGTCGAAGGCTTTCCGGCTTCTGCAGCGTCGGGAACAGTATGAGGCCTCCGGCTTGGCCGGAGCCGCTCAGGTACGCACGTCGATGTTGCCGACGGCGGTTTTTGTACCGGTATTCGCCGCTCCCGCAAACAGCTGGCGGCTGGTTGACCGGACACGCTTGCGCAGTGCAAGGACATGCTGCGGCACGACGCGCCGCTGCAATAGCGTCCAGGACAATCCGCGAACGAGCGCCACGCTGTCCTGCAGAAAATGGCCTTCTCGCGCAAGCAGGCTGAACGCGCGCAGCGTGGCGAGGCACGCCTCCTGCCAGGGCAGCCGCAACCACGCCACCCACGCGGCATTACGTGCCAGCGTGCGACGCCGCAGGCCGGCATCACGTTTTGCGGAGGGGCGATGATGAACCGTCAACTGGTCGCAATAGACGATCGCATGCTCCGCGGCAAGCACGTCGAGTGCGACCAGTTCCTCCTCGCCGCCAACAAAGAGCCGGGGTTCATAGCCCCCCACGTCGCGAAACAAGGCAGTGCGAAATACGCATGCGCCCGCCATGTAGCCGACCAGCGCCGGACCCGGAAGTCCGTCACTGCCGAGCGGACTCGCGCGCATTGCAAGGCAGGTCGGGTCGGTCACTTCGTCTTCACCTACTACGACGCGCGCACTCAGCACACCGACGTTCGGCCATGCGTCGAGCAATTGCACGGCGCGCTCGAGCGAGCCGGGTTCCCACCACGTGTCGTCGTCGCAGAAGGCCACGTAGTCCGTGCCTACGCAGGCGGCGGCGTGATTGCGGCCCGCAGCGCCGATATTCCCGCCGCATTCGATGATGCACACCATCGGAAACAACGCTTTGACGAGCGCGACAGTCTTGTCGTCGGATGCGTTATCGGCCACGAAAATGGTCGGGTTTTCTGGAAGCGCCACCAGATGCTCCAGCGTGGCAATCAGTTCGTCGGCGCGATTATGGGTCAATACGACAACGGAAATGCGCCGGGCAAGCGGGTTTCTTTCCATGCTATCCACGTTCTTTTAACGATGCGATGACAGCGTCGAGCAAGCGTTGTGCCTGTCATCCGATGAACTCGACGCAGGAACGATAGCGCTGGCGTCGAGTCGCCAGTAACGTTCCGCCGAATGCAGGCCCGCCAGGCCGTCAGGACCGAAGGCGCGCAACTGGCTTTGGTAGGCTGCAATGGCGGCATGCTTCGTTTGATGATGCCGCGCATCATATTCAGTCGGAAAGGCATCAGCGGGATAAGCCGTGAAGCCTTGTGCGTCGAGCACTCGCCTGCGCTCTTCAGCAATGCCTGGCATGTTTCGGTAGGGCACGTCTTCATACACATAAGTCTGAAAAGGCCGCTGCGCGTGACATTTCATGACGGTCAGACAGGCATCGGTCACGAGCGTGTGATCCGAGTGGTAAAGCCCCATCGGTATGAAGAGCAGGGGAGGCTTGAGCCGGGAGATCATCTGTTCAAGTGCGGCAGCAAGCGATTCGTTCGATGGTGAGGATAGGTATTGGGCGTCGCAAAACGGCAGATGGAACGGTTGCGCGTTCAACAATGCGAGTGCGCGGACGTCCTCCGCCTTGCGCGCCTGCATCGCTTCGAAGGCGTCAGTGAAACCGGATTGTCTGTCCCAGTCTGTGGACATGTTTTCATGCGGTGGCGCTGTAAATACGGTGCACACCGTGGCGCCCGGATGAACGGCCATCAGCAGTCCGCAACTCAGCACCGCATCGTCGAGATGCGGTGACACGATAAGCAGGCGTTGGTCGGATGCCATCTGGTGTCCTACTGGAAGAAGCATGCATTCAAGTCCCCGGGCTGACAGCAAGCGCTATTCCTCGCCTTTCGCCGGGCAGCCGCGCAGCACTCAGGCCTTCAACTGGCTCGGCATCGAAACCGGCTCCGCAGGATCTACGTGAATTTCGAGCAATGCGGGGCCTTGGGTGCGCAGCAACGCGTCGATCGCGGGCTTCAACTCGCCGGGCTGCGCACAGCGCGAACCTGCCGCACCGCAGGCCACGGCGACTGCGGCGAAGTCGATGCCGCCCAGGTCGCACCCATACGGCGGATTGCCCAATTCCTTCTGTTCGAAGACCACTTCCGCCAGCATGTCGTTGCGCAGCACGATTACCTTGACCGGCAAGCGGTTTTTCACGGCGGTCGAGAGTTCCGCCATTAACATCGCAAAGCCGCCGTCACCAACAATTGCAACGACCTGCCGCCCCGGATTCGCAAGTTGGGCGGCAATCGAAAACGGCAGGCCGGGGCCCATTGTCGCGAGCATGCCGGTAGCCACGACTTGCTGCTGCCGGCGCAGCGTCAGGAAGCGCGCGGAGAAATGTGTGTTGGCACCGCAATCGAGGCACACCACGGCGTCCGGCGCGAGCGCGTCGCTGATCGCGCGAATCACGCTTTGCGGTCGCAGCGGCGTGCGCTCGGTCGCAGCGACGCGGTCCAGCAACGCATTCCATTGCGTGACGCGTGCCTGACTTTCGCGTAGGAACACATCGTCTTTCTGACGCAGCAGCGGCAGCAATGCGCGCAACGTTTCGTTCGAGTCGCCGACGAGGCCGACTTCCACCGGAAAGCGCAAGCCGATCCGGTCCGCTTTCAGGTCGATCTGCACGCCCCGCGCGCTGCCGGGCCTGGGATACGAGTCCACCCAGGGCATGGTCGAGCCGATGATCAGAACCGTATCGCAGCGGCGCATGGCTTCTTCCGACGGCACGGTGCCCAGGTGGCCGATTCCGCCCGTGGAATACGGCGAATCGTCCGGCAGCACGGTTCGGCCGAGCAGCGCTTTGGCCACTGGAGCATTCAGCCGCGCCGCGATCTGTTCGAGTTCGGTGCTTGCGCCGAGCGCGCCTTGGCCCGCGAGTATGGCGACGCGGTGGCCTGCGTTGATCACGTCGGCGGCGGCTTGCAAATCGGCCCGTGACGGCGTGGCCGCGGGCCGGCTCCACGCAGTCGACGTGCGAAGGCCGTGGTTTTCCATCGACGCCTTGTCGTCGGCGAGACGCATGCCCTGCACGTCTTTCGGAATCGCAAGGTGCGCGACGCCGCGCGAGCCCAGCGCGCTGCGGCAGGCGATATCGGCGACCACGAGCGCATGTCGCGGCCCGCTGACCGCCATGTTATAGAGCGCGACGTCCTGCATCAGCGCGGGCGTGTTCACGCCTTGCTGAAAGCGCGTGCCGAGCAGATCGTGGAACGTGAGACCGGTGATCGCGAGAACGGGCGCGCCGTCAAAGTGAGCGTCGTACAGGCCATTCATCAGATGCACCGCGCCGGGACCGGTGGTCGCGAGACAGACGCCGAGCCGGCCGGTCGCCTTGGCCCACCCGGACGCCATGAACGCGGCGGCCTCCTCATGCCGCACGCCGATGAAGCGGATCTTGTCCTGATGCACGCGCAATGCTTCGATAATCGGATTGATGCCGTCGCCGACCATGCCGAATACGTGGTCCACGTCCCACGCTAGCAACGTCTGCACGATGATGTCAGACGTGGTGGCCTGATCTGCCGCGTTGAAGCCCGGCTGGCGATCCTGATTGACGGGTTGACCCTGCGTCGGGCCCGCCTGTGAGCCGTCCGTTTGCGCACCGGCCATGCGTGCCGATAACAGACCCGCTCCGCCTGTCGCTGCCGCCCGTAGCAGCGAGCGGCGCTGTAGCGACCGGGGTTCGCCGTCGTGCGACGTCCGCGTGTCGTCGTGTGCATCCGCTCCGGCGGCCGCATCGGCGTCGGCGGCTGCGGCTCGCGCGTCGCGGCCGGATTGGGAAGGCAAAGTCATGGCATGCTCCTGATAGCCCGATGGACGCGCGAACGCATGGTGTGCGCGATATCCAACGGCGAGCAACGCGCGATCCTGCCGATTCCGTTACAGGTTTCGTGCACATGACTTTCGGCATGGCGAGCGCTGTCACGACAACGTATCTCAGCAATAGGGAGTGGGAAATAGTGCCGAGAGTCTGCGCATCGGATCCGTTCGTCATCTTCGAGCGTGCCGTTATCAATCTGTACGACGGCGGCGTGTTGTCGCCGGCCGTGCTCGAACGTGTGATAGGCGCGTTTGCAGCGGCCGGCGTGGATTGGTCGACCGCGCCGCGCGAGCATTCGGTCGACGGCCGCAGCCTGCATGACATCGTCGTGCTGACAATGCTACCGGGCGACGCGTTGGAATCGCCGTCGGACTCATTTGCAACCGTGGTCGAACACATCGCGGGCGCGTCGGCTTCGACTGGCAGTGCCAGGACGCGCGCCAAAGCAACCGCCGCTGACGCCGGAAGCAAGCCGCCGCGCAGTCAGGGCAAAACGCGAAAACAGGCCAAAGCTGCCGAAGCAGACGAAGACGAGGAATCGGAGGAACTGCTGACGCAACTGTCTGGCAGCGCGCAGCCCGATAAGCGCCGCCGCGCGAAGAAAGAAGAGCCGCCTGCGAGCGGCTCGAAGGGTTTCAATCCGTTCCTGAACGCCGCGCTTCCGCGAAGCAGAAAAACGTGACGCGCCGCACGCGATTCATCACGTTGCAGTGGATGCGGGAATTTGACGCTTCTATACTGACGCCGACATTAGTCGAGGAAACATCATGCGTCGCGTGATCGTCAGGCAGTCTTCAATTCACGGCAAAGGCGTGTTCGCCATGTTGCCGCTCGCGGCAGGTGAACGCGTCCTTCGATACAAGGGCGAAATCACGACGTGGCGCGACGCCGTTCGACGGCACCGGCGCGAAGGCGTCGAAGGGCATACATTTCTGTTCGGCCTTTCCGACGGGCGCGTGATCGACGGTAGCCGCGGCGGTAATAGCGCGCGCTGGCTGAATCATGCCTGCGCGCCGAACTGCGAAGCGATCGAAGACGCGGGCCGCATCTTCATTCATACGCTGCGCAGGATCAAAGCCGGCGAGGAACTGTTCATCGAGTATTTTCTCGCCACCGAATCCGCGCCCGACGACGATCTTCGTGCGCAGTACGCATGCCGCTGCGCGGCAGCGTGCTGTCGTCACTCGATGCTCGCGGAAGCGGACTAAGTGCGCCGCTAATCTGCGCGCAGGTTCATCAACGCGGTGACCAGCGCTTCGACACGCGCAGGCCGGGTTCGCGATCCCGGCACGATCACATTGACGGGCAGCGGAGCCGGGCGGCAATGCGGCAGCAGTTCCTGCAGCGCGCCGCTATCGAGGTAGCGGCGCGCCATGAATTCCGGTATTTGCACGACGCCGGCGCTTTGAACCGCCGCGTTGACCAGCGCTTCACCATGACTGATACGGAAGCGCGTCTTCGGCGTGATGGTGACAGGCTCGCCGCGGTCGATAAATTCGAGTGGCCGTTCGCGGCCGCTGGTCGGCATCCTGAACGCGACCACTGCATGATGCGTCAGATCGCCGACGCCGCGAATCTTCGGGTGGGCGGCAAGGTAGTCCGGGCTCGCGCACAGAACCAGCGGCTGCGAATCGAACTGGCGCGCAATCATGCTCGAATCGTTCAACGTACCGAAGCGAATGACCGCGTCGAGTCCTTCCCTGACGAGATCAACCTGTTCGTCTGATAGCCGAAGATCGGCTTCCAGCGCGGGATAGCGCCGCTGCAACGCGGTGAGCACCGGCAACACTACCCGTGTGCCGTAACCGATCGGCGCGCCGACGCGCAGCACGCCGGTGGGTGCGCCGGCGTCCGCGACGCTGTGCAGATCGAGCGCATCGATTTCGTCGAGCAGGCGCGAACATCGGGCGAAGAGCGTCTGACCTTCCGCCGTCATCTGCACCGAGCGTGTCGTGCGATGAAAGAGCCGGACGCCGAGTTCCTGTTCGAGTCGCGCAATGCTTTTTGCCACCGACGAAGGCGCGAGACTCAGTTCGCGGGCGGCGCGCGCAAAGCTGCCATGCCGCCCGACCGCGGCGAAGTTGAGGAACTGGCTGAGGTTTTTCATCAGGTATTCCCGACAAACTGTCATCAATGAAACGGCACCGAGGCGACCAGTCAGCAATGCATACCGAGGTAGATTGAGTGCGTGACTCAATCGAACCGAAAGGAACCTGTATGCGCTTTCAGAACATCACACCAATCGAATACGATTTTGGCGGGTCGCGTGCGCGACTGCTGGTGTCCGGCGAGCAGTCCGCCGGATCGTACTGCATGATCGAAATCTTCTCGCCGGCAGGCCGTGCCACGCCCAACCACAAGCACGGGCGCGAGGACGAAACGATCCACATGCTGGACGGCGAACTCGATGTCGACATCGAGGGGACGCTGCACACGCTGCACGCGGGTGACACGTTGATGCTGCACAGGGGCACCGCGCATCAACTGATCAACCGTTCGGGGCGCACGGCGCGTTACCTCGTGTTGTGTGCTCCGGCAGGTTTCGACGAATTCGTCGCAAGTTGTGCCGAGCGGTTGTCCGCGCCGTTCGATCCCGCGCCGCCGAGCGAAGCCGCGAAAGACAGGATGCGCGCGGCGGCGCCGAAGTTCGGCATTACGCTTCTGCCGCCGGGTGCCGCGAAGGGCTGATTCCGGTCACAGCCAGCGCCAGATGCCGGCAGCCCATCCGGCAAGCGGAATGTGTGCCCAGGTGGCCGCGAGCCACACGACGAGGCCGCCGAGCAGTGCGTGCAGACCGAAGCCGCCGAGCCTGGCGCGGCCGGCGAGGATCGCTGCGAATGGCAGATAGCTGGTCTTCGATTCCCATTCGCGCCAGAAATCGGACTGCAGCCGCTCCTTTTTCCGATCCTGCAACGCTGCGCCGCCGAGTGCCAGGACGGTGATCGCCGCTGCGACAACGATGTTCTTGCCGACCGGGAACACCGCGATATGACACAGGCCCCATAGCGCGAACGCCCACATCATCGGGTGGCGCGTCACCGCGAACACACCGCTTGCCCGTTCGGGCAACGCGGCAGGCTGGCCGCCGGTCGGCATGGCGGGATTGCGGATCAGCGAGCCCAGCAGCAGAATCGCGGCGATCAGCATGACCACGGTGACGATCACCCAGATGCCGTTGCCGACGTCCCAGAGCGGCGCCGTAAGCGGCGCCCTCAGGTAGGCGGTCACCATCCAGCCGAGCGTGACGAACGCCACGAGGGAATACACGATCTGAAAGCCCCGCTCGCCGACCATCCGAACCACCGGTCCCCGCAGCGGGTGCGACAAAAGGAAGTGACTACCCACGAAGGCGACTGCGGCCGCCACCACTGCGCTGATGCTTCCCATCGATCAGGCTCCTCGGTTGTGTCCGCCAGTGGGTGCGGTCTGAATCTGGCAGGCGTACCCGTGCGCGTGTCGTCGAGGATACAGCATGCCGACGGGCCGGCCTGGCATGCCAGTCGGTGCAG
Organism: Paraburkholderia sp. PREW-6R; assembly: GCF_039621805.1. Classification (NCBI taxonomy): domain Bacteria; kingdom Pseudomonadati; phylum Pseudomonadota; class Betaproteobacteria; order Burkholderiales; family Burkholderiaceae; genus Paraburkholderia; species Paraburkholderia sp. PREW-6R. The sequence goes on along the minus strand of NZ_CP155074.1, from coordinate 1,708,165 downwards.
CAATGGGATCTGCGCCGGTCGACCTTGACAGTCATGGCGTATTTGCCTTTGATGGATGAACAGCCAGTGTCAGGCTGACGGAAAACAGGCAGGGAGCCGTTCGTGTCCATCACCCGCCATACCATCATGTGGGAAGCCGCCATCGACGCGCTGCAACGCGCCGAGCGCTTGCACCGGCAGTTTTTCCGGCTCGCGGGGCAGCGCTCGCGTGTACCCGTGTGGGAGCCGCCAATCGAGGTGTTCGAACGTGATGGGCTGCTGGTGATCGTGGTCGCACTGCCCGGCGTGTCGCCCGATCAGGTGATCCTCAGCCTGGAGGGCTCCGCGCTCGTCGTGACCGCGGAGAGGACGTTGCCTCATGTGGCGGCCGGCGGTGCGGTCCACTGCCTCGAAATTCCGTATGGCCGCTTTGAGCGGCATATCCAGCTGCCTGCGGGGCGTTATCGCCTCGCGCGGCGCGACTCGGAAAACGGTTGCCTGCTGCTGGACTTCGAACGGCTGGATTGAGCCCGGCGCATACCGGGGCATCGAGGAGCGAAGATGAGCACGGACGGCGAGAGCGCGGCCACACAGTCCGACGCGGCGAGCGGGCAGGCTGCCGCCGCTTCTGCGTTGCCGAAGGACACCCTGATCCTGCTGCCGGTGCGTAATCTGGTACTGTTTCCAGGCATGGTGCTGCCGCTTAGCGCAGGGCGCGGTCAGGCGAAAGAAGACGTGCAGGCGGCGGTCAGACGTCAGCAACCGCTAGGTGTCGTGCTGCAACGCGACCCGCAGTTGCAGGACCCGCCCCTCGACGATCTGCACAAGGTCGGCACCGTTGCGACCGTGCTGCGCTACGTCACGAGTCCGGACGACGGCGCGCACCACCTGATCTGCCAGGGCGTGGAACGCTTCCGTCTGCTCGGTCCCGCCGATGTAACCGGCTTTCGCGCCGCCAAGGTGGAGCTTCTACCCGACACGAACCAGCGCGACTCGGCGGTCGATGCGCGTGCGCTGGTGCTGCGGCAACGCGCCGGCGAACTGATCGGCCTGCTGCCGAACGCGGGCGGCGAACTCGTGCGGGCGCTGGACGCCATCGAGTCGCCCGGACTCCTCGCCGATACCGTGGCGGGTCTGCTCGACATTCCCGCCGATCGCAAGCAGGACATCCTCGAAACACTCGATTTGACCAAGCGTCTCGACAAGGTGCTCGACGCCGTTGCCGGGCGCATCGAAGTGCTGCGTCTGTCGCAGGAGATCGGCGAGCAGACGCGCGGGCGGCTCGATCAGCGTCAACGTGAAATGATGCTGCGCGAGCAACTCAGAACGATCCAGCACGAACTCGGCGAAAACGCCGAGAATCGCGAAGAGGCGCGCAAGCTGGCCGAAGGCATCGAGGCGGCGCACATGCCGCCCGATACCGAGGCGCATGCCCGCAAGGAACTCGCTCGACTGGAGCGGATGCCGGAGGCGTCGTCCGAGTATTCGATCAGCGTGACCTACCTCGAATGGCTGACGGAACTGCCGTGGCAACTTCGGCCGGAAGCGCCGATCGACATCGGCCGCGCCCGGGAGATTCTCGACCACGCGCACTTCGGGCTCGACAAGGTAAAACGCCGCATCCTCGAATACCTCGGCGTGCGCAAGCTCAATCCGGCTGGCAAGGCGCCGATCCTCTGTTTTCTCGGGCCGCCCGGCGTGGGCAAGACATCGCTCGGGCAGAGCATTGCGCGAGCGCTGGAGCGGCCGTTCGTGCGCGTAAGCCTGGGCGGCGTGCATGATGAAGCGGAAATTCGCGGCCATCGGCGCACCTACATTGGCGCGATGCCGGGCAACATCATTCAGGCGATCCGCAAGGCGGGCGCGCGCAATTGCGTCATGCTGCTGGACGAACTCGACAAGCTCGGTCAGGGTGCGCACGGCGACCCGGCGGCGGCCATGCTCGAAGTTCTGGACCCCGAGCAGAATGCGACTTTCAGGGATAACTATCTGGGCGTGCCGTTCGACCTGTCCGCCGTGGTCTTCGTCGCCACGGCCAACCAGTCCGACGGCATTCCCGGACCGTTGCGCGACCGGATGGAAGTGCTCGATCTGCCGGGTTACACCGAGGCGGAAAAGTTCGAGATCGCGCGGCGCTACCTCGTGCCGCGTCAACTGGAAGCGTGCGGGCTGACGTCCGCCCAATGTGAGCTGAGCGACGAGGCCTTGCATTCGATCATTCGCGATTACACGCGCGAGGCCGGCGTGCGCAGTCTGGAGCGGCAGATCGGCGCGGTGTTCCGGTATGTGGCGTTGCGGGTCGCGGAGGACCCCAGCACTTACGAGCGGATCGAGACAGATCGCCTGCCGGCCATACTGGGACATCGGCGCTTCGAAAGTGAAGTGGCCATGCGTACGAGTTTGCCGGGCGTCGTCACCGGGCTGGCGTGGACGCCGGTCGGCGGCGATCTGCTTTTCATCGAGGCGAGCAGCACGCCGGGTCGCGGCGTGCTGACGCTCACCGGCCAGCTGGGCAACGTCATGAAGGAAAGCGCGCAGGCCGCGCTGACGCTCGTCAAGTCGCGCTGCGAGTCGCTGAATATCGACTGCGCGAGCTTCGACAAGCGCGATATCCACGTGCACGTGCCGGCCGGCGCAGTGCCGAAGGACGGCCCGAGCGCGGGCGTCGCCATGTTCGTTGCCATAGCGTCGCTCCTGATGGACCAGGCCGTGCGCAGCGATTGCGCGGTGACGGGCGAGATCAGCCTCAGAGGCGTCGTGCTGCCAGTGGGCGGCATCAAGGAGAAAGTACTCGCCGCGTTGCGCGGCGGCATCAAGACGGTGCTGCTGCCCGCGCGTAATGGTCCCGACCTCGAAGACATTCCCGCCGATGCGCGCAGTCAGATGCGCTTCGTGCTGCTGGAGACGGTCGATGACGCGCTGCGGGAGATCATCGAGAAGAAGGACGCGAGCGCGGCTTAGCCGGGCCACCCGCTGACGACGCGTCGGCGTCGCAGCCTGGGTTGGCGCTTGCGCCGGCGCGGTTACGTGCTGCACATTTATTGCTTGTCACCTCACTGCCATGCGGGCAATGCGCGATCTGACGCCGTCATGTCGTCGCAACGCCCTGTCTGGCAAGGAGACGTGGCAATGCAAAGATTAGGAGACACGGTACGCGCTGCAATTTTTGCCGTCGCGATGACTGCGCTGTCAGGATGCGGCGGCGGACACGGCAGCGGTTCGAGCAGCAGCGGCGGCAGTACGTCGACGGTGCCGGGCGGCGTGAATCTGCAGGTCGTCTCGTTCGGCGACAGTCTTTCGGACGTCGGCACTTATGCGCCGATCGCGAGCGCCGTCGGTGGAGGCCGCTTCACTACCAATCCCGGCCAGGTGTGGTCGCAGGATGTCGCGCAGTACTACGGCGGCTCGCTGAGCGCCGCGTACACCATCGACCTGACACACAAGCTGAGCGCACAGAACGGTCTGGGCTACGCCGAGGGCGGCTCCACGGTGGCCACGCCCGCCAGTCAGTCCGACTTCCTGACCGACGTGATCGGCAACATCGAGATGCCTGTTACCCAGCAGGTCACGAGCTATCTGTCCGCGCACGGGAGCTTCAATGCCAATCAGCTGGTGCTCGTATGGGCCGGCGCGAACGACGTGCTGCGCGCAGGTGCGCCGCCGGCCGCCACGCCGATCGTGCAGACAGCGGCGACGACGCTTGGCCAGGTGGTGACGCAGATCGTCCAGAACGGCGCGACGCATGTCGTGGTGGTTAACGTGCCGAATATCGGACTGTCGCCCGAGGGGCTTGCCACGTCCGACCACGGCGCGGCGCTGTCAGAGTTGTCGCAAACCTTCAACGACAGCCTCAATGCCGCGTTGCAGGCCAACGGCGTGCAAACCAGGGTCATTCAGGTGGATGCCTTCACGTGGCTGAACGGGATCATTGCAAACTTCCAGTCCAACGGGTTCGCTGTGTCCAACACGGGTATCGCGTGCGATCCAAACAAGACGCCGGACCAGACGGCGTTGCTATGTTCGCCGGCCACTTATGTGAGCGCCAATGCCGATCAGACATACATGTTCGCCGACAAGCTACATCCGACTACGCATCTGCACGCACTCTTCGCGCAGTATGTCGAGCAGCAGATCGCGAAGTCAGGGCTGGGTCACTGAGACCGCACGGGAGCGATCCGCTTGCGCATGGCGCCGCCGGTTATCATGCGGCTCGGGACTGAGCTGCTGTGGTCGGCCGCTGGGGTTGGCAGCTGTAGTCGGCCGCTGGGGTCGGCAGCTGTGGTCGGCCGCTGTAGTCAGCCGCTGTAGTCGCCAGTATTGGTCGCCCGTTGTGCGCCCGTGATGGCGGCGCGCGGCGACGGCCCGGGCTTACCAACAGACTGGTCAGGAAAAATAGTCGATGAACGATGGCGCACGGGAACGAGACGAAGCGAGTCGCGACAGCACCTTAGCCGGTCCGCAAGCGGCGTTTGCGACACCCGCGCCGGGCGCGCTCGAACTTTTCCTGATCTTCTCGAGAATCGGACTCACCAGCTTTGGCGGCGGCCTCAGCGGCTGGTTCATGCGCGAATTCGTGCAAGACCGTCATTGGCTTTCCGAGGACGAGTTTCTCGACGGCCTTGCGCTCTCGCAGGCCTTGCCGGGTGTGAACATCAAGAATCTCGCGATCTGGATAGGGCACCGTCTGCTCGGCTGGCGCGGCGCGCTGGCCGGCTTTTGCGGCATCATCTTTCCGCCGGCGGTGGGGATCGTCATTCTCGGCGTCTTTTTCGCCGCCATTTCCGGCTTCCCGCTGACGCATATTGCGCTGGCGGGCGCCGCGGCCGGGGCGATCGGCCTGTCTCTGTCGATGGCGATCACAGCGGTGCGCCGCTTGCCGCGCCGCGTCGTCCCGTGTGCGGTATTCGTCGCCACCTTCATTGCCATTGCGATTTTCAGGCTGCCGCTCGTCTGGACCGTGCTGATTGCGGGAGGCTTGAACGTGGCTTACGAATACGTGCGCGCCCCGCGCGAAAACTGACCACGATTTACTTCCTACTGCGAGTTTTTTTTGTCCCGCATACTGATCGCGCTTTTTTCCGTCTTCGCGCCGCTTTCGATCGTGACTGTCGGCGGCGGCCAGGCCATCATCGCCGACATCCAGCGGCAGGTCGTCGACGTCCATCACTGGATGACCCACGCACAGTTCGTCAACGACTTCGCGATCGCCCGGCTCGCGCCAGGGCCCGGCTCGTTGCTCGCGACGCTGATCGGCTGGCAGGTGGGCGGCGTGGCCGGCGCGGTGGTGGCCACGCTGTCGCTCTTCCTGCCGACCGCGTTTGTCATGTACGGCGTCGCCCATCTGTGGACGAAGCACCGTGGCGCGCGTTGGCAGGTCGCGCTGCAATCGGGCTTGCGCCCGGTCGCAGCCGGCTTGATCCTCGCCGCCGTCTATGTCTTGGTGAAGGGTCTGGAAGGCGGCTGGATTGCGTGGGTCACGGCGCTCGTCGCAACGGGCATTGTCATGACGACGCGAGTGAACGCACTGCTGGTGATTGCGGGCGCGGCGGGCGTGTTCGTGCTGCTTCACCTGGCCGGCGCGCTTTAGGCTGACATCGCGAGCGCCACCGTCGGTGCGCTAGCCGGTCACTGGGGTGTCGGCACATTTTCCCAGCTCACTGACGAGCCGCGATAGCCGCACGATCCGGTTGTGATAAAGCGGTGCGTGCGGACGGCTTCTCAGCGCTTCGACCCGGTCGCGCCAATAGGTAGGGGAGAAGGGTTCGCGCGGCGAACCGGCGATCACGCGCTCGAGGTGAACGAGTTCGCGTTCGAAAATGCGGTGGTGCATGATGAATCCCCGTAGCTGGCTAGTATTGTCGTGCGCGACGCCGCTTACGATCCGGCTTCGCGTTGATTTGTTTTTTGAGCGCGGCAGGCCGCGGTTTTGATTCGTGATCCATAATAATCTGCCGGGACATGACATCTTCGTGCACTTCGACAGATTGTCTCCGGATACCTCGCAACCGGGTCCCGCAGCGGACCCGCCGGCGTTTGGCCAGACCGGTCCGCGCTCCAACGCTCGCGCGTGACGACGGCCTCTCTGCGAAAGCATTCGTTCGTCACGCGACACGCGGTAGTTACTACTACGACGACAGCACAGCCCCTCATCTAGCCGTTACGGTACTCGATAGGATTCGAGTTTCGCCGGCGCGCCTAGCCTTGCACGATTAACTGCACGACGCTTGCTTGCGCTTGCGCTCGCGTCGAATGCATGGCGGCGTGCCGTCAGTTCTGGTCTCTCAGGTCCCCGGCAATTCGGACAAAAATTCCTCGTGTTATCGCGCAGTGCAACCTTCAGTGCCTTTCTTCATTGAAGTGTTCACTGTGTGCAATTACTTATAAGCAACGAGCGTGCCAGTTCGAAGGAGCTGGCGCAGCAGTGATCTCACGATATTTGGACTGGACGCGATGGTCGTTCCCGTCCGGTGGGAATGGTTTGAGTGGACGAATTCGTCCAATCTGCATTCGGCCGGTGCGGAAAAGCCAGATTCGTCCACTCCGCCAGTCAGCCTGATGCCGTTGACCACGACGGAAGGGCGAGATATTCCGTGGAGGAAAGACGGCACATGGATTCGCAGCCGAGGCGCGGCGGTATCGACTCCGCAACCCAGCCGGCCCGAATGAAGCGGCAATCAACCGGTGCTCGCCCGATCAAGCGGCACTTTGAGCAGTCACCTGCTCTAGCTGGCCTTTACTGGCTATTTACAACGCCCTTTCTGTTCGTATCGCGCGCCGCTTCCTGCTGCAATTCGGCGAGCAGGTCGGTCGCACGTGTCACACGTTGGGTCGGATCGCCCTTGAGCGAGCGCAGACCGCGCTCGAGCGTGTCGATGGCTTCGGCCACGCGGCCGGTCGAGCGCAGCAGATCGGCGAGATAGCGCGCGGCGTCGACGCGTGCGGGGACCGAGCCGAACGCGAGCGCGGTGGACAGGGCGGTGCGCAGGCCCAGTTCCGCCGCATTGACCTCGCCGAGCGCCCATTGCGCGCGTGCGCGCGTAACCAGTAGCTCGCCCAGATACACCCGCTCCTGGCGCGCCAGCGTTTCGTCGATGGCTGTCGCGAGAATCGATTCGCAGATTTTTGCCCGGCCAGCGCGTAGCAGCAGTTCGCCGTGCTGCCACATCTTGAATGAATAGAACAGCGCGCCGCCATTGCACAACATGTGGTTGTCGTAGCCGTCGAGCATCACGGTTTCGGCTTCATCGGGGTGGCCGAGCAGGCTGAGATGGCAGGCACGCAGCACCTGGCCGACGCCGCGATAAAACGCGAAGCCGTTCGCGATCGACACCGATTCGAGCTCGCTTGCAAGCTGCTCGAGCTGGTTGGCGTCGTCGAACAGGCAGGCGAGCCAGGCGGCGCCCTGCAGATTGACGGCGTGAGCGAACGCATGCGCGCCCGGCTCGGATGCGCGCAGCACCAGCATGTCCATGGCGCGCCGGGCCTGCCCGAATGCGCCGATCTGATAGGCGGAGAGCCCTTCGAACGTGAGTGCAAGGCTGGCGAGATCGATACCTTGCGAGCCGGTGCGCGTGTCATTGCGCGACACGCCGAGCAGATTGCCGCGAGCGAGGCAGGCGAGCGCTTCCTCGCTGTCGCCGAGCCAGAACAGCGTGTTGGTCATCGCGACGTGGGCCTCGTCGAGCGACACCCGATCGCCGCCGTTCTGCGCGCGCTCCAGCATGTTCTGCGCGGTGCCGCGCGCCTGCTTGAGCTGGAGCGTGGTCAACTGCGTGGTCCAGATGCCGAACTGGATCGCCGCAATTTCAGCGGGCGTGCACACGCCTTCGCCGACCGCCAGCGCGCCTGCATAGCAGGCTGCGGCCTCGGCATACAGCCAGCCATGCACGCTGCGCAGGCTCATGCCGAGCAACCGGTACGCGTCGAACTGGAGACGGCGTGCGTCTTCCTGTTCGTTTGGCGTTTGCAGCAGGTCGAGGCAGCGGCGCAGAAGCGGAATGGCTTCGGCGAACTTCGACTCTTCGATCAGCCCGCTCGCCTGGTCGAGAATCTTGCGCGCTTCCCGGTGGTGCTCCTCGCGTGACTTCAGGCGCCGTTCGATTGTCTTGCGGCCCACGCCGAGCAACGTGGCCGCCGCGCTCTTGTTGCGGCCCGTGCGTTCCAGCGCGCGGTCGATCAGCAGGTCTTCCGCGGCAGCGAGTTTGTCGCGCCCCTCCAGTTGCAGCAGCATGTCCGCAAGCGTGGCGCGCGACACCGGTCCGCCGGTCTCATTGACGAGAAACGGTTCGAGCGAATCGACGTCGATATGCGTGGTGTCGGCCAGCACGCTCAACTGGCTGATCAGATTGCGCAATTGCCGGATATGGCCCGGCCAGCTGTGCTGCGCAAGCCGGCGGATCGCGGCCGGCGAGAACTCGAGGCGGCGCGTGTGCTGGGACGCGAAGTGATTCACGAGCGCGGGGATGTCTTCGACCCGCTGTTCGAGCCCGGGCACCGCGAGCACGAACACCGCAAGCCGGTAGAAAAGGTCTTCGCGGAACAACCCTTCGCGTGCCAGTTCGCGCAGGTCGCGGTGGGTCGCGGCCACCACGCGACCCTCAAAATGCAGGTTGGTGGACGAACCGATCGGCCGGAACGTGCGTGTTTCGAGTACGCGCAGCAGTTTCGGCTGCAGCGCGAGCGGTAGTTCTCCGATTTCATCGAGCAGCAGCGTGCCTTTGCCGACCTGCTGGAACAGCCCCTGGCGGTTTTCGCCCGCGCCGGTGAATGCGCCTTTCACGTGGCCGAACAACTCGGCTTCGACGAGATTCTCCGGGATCGCACCGCAGTTGACGTCGACGAAAGGATGATTCTGGCGTTGGCTATGCGCATGCACACGGCGGGCAACCAGTTCCTTGCCCGAGCCGGTCGGTCCGAAAATCAGCAGTGGATGCTCGGTCGGCGCGACCCGGTCGATCATGCGAACCAGTTGTCGGAACGACGGCGCGGCGCCCACGAAGGCGCCGGAATCGGCCTTGTCGTCGGCGAACGGAACGACAGGGGTAGTGCTCATTACAGATTACGCTCCACAGGAACCGCGCGTGACCTCACGCGCAGAAAGCCGCCGGCACGGCGCAACAGACGCTTGAACAGCGTACCGGCGTGGCATGCCGCGCCGGTACGCGCAACCGGGACCGTCTGCCGGGGCCGCCGACGCAACAAACACAGAGTATGACGGCTTGCCGGCCGTTTGTTGATTGAACAATAACTCGCACCGGACGCAGGTTTCGCGACAGGCACGAGGCGCGTGCAGACACAGGACACGAGCTTGCAAGGGTGACACTGGCAGGCAACACGCCTTTGCGGCAGACACGCTGTGAATCGGCCGACCTTTACGCGATGCGGGTCGCGGATAAATCCGGATTGCGCGTGCCGCCAAAAGTCGGTATTTCCTGCGGTGACCGCCATGAATTGCTGGACAGAGACGGTCGATTGCGGGGGCAGCATGCCATTCACGCTGGCCCGAATGCGATTCTCCTACATAGTGGTCGAACTGCGCTGCAAAAAGGCGGTATAAGCGCCAGTGACGAAGTCCAATCTGCAACACGAGGACAGGGTGAGCACTTTGGCAATAGATCGGCAGTCGGGCGGGGTGCGGGGACGGCTCGCGCGTCGCGGCGCGAAGGCGGTGGATGTGGCCGCTTTCGTGCGTTCCCTGAGTCCGCAATGAGCCTTGCGATCCGTTTCGACGACATCCGCAAGGACTTCGGCCCGGTGCGCGTGCTGCATGGGGTGAGCTTCGAGCTGGCGCCGGGCCGCATATACGGCCTGCTCGGCGAGAACGGCGCGGGCAAGTCGACGCTGATGAAGATCCTCGCCGGGTATGAAACGGCCACCTCCGGCACCTTGCTCGTGGACGGACGCGCGCAGCGGTTCGACGGTTCGCGCGACGCCCAGGCGCTCGGCATCGTGCTGATTCACCAGGAGTTCAACCTCGCCGAGCATCTGAGCATCGCGCAAAACATGTATCTCGGCCACGAGACGCGGCGCGGCTGGTTTGTCGACGACGCCGCGATGCGCGCCGAGGCGGCGCGTTTTCTCGCTCAGGTCGGTCTTGAGAAGACGCCGGACACCCGGGTGCGGGAGCTGATCGTCGCCGAAAAGCAGATGGTGGAGATTGCGAAGGCGCTGTCGCGCCGCGCGCGTTTGCTCATCATGGACGAGCCCACCGCCACGCTGACGCCGTCGGAAACCGAGCGCCTGTTCACGCTGATGGCAAGGCTCAAGGCAGACGGTGTGACCATTGTGTACATCTCGCACAAACTCGACGAAGTGGAGCGCATCACCGACGAAGTGATCGTGATGCGCGACGGCCGCTTCGTCGCGCGCAACGAAACGGCGGAACTTGCGCGTCAGCAGATGGCGAACCTGATGGTTGGCCGCGACGTGTCGGACATGTTTCCCGACAAGAACACGGTGGCCGCCGACGCGCCGCTCGCATTGAAAGTGGACGGCCTCAAGGTGCCGAACTGGGTCGACGACCTGAGCTTCGAGGTTCGCGCGGGAGAGGTGCTGGGCTTCGCGGGGCTGGTGGGCGCGGGCCGGACCGAGGCGTTCGAGGCGATCATCGGCCTGCGGGCGCGCACGGCGGGGCGCATTGAAGTCGCCGGACGGGTGGCCGATCTGAAAAGCCCGCGCGACGCGATGCGGCGCGGTCTCACGTACCTGAGCGAGGACCGCAAGGGTAAAGGTTTGCATGTGGACATGAGCTTGCAGGACAACGTCACGCTGATGACGCTCGAACGCTACGCGCATCCGCTGCTCGACATGAAAGCGGGCCGTGCGGCGCTCACGAAGGCAGTCGGCGAATTCGGCATCCGTACAGGCGACCTGTCGAGCCGGGCGCGCATGCTCTCCGGCGGCAACCAGCAAAAACTCGCGCTGGCCAAATTCTTGCAACCCGATCCGAACGTGATCGTGCTCGACGAGCCGACCCGCGGTGTCGACGTGGGCGCCAAGCGCGACATCTATTTCCTGATTCACCGGCTTGCCGCGCAAGGCCGCGCGGTGATCGTCATTTCATCCGAACTGATCGAGCTGATCGGCCTGTGTCATCGCGTGGCCGTCATGCGCTCTGGCCGTCTGCAAGCTACGCTTACGCTCGACCATCTGACCGAAGAGGAGTTGATCGCTCATGCGACCGGCGCCCACTGACGCTGTGCAATCCGGCCGCGCGCTGCGCTTCGCGCACCGCCTGTATGCGCTCGGGCCCCTCGCCGGGCTGATCGTACTGTGCATTGTCGGCACGTTGCTCAACCGCGATTTCGCCACCGTCGACAACCTGATGAACGTGCTCACTCGCACGTCGTTCATCGGCATTATCGCGGTGGGGATGACGTTCGTGATTATCTCGGGCGGTATCGACCTGTCGGTCGGTTCGATGGCGGCGCTGATCGCGGGCAGCATGATCTGGCTGATGAACGCGCTCGCGGCCGGTGCCGGCGGACATACGCTCGCGCCCTTGCTGATCCTCACGCTCGGCATCGTGTTCGCACTGGTGCTAGGCGGCCTATTCGGCTGCGCGCACGGGCTGCTGATTACGAAAGGGCGCATCGAGCCTTTCATCGTCACGCTCGGCACCTTGGGCATTTTTCGCGCGGTGCTCACGTGGCTCGCCGACGGCGGCGCGCTGACGCTGGATAATTCGTTATCCGATCTATATGGGCCCGTGTACTACGCAAGCCTGTTCGGCGTGCCGGTGCCGGTCTGGGTTTTTTTCGTGGTCGCGGCGGGCGGCGCGCTGATTCTGAACCGCACCGCGTTCGGCCGGCATGTGCAGGCGATCGGTTCGAACGAGCAGGTGGCGCGCTATGCGGCCATTCGCGTCGACACGGTCAAGATCGTGACATACGTGCTGCTCGGCATCTCTGTGGGCGTGGCGACGGTGCTGTATGTACCGCGCCTCGGCTCCGCCACGCCGACCACGGGTCTGCTGTGGGAACTCGAAGCGATTGCGTCGGTGGTGGTTGGCGGAACGGCGCTCAAAGGCGGCGAGGGTCGCGTGGTCGGCACGGTGATCGGCGCGATTCTGCTTTCGGTGATCGCTAACATACTGAATCTGACCAGCATCATCAGCGTATATCTGAACGCGGCGGTGCAGGGCGTGGTGATTATCTTCGTCGCGTTCGTGCAGCGCGGACGGCGGTAAAGGTGGCGCATCAAAAACTGATATAGACAAAGGAGACACAGCCATGAAGCACGTGATTCGAGCGATAGGCGCCGGCATGCTGGCGTTGGGCATTCTGGGCGCGGCGAGCAGCGCGCGCGCCGACGACAAGGTCACGCTCGGCGTGGCGATTCCAACCGCCGACCACGGCTTCACCGGCGGCATCGTGTGGTGGGCGAACAAGGCAAAGAGCGATCTGGAAAAAGCGCACCCCGATCTGAAGGTCATCGTCAAAACGGCGGCCGGCGCGCCCGAACAGGCGAACCAGCTGCAGGATCTGGTGACCGTCAACAAGATCAATGCGCTCGTGATTTTCCCGTTCGAGTCGGCCTCGCTGACGCAACCTGTTGCGCAGGTGAAAAAGAAAGGGGTGTACGTGACGGTGGTGGACCGCGGCCTGACCGACACCAGCGCGCAGGACGCCTACGTGGCGGGTGACAACACTGCGTTCGGAAAGATTCCGGCGGAATACATCGCCAAGGCGCTCGACGGCAAAGGCGATGTCGTTGCACTGCGCGGCATTCCCACGACGCTCGACAACGAGCGCTGGACCGCGTTCACGAACGTGCTGAAAGGGTATCCGAACATCAAGATTCTCGACGCGAAGTACGCGAACTGGAATCGTGACGATGCGTTCAAGGTGATGCAGGACTATCTGACGCGCTTCAAGCACATCGACGCGGTCTGGGCCGCCGACGACGACATGGCCGTCGGCGTGCTCAAGGCGATCGAGCAGGCCAAACGCAGCGATGTGAAGATCGTGTTCGGCGGCGCGGGCTCGAAAGGCATGGTGAAAAACGTGATGGACGGCGCGCCGATGATCAAGGCCGACGTGTCGTATTCGCCGAAATTCATCTACGACGCGATCAAGCTCACCGCGGAAGCGCGGTTGAAGGGAGAGAAACTGCCGGCCACGACGATCATTCCGTCGGTGCTGATCACGAAAGAAAACGCGCAACAGTTCTATTTCCCGGACTCGCCGTTCTGACTTCGGGCATCCGCACTCACTGTCCGCGGCGCGTCCATGATCGGCGCGGACAGTGCCGTTGAGCGAGGAATCGCAAGATGAAAACAATTAAGGGGCCGGCCATCTTTCTCGCGCAGTTTCTGGGCGACGAAGTGCCGTTCGACAATCTGGCGCACCTCGCCAGCTGGGCCGCGAGTGTCGGCTTCAAAGGCATTCAGGTGCCGTGCGATAACCGCCTGATCGATCTCGAACGGGCCGCGACAAGTGACGCGTACTGCGACGAATTACGCGAGACCGTCGACAACGCGGGCGTGGTGATCACCGAATTGTCGACGCATCTGCAAGGCCAGCTCGTTGCAGTCCATCCGGCCTACGACACCCTGTTCGACGGATTCGCCGCGCCGCATGTGCGGGGCAATCCGCAGGCGCGTGCGCAGTGGGCGGTCGAGCAATTGAAGCTTGCCGCCAAGGCGTCGCAGCGGCTGGGTCTCAGCGCGCACGTGACGTTTTCAGGTGCGCTGGCGTGGCCGTATCTCTATCCGTGGCCGCAGCGGCCGGCCGGACTGGTGGAGGCCGCATTCGACGAACTCGCACGCCGCTGGACGCCGATTCTCGATGCATTCGACGCAGCGGGCGTCGACGTTTGCTACGAATTGCATCCAGGCGAGGACCTGCACGATGGCGTGACCTTCGAGCGGTTTCTCGAAGCAGTGAAGCAGCATGCGCGCGCGAATCTTCTCTACGATCCGAGCCACTTCATTCTGCAACAGCTCGACTATCTCGCGTTCATCGATATCTATCACGAGCGCATCAAGGCATTTCATGTGAAGGACGCGGAGTTTCGCCCAACCGGAAAGCAGGGCGTGTACGGCGGCTACAGCGGTTGGGTGGAGCGCGCGGGCCGCTTCCGGTCACTCGGTGACGGGCAGATCGATTTCGGCGCGATCTTCTCGAAGATGGCGCAATACGATTTTCCCGGCTGGGCCGTGCTGGAATGGGAGTGCGCGTTGAAACATCCGCAGGATGGCGCGCGCGAAGGGGCGGAGTTCATTCGCCGGCATATCATTCGCGTAGGCGACCATGCGTTCGACGATTTCGCCGGCAGCGGCATGAACGCCGAGCAGATCAGGGGTCTGCTCGGTGCGTGAACCTTTGCGCAGCCGCGCAGCGTCAGCCAATCGGCACGCGCGCGCCTGCCAGTGCCGAGCTGCGTAGCGCGGCTTCGACAAAGCGCATGCCCTGTACGCCGTCTTCCACCGTGGTCAATAGCAGGCTGGATGGAGGGGCCGGTCGGCCGTCAAGCATTGCTTCGATCTGCAACGCGGCGTCACGGTACAGTTGCCCGAAGGCTTCGAGGTAGCCTTCCGGATGTCCAACGGGAATCCGTGTGGCGTGTTCGCTCGACGCGCTGCGTACCCTGCCGCGTTTCAACTGGACCGGGTTGCCGCCGAGCGGCGTGTACCCGAGATAGTCGGGGTTCTCCTGGTCGAATGAAATCGACGCCCGGGTACCGTACACGCGCAGACGCAGCGCGTTGCCTTCGCCGGTTGCGATCTGACTGGCCAGCAGCGTGCCGCGCGCGCCGCACGGATAACGCAGCATGGTTTGCACGTGGTCGTCCAACCTGCGCCCGGGCACCATGGTCACGACATCGGCGCAGAGGTCCGAGGGCAGCATGCCGGTGACGAAAGAAGCGAGTTGATACGCGTGTGTGCCGATGTCGCCAAGACAGCCGGCCGGCCCGCTGCGCGCAGGATCGGTGCGCCATTCGGCCTGCTTGTTGCCGCGCTGCTCGACCGGCTCGGCGAGCCAGTCCTGCAGATACTCGACTTGCACGAGCCGGATATCGCCAAGCTCGCCTGCGGCGACCATTTCTTTCGCGTGACGCACCATTGCGTAACCGGAGTAGGTGTACGTGACGGCGAGCAGCTTGCCGGTGGCGTGCGACAGCGCTTGCATCTGCAGCGCTTCTTCCAGCGACATGGCAAGCGGCTTGTCGCAGATCACGTGAATGCCGGCTTCGAGGAAAGCCGTGACAACCGGCGCATGCAGATGGTTGGGCGTCGCCACGACGACCGCGTCTATCCCGTCGCTTCGCTGCGCTTCCGCGCGCGCCATTTCGCGGTAATCCGCGTAACTTCGCGCGGGATCAAGACGCAGCATGCGGCCGCTTTCGGCGGCGCGCTGCGGGTCGGAAGACAGCGCACCCGCCACGAAGTCGTAACAGTCGTCGAGCCGCGCCGCGGCACGATGCGCCGCGCCGATGAAAGCGCCCTGTCCACCGCCTACCATGCCAAGTCTCAACCGGCGATCCATTCACGTCTCCTCGTGTGCTGGAGCGGATATCGTACTCCGGGCGCCGTGCGGCCGGGCGGACCCGCGATCAAAGACGTCATTGGCTGTGTCGACCTGGACGATGACCGGCCAACCTGGTAGCATTCGGCGTCGAGAAGCCGTGGATGAAGTGCGGCCCTGCAACTGGCTGGATGGTACCTGGACACCGTATGGAAACAAAACGATCGCGGATTCGCCGTCAAGTGTTATGCCCGCCGATCGGCGCGCTGCTTCGTTACCGCGCGCGCATCGTACGTGTTGTCGCCGAGGCGCGCGGACAACGGGCGATGATCGAATCGCTCGACGCATCGGGCAAGACCTTTGTCAGCACGGTGAAGTGGCACAGCTTGCGCGAACTCGGCGCACAGTTGTTCTGAGCACGCACGGCTCGCGAGCGCGAGCCGTGCGTGTCTGCCTGCTTGCAACACGTGTCAAAGCGCGCGGCGACCTTCCACCGGATAGCCCGGATCGGTATAGCCGGGCGTCGATGCGTGGCCGGGCGGCACCAGAGAATCGACGAACCGCTCGTCTTCGGCGGTCAGTTTCACGTCCAACGCCTGCACGTAGCTGTCCCAATGCGCTAGCGTGCGCGGGCCGGCGATCGTCGAACTCACCAAGCTGTTGTTCAATACCCAGGCCAGCGCGAAAGCAATCGAATTCGTACCTCGTTGCGTCGCGTGCGCCGCCACCTTCTGCGCGATAGCAAGCGACTCGGGACGCCACTCGGTCTGCTGAATCCGCTTGTCGCCGCGGCCTGCGCGTGAATCCGCGGGCGGTGTGCCGTTCAATGCATATTTGCCGGTCAGCACGCCGCGCGCGAGCGGGCTATAAGGGACGACGCCGATCCCGTAGTGCGCCGCAGCGGGCAACTGCTCGACCTCGGCGGTGCGGTCGACCATGTTGTAAAGAGGTTCGCTTGCGACGGGCCGGTCCAGGCCGAACTGGTCCGCAAGACGGACGATTTCGGCGACGCGCCAGCCACGAAAGTTCGACAGGCCGAAGTAGCGCACTTTCCCCTCGCGAATCAGATCGCCAATCGCGCGCACGGCTTCATCGAGCGGCGCGTCGACCAACGCGCGGTGAAAGTAGAGAATGTCGATGTAATCCGTGCCCAGGCGCTTCAGGCTGGCGTCCACGGACTGGTTGATCCACTTGCGCGATTGACCCTGTTCATTCGGACCTTGCGTGCTCGGGTAGCCGAACTTCGTTGCAATGACCCAGCTATCGCGCCGCTCGGCCACCGCGCGGCCCACGATTTCCTCGGAACGGCCGGCGTGGTACACGTCCGCGGTATCGATGAAGTTCACGCCCTGGTCGAACGCCTTGTCGATGATCCGTTTCGATGTGGCCTCGTCCGTTTCCCCGCCGAACATCATTGCGCCGAGGCACAAGGGCGAGACTTTCAATGCGCTGCGGCCCAGGTATCGATAATCCATTTGTGTTTCTCCCATGCAGGGCGGCCCTGCGGTTAGCCACGATCGTCGTGCTCCAGCAGGCGCTGCCTGTTAGCGTTTGCCAGGTCGATCGTCATGATAGGCGCCGGCTCTGCGCGAAGTAAGACCATAAAACCGCATGGTCCTATGAATGCGCATCACGAATATCTTTCTCGCAGATCGCAGGCTGTAAATGGTGTTTACGCCGTACTGGCATGCCCATGTGCGCGGCCCGTGATTAAATCGCTGCATGATCCATGATTGGAGTTCATCAATGCCACGCGAAAATTTCGGCGATCTGGTCGCGTTCATCGCGGTTGCCCGCGAACGCAGTTTTACTCGCGCGGCAGCGCAACTCGGCGTGTCGCAGTCTGCGCTCAGTCACACGATTCGCGCGCTGGAAGCGAGACTGGGCCTGCGCTTGCTGACACGCACCACGCGCAGTGTCGCGCCGACCGAAGCGGGCGAGCGCATCCTGCGCACGGTTGCGCCGCGCTTCGAGGAGATCGACGCGGAACTGGCTGCGGTGACCGAGCTGCGCGACAAACCGGCGGGCACGATCCGGATCACGGCTACCGACTACGCGACCGACACGGTGCTCTGGCCGAGGTTGTCGAAGGTGTTGCGCAAGTACCCCGAGATCAGAGTCGAAATCACGACGGATTACGGCCTCGCTGACATCGTGGCCGATCGCTACGACATCGGCATTCGCAACGGCGACCAGGTCGCAAAAGACATGATCGCGGTGCGCGTTGCGCCGGACATGAAAATGTCGATCGTCGGCTCGCCTGCCTATCTCGACAAACAGCCGCAATTAAAAAGACCTCAGGACCTGATGGCGCACAACTGCATCAATCTGCGCCTGCCGACGCTCGGCGCTTTCTACGCGTGGGAACTGAAAAAAGGCCATCGCGAAGTTCAGGTACGGGTGGAAGGGCAACTGTCGTTCAACAGCACCTACCACATGCTCGATGCCGCGCTGTCGGGATATGGCCTTGCATACGTACCGTCCGAACTCGCACAGCCTCACGTCGCCGCCGGGCGTCTGGCCCGCGTGCTCGATGACTGGTGCCCCACGTTTCCAGGCCTGCATGCGTATTACGCGAGCCGTTCCGAGTCCTCCCGCGCGATGGCACTCGTCATCGACTCGCTGCGTTACCGGCCGAAAGGAGGTTAGAGACGCGCGGGTGTCCGCCGCGATGCGCTCCGGAGACTGGCGGTATCGCTATGCCGATACACGCGGCCCGCGACGTGCCGAGTGCTGGCGCGGCCACGTGGCTCGCCATCGACGTGCCGAAGCCATCGGCAAGTCGCCGGGGTGTCCGGCAACAGCGCGAATGTAATGCCGCCTTAACCTTCCCATGGCGGGACGGTGCGTCAGCCGGGCTGTCAATCACAACCCTGATAGACGTGTCCACGTCCCGCCCGGCACGCTTGCATCGAAGAGCCACCCTAACCGTTATTTTGACGGCGATTTTCAAACTGACGGAGAACGCATAACATCAGGTCATGCCCAATTTACGCAAAAAGCTGCCGAGCGCCAACGCGCTTTTCGTCTTTGAAGCCGCCGCGCGCTGCGGCAACTTTACCCGTGCAGCGCAGGAGCTTTGCGTAAGCCAGCCGGCGGTGAGCCGCATGCTGTCGAGAATGGAAGACCACCTCGGCGTGCGTCTGTTCGAGCGCGTGCGCGGCGGCATCGAACTGACCGAAAGCGGGCGCATTCTGTATCGGGAAATCGCGGAGGGTTTTAACGGCATCGAGAATGCGATTCGTGAAATCGAAGCGCGTGCGACGGGCGCCGAATCCGTCACGCTATCCGTTTCCAGCGCGTTCACCACGCATTGGCTTATGCCGCGAATGAAGCGGCTGAATCAGGCGTTTCCACATGTCGATCTCAGGTATCAGCTTGTCTCTGAGCGCGCGAGCACCCCGCTTGCGGACGTGGATCTCGCGATGCGCGTGCTGCGTGAAGAGGACGACGCGGCCCACTGCGCGCTGGTGATGCCGGAGATCGTGCTGCCGGTTTGCAGCCGCCACTATCACGACCAGGCGGCGACCGAGGCCGGGCGCACGCGCGGCGATACCGTCATTGCGACGGACGCCGGCGAACGCGGCTGGTACGAGCGTTTTTCGTCGTTCGCCGCGCATGGGCGGCATGCGGGCGGCACGTTGAGCCTGAACGACGACGCGAACATCATTCAGGCGGCGTTGCTCGGGCAGGGCATTGCACCCGGCCGGCTCGATCTGGTGTCGCACTGGTTGCTCGACGGCGCACTGCGTCCCGCAGAGGAAGAATTGTTCATTACAGGGGCGCGCTGCTGCCTCGTGTGGCCGGAAGATCGTCCACTGTGCGCTGTCGCGGCCGATCTTCGCGACTGGATCATCGAAGAGACGCGTACCGATCTGCGCGCGCTCGGCCGGAATTATCCCGCGCTTCAGTTAGGCCAGTCGCTGGCTCGAGCCGGCGTGAAAATCGCTTAGTACATGGCATGTCGCGAATGTGCCTGAGTTGCCTGAGTTGCCCGAAGCGCGCGTGAAGCGCCTTCGACACCCGCGTGAAGCGGTGCGAATGACAGGCGAGTTTTTTGCTCGTTCTCTGAACGATCGTCAGATTGAGGAATGCAGCGATGAAATCCCCTCTCATACTCGCCGCGTTTGCCGGTGTCATGCTCGGTAGCAGCTTTGCACTCGCCGCCTCCGCGAGCGGCGCCGCCACGTCCATCAGCCAGTTGACCTGGCATCAGCGCGTGCTCGTGGTCTTCGCGGACGCGGCCGGTTCCGCGCCGCTGGCGGCGCAGCGAGACATTCTCGCGCACGCGCCCGACGCAATGGCCGAGCGCGATCTCGTGCTCGTGGAGGTGGTCGGCGATTCGGTGAAAGGTGCGAGCGACAGCGCGGCTGCTTTGCGGCATCGTTATGGCGTGAAGGCGGATGCATTTCGCGCGCTGCTGATCGGCAAGGACGGCGGCGTCAAGCTCGATTCGCCGCAACCGATCGCGCTGCAGAAATTGACCACGACCATCGACGCCATGCCCATGCGGCAGCAGGAAATGCGCGGCTCGTAGCATGCACTACGCTGTCGTTTCACTGGAAACAGTCATGAGGACCTGCATGCGACTGACCGATTTCGATACGCTGACATTCGATTGCTACGGCACGCTGATCGACTGGGAAACGGGGATCTTCACGGCGCTTGCGCCTTTGCTGGAGCGGGTCGCGCAACCGCTAGCGCGCGACCAGGTGCTGCAGGCCCATGCTCGCCATGAATCGTCGCAGCAGAAGTACACGCCGTCGATGCGGTATCAGGCGTTGCTCGCAGTCGTCTACAAGCGGCTTGCCGAAGAGTGGCAGGTGCCGGTTACGCAACCGGAGTGCGTGGCGTACGGGCAGTCGATCCGCAACTGGCCTGCGTTCGATGACTCGGCACCCGCGCTCCACTATCTGAAGCAGCACTACAGGCTCGCCATACTGTCGAACGTCGATAACGAGAGCTTCGCTCATAGCCACGTGAAGCTTCAAGTCGAGTTCGACGCGATCATCACTGCGGAAGATGTCGGTTCGTACAAACCGTCGCCTCGCAATTTCGACTACATGCTGGAGAAACTCGGCGAGCGCGGGATCGCCAGAGACAGGATTCTCCACACGGCCGAAAGCCTCTTTCATGACCACCAGCCCGCGAACGATTTCGGATTGGCTTCATGCTGGATTGACCGGCGGCATGCAAAGGAAGGTTTCGGCGCGACGATGGATCCCGGTTCCCAACCGAACATCGACTTCCGTTTCAACAGCATGGCCGATTTCGTGAAGGCGCACGAGGAAGCGGTGCGGTAGAGCCGGCCCTGCGGCGAGCCGCATGACGGCCCGCGGCCGCTCTGACCCGGAAGCTGATTCGATCGACTCGTGATGTTACAGCCGTATTTAGAGCCTGCGCGCCTTACCCTTTCAAGCCGCCGGAGCCGACGCGATGGCGCGCTGCCTACGGTACTTTATGGCGTTGCCGCCTTTGCGCCATGCTGCTTCACACAATCGGACGTGATAGCCATGCTCGCCTGGTCGGGCGTCATGTGCGGCGTGTCGGGGCTGTATATTTTTTCGATGATCCCGTCGACGGCCGCGCGGTCGGCTTCGTTGCCGTAGTACTTGGCCGCCTGGGCGAGCGCCTGCGCCTTGGTCTTTTTGTGCGTGCGCCACGACGCGACCTGGCCTGCAATATCGCCGAGCGCAAAACATTGGTTGCTGACGGTTTGAGCGTCGGCGTGCACGGCCGGCTGTGCGACGCACACCGCGAGCAGCGCGGAGAGGACTACGCGATTCATTGCTGGAAATCCTGTTCGAAGAGAGCGCGAACGACGGTCTGGAATGCGCCGCCCTCGGCCGGATGCAAAATAACCGCGTAGTTTATCGGGAAGCGGCGCGGCGCGCGCCGCACGCGACAATGAGGCGCAACCGCTGTCCGCGCCGCGCGGTCAGTGCCCGAACGACTCCGTTTTCGCTGCGCCCACATTCGCCACGTGCGGACGGGCGGCCTGTTTGATCAGCAACGCCACGCAGGCAATCAGCCCAGCCACGGCGACCATCGCAAAGATGCCGGCAAACGTGAAGTGGCGGCGCGTGAGTTCGGCTACGAGGAACGAGCCCGCAATCCCGCCAAAGCGGCCGATGCCGAGCATCCATGCGACGCCGGTGCCACGCCCTTCGGTCGGATAGAACGCGGCGGCGAGCGCCGGCAGCGACGATTGCGCGGTATTCATGAGAACGCCGGCGGCGAACACGACGAAAACCAGCGCGCCTACGTTGCCCACCGCCTGACCGATGAAGTACACGCTCACCGCCGTCAGCGCATAGCACGCCGCGATGATCCGGTTCGCGTTGAAGCGGTCCATCAGCACGCCGCACAACACCGCACCGACGCCGCCGAGCGGGAACAGCGCAGAAATCAGCGTCGCGCGCTGCGGCGTGAGGCCGGCGTCTTTCAGCAGGATCGGCATCCAGTTGATCGACGCGTAGAAAATGACGAGGCCCATGAAATACGCAAGCCACAGCATGACCGAGCCGACGATGTATGCGCGCGACAGCACCACGGCCGCGCCCTTGCCGCCGGTTTGCGGCGCGCTTTCAGTCATCGTGAACGTACCGGCTTGCGACGCATCGCTCGATATGCGCGCAAGCGCCGCGCGAATCCTGTCCGCCGGCAGGCGGTTGGCGACCATATAGCGCACGGATTCGGGCATCTGCGTGAGCAGCACGACCAGCAGCAGAAGCGGCGTAATGCCGCCGAGCAGCAGCACGCTGCGCCAGCCGAAGTGCGGAATCATCCACGCCGCGAGGAACCCACCGAACGCGGCGCCGAGCGGAAAGCCGCAGAACATCAGGTTGATCACGGTCGCGCGCCGGCGGTCCGGGCAGTATTCGCCCATCATCGTCACCGCATTGGGCATGGCCGCGCCGAGACCGAGGCCGGTGATGAAGCGCAGCGCGGTCAACTGCTCGATGCTGCCGGAAAACGCCGAACCCAGACAGGCCACGCCGAAGAGCAGCACCGAGCCGAGCAGCATCACGCGTCGGCCGAGCCGGTCCGAAAGCGGCCCCGAGCCGAGCGCGCCGCACGCGAGCCCGAACAGCGCCGCGCTCAGTACCGGTGCGAGCGCCGGTTTCGTGATGCCCCATTGCGCGATCAGCGAAGGTGCGATGAAACCGATCGCGGCGGTGTCAAAGCCGTCCAGCAGGACGATGACGAAACACATGAAAAAGATGAGCCACTGGAACGGCGAGAAAGGATGCTCGTTGATAAAGGTCTGTACGTTCACAGCGGTGCTGCGGCTCATGTTGTGTCTCCTTGTGTCGATCCGGTGTCGATCTGATGCGAAAGGCTCGCCGCGACGAGCCTTCCCCGTGTCATGCGCTGGCGCGCCGCTTCGTTCAGAAGCGATGCACGATGCCCACGCCCGCGGCAAACTGGCTTCGCGACGACGACGGCGCGCTCTGGAAGCCATCGCCAATGGTTGCGGTTGCGTTGATGATATGCCCCGCGCCGGCCGTGCCGAGCGTATTGCCGTTGGTCCGCTGGAACGCCTGCAATGCGTAAAGCCCGGTGCGCTTCGACAATGAATAGTACTCGGACAGATTGACCTGCTGGTACTGCGCCGAACTCGTGATGCCGTTTGCTTTCGTCGCGCGCGTGTAGCTGTAGCCCGTGGCGAAATCCCACGAGATCGCCGGCTTCCAGTGCAGCACCACGCCGCCCGTGTTGAAGATCGCCGTGTCGCGGAAACTCGAACCCACGCCCGGGATGTATTGCACATTCGAGTAGGCCGCGGAGATGTCCCACGCCGAATTGAAGGCGTAGCCGCCGGTCACCGCGAAGCGCTGCTGCGCCTGCGCCGTCTGGTAGCCGTTGGTCACGGCGGAGACGCCAGGCTGCGCGCCGTTGTTCGAGACGGTCGAATCCGCGCCGTAAGCGCCGCCGCCGAGCGTCGAATTATTGATGCGCATGAAGCCGACCGCGAGACCGATCGGGCCGTTGATGTACTGCAGCGCGCCGCTCCAGGTCGAGCCGCGATTCAGGCTGCCCGCCACGCCGCCCACGGCATACGAGCCGCTGAACGTGAAGCCGTACAGTTTCGGCGACGTATAGACGAGCGAGTTGTTCGCACGGTAGATCGTGTCCAGCGCGTCGACGTCGCCGGGATGTGCGCCGTAGTAGCCGGTCAGCCAGGTGGTCGGGCTATATGGAGAAAGCATCGTGTAGTACGCCGTGTATTGACGGCCGGCGGTGAACGTCCCGTAGGTCGCATTGGTCAGGCCGACCCACGACTGGCGGCCGAACAAGGCATTCGTGTATTGCTGGCCACCGGTCGCGGAATTGAAACCGGACTCCAGCTGGAAGATGGCTTTCGTGCCCGCGCCAAGGTCTTCCGAGCCTTTCAGGCCGAAGCGGCTGCCGGCCCATACGCCGGTGATCATTTTGACGTTCGACTTGCCGTTTGCGGTCGAGCCGAGCGACGTCTGGCTGGTCTGATAGCCGATGCCGGTGTCCACGATGCCGTACAGCGTGACGCTGCTTTGCGCAAACGCGACTGGCGCGCAGGTCAGCGTCGCGATCGCGCAGGCGACCCGGGTCATGTTGATGTTGCGGTTCATTGAGGTGCTCTCCAGATTCGACTGCATGGAAGTCTTGGGCGATCGGGTCGTCGCATTTTTAATTGTTCGCATGTTGAACTCAGATTCTTAGTGCGAACAGGCGAGACTGTAAGCAAGTTGACATTTGGCGGTCAACGCGGGATTACCCGGAATCGTCGTGGATAGCGCACACGTGGAGAACCGCATTCGGCCGCGCAAACGTTGGCGGCCTCGCGGCAACCCCTGTCGGCCAGGAGTTCTGGCCGCCTCGGAAGCGAAGCCACAGCAAAAGAAAAAAGCGCTGGCCCGGCGGGCGCAGCGCTTATGTGGTGGAAAAGCGTCAAAAAAAAGCCGATGAAAGGCCTGGCGGCCCTTTCTCGCGAGCGTGGAAAGTCTCAGGCGAGTCTGGCCGCGATGGCTTGACCCACTTCCGTGGTGTTCGCCTTGCCTCCCAGATCGCCGGTATGCGGGCCTTCCACCAGCACGGCCTCGATTGCCGCGAGAATCGCGTCGTGCGCGTCGCGCTCCTTGCCTTCGTGATTGCCGAGGAAGTCGAGCATCATCGCCGCCGACCAGATCATTGCGATCGGATTGGCGATGTTCTTGCCGGCGATGTCGGGCGCGGAGCCGTGCACCGGTTCAAACAGCGACGGAAACTTGCGGTCGGGATTCAGATTGCCCGACGGCGCGAGTCCAATCGTGCCGGTACAGGCCGGCCCGAGATCCGAGAGGATATCGCCGAACAGATTCGTCGCCACGACGACGTCGAAGCGATCGGGATTCAGCACGAAGCGCGCGCACAGAATGTCGATGTGCTGCTTGTCCCATGTCACGTCCGGATACTGCGCGGCGATGCCCGCCGCGCATTGGTCCCACCACGGCATGCTGATCGCGATGCCGTTGCTTTTGGTGGCCACGGTGATCTTCTTGCGCTCGCGGCGCTGCGCGAGATCGAACGCGAACTTCAGTACACGCTCGCTGCCGTGCCGCGTAAAGATGGATTCCTGCAGCACGAACTCGCGCTCGGTGCCTTCGAACATCACGCCGCCCACTGACGAATACTCGCCCTCCGTGTTCTCACGCACGATCCAGAAGTCGATGTCACCGGCCTTGCGGCCTGCGAGCGGCGAAGGCACGCCCGCGAAAAGACGCGCGGGGCGCAGATTGATGTACTGGTCGAACTCACGGCGAAACTTGAGCAGCGATCCCCATAGCGACACGTGGTCGGGCACCGTGTCGGGCCATCCGACTGCGCCGAACAGAATGGCATCGGCGGATTGCAGCTGCGCCTTCCAGTCGTCCGGCATCATCTTGCCGTGCTTCGCGTAGTAGTCGCAACTCGCCCATTCGATATGCTGATAATCCAGTTCGATGCCGAAGCGCTGTTGCACGGCGTCCAGCGTGCGAATCGCCTCGGGCATCACTTCCACTCCAATGCCGTCGCCCGGAATGACGGCGATACGGTATTTCTTCGACATGTCTGCTCCTCCCTGAGTGCGTTCGATGATGCGACGCGACGTGTTAGCCAGTCAGTGACGGTTATTCTATTCCCGCTGTCGGAACCTGAAGCGGCTGCTTCATTCGGGCACTGTGCTCCCGCCGGCTGTCGCGCCGTCTACCGCGACGCGTTCAGTTTCCGCCATAAAGTCGTCTTGCTGATGCCGAGTGCTTCACACACCGCGTCGCGATCGTTGCCGTGTGCTGCGAGCGCGGCGCGAATCTCGTCGGCCTGGACATGACGGCTGCGCTCGCGCAGCGTGAGCGGCGTTTTCGTGTCGCGCACGGCGGGCGGCTCGAAGATTTCTGGCGCAACAGTGCGCATGATCTCGCGAGTGAGCGTAGGGCCGGTTGCGCTGCCGGGCGAGGCGTCGGTCTCCGCGAGTTCCACTGCGATCCTCTCCATCACATTCTGCAATTCCCGCACATTTCCCGGCCACGCATAACGTTCGAGCGATCCGGCCAGCGCGGCGAGAACCTGGGCGGCGGCCGCCGCATCGGGCAAACGCGTGGCAAGCCTCGGTTCGCGCGACGCCGCCTGCAGCAGCAATTCGACGGCGAGCGGCAGCAGATCGGCCGGGCGCTCGCGCAACGGCGGCAACGCGATGCTCAGGATGTTGAGCCGGTAATACAGATCCGCGCGAAAGCTGCCCGCCTCGATGCCCTCGGTCAGCGCGCGATGCGTCGCCGCGACGACACGGATATCCACACGCGTGGGTTCCGTCGAGCCGAGCCGCACCACTTCGCGCTCCTGCAGCACGCGCAACAGGCGGCTTTGCAGCGACAAGGGCATCTCGCCGATTTCATCGAGAAACAGTGTGCCGCGATGCGCGACTTCGATCAGCCCCGCCTTGCCGCCTTTGCGCGCACCGGTAAACGCACCTTCCTCATAGCCGAACAGTTCGCTTTCGAGCAACGCCTCGGGAAACGCGCCGCAGTTGATCGCGACGAACGCGAAGTCACGCCGCGCGCTGAGATGATGCATGCTCTGCGCGACCATTTCCTTGCCGGTGCCGCTTTCGCCCAGTATCAGCACGGTGGCGTCCGAGCGCGCATAGCGCCGCGTGAGTGTGCGCACCCGCTCGATCGACGCGGACACGCCAACGATATCGTCGAGCCGATAACGCGCGGCGAACTGTTGTGCGCGTTGCCGCGAACGCAACGTACGGTCGAGCCGTTCGACCGCACGGGACTCCTGGAAGGTCAGCACGGTTCCCGCCGTCGCGGCGTTGCTGCTCGCAAGCGGCCCGCGATGCACGACGTAGCTTGCGCCGCGCACGGTGCAGAAGGAGTCGCCGTCGGCATCCGGCAGGCTGCCGGCGAGGTCGGGCGCGAGTTCGAGCAGCGCGCGGCCGACGGCGTGCGCGGCGTCGATGCCAAGCACGCCGGCAAGGCGCTGGTTCATTGCTTCGACCCGGCCCTGCGCATCGAGCGCGACGACGCCGTCGCGCAGATGCTGCAGCAGATTGTCCAGACGCTGACGGCGAATCGTTTCGCGACGCGTGGCTTGCGCAACCTCCAGCGCGGTATCGAAGGCGGCGCGCACCGATGCGCGTGAGTACAGAAACACCGCGCCCATGCCGGCGTTCGCCGCAAGGTCGGTGACGAGCCCTGGCCCGACTACCGCATCGATGCCGCGGTCGCGCAGATCGAGCACCAGGCTTTCCGCGTCTTGCGCCGACTGATAGGAGGCCAACGTCACGTCTAGCGCATAGGCTGAAACGAAGCGGCGCACTTCGTCGGGCGTGTTGCCGTGCGTGACGAGCGCGACCTTCGCGCCGTCGCGGCGTGCGCGGGCGAGTGCATGCATCACGTCGAAGCCGGTCGGATTGATCAGCACGACCGGCACGGACACGCGTGTTTTCAGGTACGCGCCGTTCGAGCCGCCCGCGATCACGACGTCAGGGCGGCCTGCACCTGCCGCGTCGATCTCGCGCATCGCATCTTCAAAACCATGCGCGACGATGCGCAGATCCGCGCGCTCGACGTACTCGCCGGCGATATCGAAGAACAGGTCGCGCAGGCGGCTGATACTGACCGCCCAGATACGCGGACGCTGGGCGGGCTCGAAGAGGGCGGTGCTCATGGCGCAGGTTCTTTACAGCTGAGGACGTCGCCATTATGCGCCACTGCGTTTCATAAATGAAATCATTCATTTCGCTTGTGAAATAACGCGTACGTTTGGCGTGGCGGGCGTCTTGTTGCAAATCAGACACTTAGCCGACGCCGCCGCGTATGGCCCAGTCTTTGCAATTCAAGGCCCCGACAACGAACACCCTTCATGCATCTGGAGACGAACGAATGAGCGAAGCAGACAACAGCACGCCGAGTGCAGGCGCTTTCAAGCCGAAGAAATCCGTCGCGCTGTCCGGCGTCACGGCGGGCAACACGGCCCTGTGCACGGTCGGCAAGACGGGCAACGACCTGCATTACCGCGGCTATGACATCCTCGACATCGCCGGAAACTGCGAATTCGAGGAGATCGCCTATCTGCTGGTGCACGGCAAGCTGCCCACCCAGGCCGAACTCACCGCGTACAAGGTCAAACTGAAGGCGCTGCGCGGCCTGCCCGCGAACGTCAAGGCCGCGCTGGAATGGATCCCGGCCGCCGCCCACCCGATGGACGTGATGCGCACCGGCGTGTCGGCGCTCGGCACCGTGCTGCCGGAGAAGGACGACCACAACCTGCCGGGCGCGCGCGACATCGCCGACAGGCTGATGGCCTCGCTCGGCTCGATGCTGCTCTACTGGTATCACTACTCGCACAACGGCAGGCGCATCGAGGTGGAAACCGACGACGACTCGATCGGCGGCCACTTCCTGCATCTGCTGCACGGCGTGGAGCCGTCGAAGGCGTGGGTCGATGCGATGCACGTGTCGCTGAACCTGTATGCCGAACACGAGTTCAACGCGTCGACCTTCACGGCCCGCGTGATCGCGGGCACGGGCTCGGACATGTATTCGGCGATCACGGGCGCGATCGGCGCGCTGCGCGGCCCGAAGCACGGCGGCGCCAACGAGGTCGCCTTCGAGATCCAGTCGCGTTACCAGAACGCCGACGAAGCCGAAGCGGACATCCGCAGGCGCGTCGAGAACCGGGAAGTGGTGATCGGCTTCGGCCATCCGGTGTACACGATTTCCGACCCGCGCAACAAGGTCATCAAGGAGATCGCGAAGAAGCTGTCGAAAGACGCGGGCGACAACAAGCTGTACAGCATTGCCGAGCGGCTGGAATCGGTGATGTGGGAAGCAAAGAAGATGTTCCCGAACCTGGACTGGTTCAGCGCGGTGTCTTACCACATGATGGGCGTGCCCACGGCGATGTTCACACCGCTCTTCGTGATTGCGCGCACGGCCGGCTGGAGCGCGCACATCATCGAGCAGCGGGTCGACAACAAGATCATCCGCCCGAGTGCGAATTACACCGGGCCTGACGATCTGCCGTTCGTGCCGTTGGCCAAACGTGTTTGAGCGGTCGGAGCGCGTTCATTGAACACGCATTCGTTGCAAGCGTTTCTCCTCCATTGCGTCTCCAGTGCGAGACGCGATGAAGTTTGGCCCTGGCTCGCTGAAACCCCGAGCCAGGGCTGTTTTTTCGCGGGTCCGCCGCGAGCTGGACTAGACTGACTGTTCAATGGACATGTCAGCGGGCATTGTCCCCGGATCACTACTGTTACGTCCCTTCACGCCATGAATACTGCCAATCGCAAACGCCTCCCGGGCACTGACCTGGATTTCTTCGACGCCCGCGCGGCGGTCGACGCCATCGAGCCCGGCGCCTATGACAAGCTGCCTTACACGTCGCGCGTGCTGGCGGAAAATCTGGTGCGCCGCTGCGATCCGGTCATGCTCGTGGCTTCGCTCAAACAGCTCATCGAACGCAAACGCGAGCTGGATTTTCCGTGGTTTCCCGCGCGCGTGGTGTGTCATGACATTCTCGGCCAGACGGCACTCGTCGACCTCGCCGGTTTGCGTGACGCAATTGCGGCGCAAGGCGGCGACCCGGCATTGGTGAATCCCGTCGTACCGACGCAACTCGTCGTGGACCATTCGCTCGCCGTCGAGTGCGGCGGTTTCGATCCGGATGCGTTCGAGAAGAACCGCGCCATCGAAGATCGCCGCAACGAAGACCGCTTCGATTTCATTAACTGGACCAAACGCGCGTTCAGGAACGTCGACGTGATTCCGCCGGGTAACGGCATCCTGCATCAGATCAACCTTGAACGCATGAGCCCCGTGGTGCAGGTGAAAGACGGCGTAGCGTTCCCCGACACACTGGTCGGCACCGATTCGCATACGCCGATGGTCGACGCGCTCGGCGTGATCGCCATCGGCGTGGGCGGTCTCGAAGCGGAAAGCGTGATGTTGGGCCGCGCGTCGTATATGCGCCTGCCGGATATCGTCGGCGTGGAACTCACGGGCAAGCCGGGCGAAGGCATAACGGCGACTGACATCGTGCTCTCGTTGACCGAGTTTCTGCGCAAGGAAAAGGTGGTGGGCGCGTATCTCGAGTTTTACGGCGAAGGCACCGCGAACCTCACGCTCGGCGACCGCGCGACGATTGCCAACATGGCGCCGGAATTTGGCGCAACGGCCGCGATGTTCTATATCGACGAACAGACGATCAAATACCTCAAACTCACCGGCCGCGATGACGCGCTCGTCAAACTGGTGGAAACGTATGCGAAAGAAACGGGCTTGTGGGCGAAAAGCCTCGTGAATGCAGCGTATGAGCGTGTGCTGTCGTTCGATCTTTCCACCGTGGTGCGCACGCTGGCGGGCCCGTCGAATCCGCACCGGCGTCTGCCGGTTTCGGAACTGGCGTCGCGCGGCATTAGCGGCAAGGTGGAAAACGAGCCGGGGCTGATGCCGGACGGCGCGGTGATCATCGCCGCGATTACGAGCTGCACGAATACCAACAATCCGCGCAATATGATCGCGGCTGGCCTGCTGGCGCGCAATGCGAACCGGCATGGTCTTACCCGCAAACCGTGGGCGAAGACGTCGCTCGCACCGGGTTCGAAAGCGGTCACGCTGTATCTGGAGGAAGCAGGCTTGCTGCCGGAACTCGAGCAGATCGGGTTCGGCGTGGTCGCTTATGCGTGCACGTCGTGCAATGGCATGTCGGGCGCGCTCGATCCGGCGATCCAGAAAGAAATCGTCGATCGTGATCTGTATGCCACGGCCGTGCTGTCGGGCAATCGCAATTTCGACGGCCGTATCCATCCGTACGCGAAGCAGGCGTTCCTCGCATCGCCGCCGCTGGTGGTCGCCTATGCGATCGCGGGCACGATCCGTTTCGACATCGAGAAAGACGTCCTCGGCGTCGATGCCGACGGCAAGCCGGTCATGCTGAAAGATCTCTGGCCGTCGGACGAGGAGATCGATGCGATCGTGGCCGCGAGCGTGAAGCCCGAGCAATTCCGCAAGGTGTACGAACCAATGTTCGCGGTGTCTGTTGACAGTGGAGAGAAGGCTGAACCGTTGTACGACTGGCGTCCAATGAGCACGTACATTCGCCGTCCGCCATATTGGGAAGGCGCGCTGGCGGGTCAGCGCACGCTCCAGGGTATGCGTCCACTCGCCGTGCTCGGCGACAACATCACGACCGACCACCTGTCGCCATCCAATGCGATCCTGGCCGATAGCGCATCCGGCGAATATCTCGCGAAAATGGGTTTGCCTGAAGAGGATTTCAATTCCTACGCGACGCATCGCGGCGATCACCTGACCGCGCAGCGCGCCACGTTTGCGAATCCGACATTGAAGAACGAGATGGTGATCGAAGACGGCAAGGTGAAGGCAGGCTCGCTTGCCCGCATCGAGCCGGAAGGGACTATCACGCGCATGTGGGAAGCCATTGAAACCTACATGGAGCGCAAGCAGCCGCTGATCGTGATTGCGGGCGCGGACTATGGTCAGGGATCGTCGCGCGACTGGGCCGCGAAAGGCGTGCGGCTCGCCGGCACCGAGGCGATCGTGGCGGAGGGATTCGAACGGATTCACCGCACGAATCTGGTGGGTATGGGCGTGCTGCCGCTCGAATTCAAGCCGGGCGTGAACCGGCTGACGCTCGGCATCGACGGCACGGAAACATTCGACGTGATCGGGGAGCGCAAGCCGCGAGCGGACCTGACGCTCGTGATTCATCGCAAGAGCGGGGAGCGTGTGGAAGTGCCGGTAACGTGCAGGCTCGACACCGCCGAAGAGGTCTCCATCTACGAGGCCGGCGGTGTGCTGCAGCGTTTCGCGCAGGACTTTCTCGAATCGGCACAGGCCGCGGCCTGAGCAGCGCGCTCTTCAATACGGCATCGAAAAGGAGACGGAAGCATGGCACACAAACCACAGATCAGAATTCCCGCGACCTATATGCGCGGCGGCACCAGCAAGGGTGTGTTCTTTCGCCTGCAGGATTTGCCGGAAGCGGCGCAGGTGCCGGGCGCCGCGCGTGACGCGCTGCTGATGCGCGTAATCGGCAGCCCCGATCCATATGGCAAGCAGATCGACGGCATGGGCGGCGCAACGTCGAGCACCAGCAAGACGGTCATTATTTCGAAGAGTACGCGACCCGATCACGACGTGGACTATCTGTTCGGTCAGGTGTCGATCGACAAGGCATTCGTGGACTGGAGCGGCAATTGCGGCAATCTGTCGGCGGCGGTGGGGCCTTTTGCAATCAGCGCGGGTCTCGTGGACGCGAGCCGTGTTCCGCGCGACGGAGTCGCCACTGTGCGCATCTGGCAGGCGAACATCGGCAAGACGATCATTGGCCGTGTCCGGATGACAGATGGCGCGGTGCAGGAGACAGGCGACTTCGAACTCGACGGCGTGACGTTCCCTGCCGCCGAAGTGCAACTGGAGTTCATGGATCCGGCTGCGGAAGAAGAGGGCGCGGGCGGTTCGATGTTCCCGACCGGCAATCTCATAGACGACCTCGAAGTGCCGGGCGTCGGCACGCTCAAGGCAACGATGATCAACGCAGGCATTCCCACGATCTTCGTGAATGCCGAAGAGATCGGCTATACCGGCACCGAGTTGCAGGACGCGATCAATAGCGACGAGAAAGCGTTGGCAAGGTTCGAGACGATTCGTGCGCACGGCGCGCTGCGCATGGGCCTGATCAGGCATCTCGACGAGATCGCAACCCGGCAGCATACGCCGAAGGTCGCGTTTGTCGCGAAGCCCGCGGATTACGTGGCGTCGAGCGGCAAGCAGGTGAACCGCAGCGACGTGGACCTGCTGGTGCGCGCGATGTCGATGGGCAAACTTCATCACGCGATGATGGGTACGGCGGCAGTCGCGATCGGCACGGCGGCAGCGATTTCCGGCACGCTTGTCAACCTCGCTGCAGGCGGCGGCGAGCGTGAAGCAGTGCGCTTCGGGCATCCTTCGGGGACGTTGCGCGTCGGCGCCGAGGCGCGCGAGGAAGGCGGCGAGTGGGTCGTGACGAAAGCGATCATGAGTCGCAGCGCGCGTGTGTTGATGGAAGGCTGGGTCCGAGTGCCGGCTGTCGATTGAGCGGCGCCGCGAGCTGCGAGATGTGAATGTTGTTTGCGCCTCTTCGCGATGCGAAGAGGCGACGCGGTTGAAAGTGCTTATCCATCGCGTGCGGTTAGATAGCATAGCGAAATAAAAACAACGCATGCGATGAGCTTTATCGATTCCCTCTCATGCAGGTTGACCGCTTCTGTTTGCAGCGCCGCGTGAGCCTGTTTGCCGCCGCCCGTCATTCGGCGAATGGTTCTGATCTGCCGCTACTCCGCCTTTAAAGGACACACGCCGCGCAACGCGTTTCGCGGGCTGGCAATAAATACGGAACAGCGCTGCCACCCTGTATAAAAGACCGATCGTCCTGCCGGTCAATTGTCGGTCGAAATATCGCGCGTTGAATCGAAGCACGCGCAATTTTTTTTCAACTTGTGTCACGTATCATGGTCATACTTCACCAGCGGGAGCTATGGCCCAATACCCGGTTGACCGGGTAACATACTCCTCTCCGCTTTCTGCCTCGTGCGTTTGCGCCGCTGCTCATGCGTCAGCGAGCAAACGTTCTTGCCGTTTCCCGTGTGTCGCCCCGCCGCCAGGGCGGCCGGCACACCGTCCGCTGTTTTTCGTGTATTCATTTCGGGAGGATAAGTGAGCATTCTGAGCTTTGTTTTGATCGTGATTGGTGTGCTGTTAAACGCCATGGCGCAACTATGGCTGAAAGCCGGAACGAATGCGCTTGGAGCGCTTAGTTTCAGTCGCCAGGCAGCGTTCTCAACTCTCTTCAGAGTGGGATTCGAGCCGCATATCATGGCAGGGCTCGCGTGTTACGTATTCAGTGTCGCGATCTGGATCGTCGCGTTGTCTAAAGTACCGGTTAGCGTGGCGTATCCAATGTTGTCCATCGGTTACGTGGTGAATGCGATCGCGGCATGGTATCTGTTCGGCGAGATTCTCTCGCCGCAGAAATTGATAGGTATCGCGGTCATTATTGTGGGTGTCTATCTGGTCGCCAAATCGTAAGGCGACGAACGTGGAGTCATATTATGCGAGTACTGATCACCGGCGCGGCAGGTTTCCTGGGTACCGAGTGCGTCAAGCAATTCAAGGCGCGTGGTTATGACGTCACTACGACCGACAGGACGGGTTCGGTCGACATTCCAGGCGACCTCGCCGATCCGCTATTTACAGCATCGTTGCCGGATGCGGACGTAGTGGTCAACTGCGCGGCCGTTCAATATGTGACAAAAGGCGTGCCGTTGTTCTTCAGAAAGTCCTTCTTCGAGCGCAATAACGTAGAGGCCGCGAAGAACCTCGCCGAGCGCTACCGGAACCAGGGCGCGCATTTCATTCATGTCGGCACGAGCATGATGTACCGGCAAACCGGGCAGGACCGCTACGATATACGCAGCAGCATGGGCGGCGAAGGCGTCTACAGCCGCTCGAAGATGGCCGCACAGGTCTTTATCGACACGATTCCAGGAGCGGCTACGATCATCCCGTGCATTATTGGCGGCGAAGGGAGAGAAGGGCTCTTCCGGGGCTTTGTGAACATGATGACGAAGTTCGGTTTCGTTGCGTTCCCAGGCGCCGGAAATCACAAGATCCATATGGTTCACGTGATCGATGTGGCAAGCCTGATCTATCGTGTCGCGGAAACGCGCGCGAGCGGGTTCTTCAATGCCGCAGACCCGGAGCCGCTGTCGATTCGCCAGTGGATTGACGAAATTGCGGCCGAGCTGGGCGTTCAACATGTGCGCAAGGTTGCGATTCCGCTGCTGCCCGTCAAGTGGCTGTCGACGCTCGTGGGCTACCGGCTGCTCGCGCGTGAGCAGCTGTTAATGCTCGAGCTTCAGCACGTGCTGTCGATCGACGAGTCGTTAGCGATCGGTTGGCGACCGCAGTTTTCCAACGCGCGGATCGCAAGAGATATCGCGGTTCACATCAATCGCAGCAGCGACGTGCGGCCGGACCTGTCCCGCTCGAAATGACGTGTCGATAAACGTGCAAGAGAGCAGCAAAAAACCGGGAGCGCCTTCCAGCGCTCCCGGTTTTTTTAGCGGCCTGCCTTTGATTGATCGCCTCGCCTAGATGGCGGCGAGCACCGTCAGCACACAGAGCGCAATAACAAACAGGCTGGACCTGTTCTTGATCGCGAAGACGATCGGATCATCGTTCATCTGTCCACGGAACGCTACCATCCACATCCGGCTGATCCAGTAGAGCAGCAGGCAGAAGAGGGCCCACAGTCGGTGCGGATGCTGATACAGCACCGCCACGTCTTTCGAGTTCATGTAAAGCGCAAGCACGAGCACCGCGACATAACCCGCTGCCGTTCCGAAAGAGCGCACGATGCTCATGTCTTCGGTGACATAGCCGCGGCCCGCGGCGGACTCCTTGCCATCGCGCTGCATCTTGTCGAGTTCCGTGTAGCGTTTGACCATGGCGAGGCTGAGGAAGATCATTACCGAGAACATGATCAGCCAGTCGGAGAGAACGACGCCTACAGCTGCGCCGCCCGCTACGATGCGCGTGGTGTAAAGCGCTGCGAGCACGAACACATCGACGAGCATCACCCGCTTCAGACGGAACGAATAAGCGAGCGTAGTGACGACATAGGCCGCCAGCACGAGCTGGAAATAGGACGGCAGCATCAGCGCGAGGCCCGCCGCGCCGACCAGCAACACGAACATCAGCACGATGCCAAATGAAAGCGGCAATTCGCCGGAAGCGAATGGACGCTTGCGCTTGCGGCTGTGCCGGCGGTCCGCGTCCAGATCCAGCATGTCATTGAGCAGATACACCGATGATGCGCAGAAGCAGAACGAAAGGAACGCAATGCCGCCTGCAATCAGTGTGTCGATGTTGGTAAAGCGGTGAGAAGCGAGCAGCGGCACGAAGATAAGCAGGTTCTTCACCCACTGATAGACGCGCATTTCCTTTAACGTCAGCCGGATGAACGACTGCTCTTTCTCGAACAGCACGGTGGTCTTGTTGACCTTTTGCGCCATCGCCTGCATGTGTTTGCTTCCTACGACGATCGCCTGCCGTGCCTGCTTCCATACCGGCACGTCAGCGCGCGCATTGCCGCAGTAGTCGAATCCCTGCACGCCGAACCGTTCCGACAGCGCGCCTGCCTTGTTCGTGCCGGAGAGATTGCGTGACTCGTTGCTCGCCATGACACCGGTAAAGAAACCAAAATGCGAAGCAATCTGTTCGGCAAAACGCTGGTCGCCGGCCGTGCACAGATAAAGGTCCCGTCCGCTCGACTGCTCCCGCTTCAGGAAGTCCACGAAACGGGAGTTGTACGGAAGCACCGAAACGTCGATGGCCACGCGGGCGGCAATCTGTGCTTTCAGGTATCCCTTTCCGCGAAGCAGCCAGGCAAAGCAGTAAAAAATATAGACCGGATTTTTTTTAATCAGTACAAGGAACGACTCCATCAATAAATCGGTGTGGGTCAGTGTGCCGTCCAGATCGACACAAAGCGGGATACTTGCAGCAGCCATGAGAGCCTCGAGCAGTTATCGGAGTATTCGCCCAGAAGAAGCGCCGGAAGGGGTGGCGCGATGGGACAGGGCGTGGAGCGTCCGAATGTCGATCATTCGGGAACGCAAGGCGCTGCGACGCAGCATTTACAAAGTAGCACACGATCATCGCGCCAGGCGCTGCAAGGCCTCCCCAAAAGGCGACGGAATATCAACGGTGAAAGCCAACGCAGCGGAACCGGGGCGATGCAACGATGTTTGCCTGCGTCGTTTTCGTATCGTCAGGTGCGGATGAACGCTTTACTGGCGTAAGGTTGGTGCCAGCCTGATCAGATGACGCCCACTTGCGAGGCGTCAGACACCTCAAAGGACAGCAGGCGTGCGCGGCTTGTGCAATGCGGCACATCCAACCATAATCAAAGGTGTCATGTTGGGGCACATGCATCTCACGCCGGCGCTCGACTGTGGGCCGGCTGCTAACGCCGTTGGTCACCCAGCCAGTGTGCCACCCTTGACAAGTCTTTGAGGCACTGCAAGTCGCAGTTCATGCGCTTCGGTCGCTCGTATTATTCAGGGTCTTTCGTAGCACGTGCATTCGCTCAGCGATCGAGGCGATCGCCATCAACGCAACGGATGCAGCAACGACCTTTATCTTTCTTCCAACCGGAGAGAAGGCCACTCATGTCTACTACGACCACCACTACGGTCAGCCCACCTAAGACAGGCGCGGCTACCGTCCTGTCCGAGCGTGTGAACTGGTCTCGCTTTAGCGATTACGCAGTCATTTTCGTCTTTCTATCGGCCCTTTATCCCGCCATTCTGTACAACCTGGATATCTACAGTCCAGTGCCGCAACGCTTGCTTGGGCTGGTGTTCATCGCGGCCCTTGTCATTTATGTGTATTTTTTTCGGGCAGGCTGGCGCACGACGGTGTTGGCGACGCTGTTCGTAGCAGTGTCGTTGTTTGCCTATGGTTATCTGCGCGAATTCAGTTACGACGGGCTCAATTATCACGGCGCCGTCGCGCTGATGCTCGACCGCGGCGAGCCGTGGTCGCCCGGCATGCGGCAACTCGGCGGCATATTCTGGGTCGAGCACTATCCCAAGGCGTTCGAATTCTTCGCCTATACCGCGAGGCTCCTGACCGGCCACTTCAATAGCGGCAAAGCGTTCACCTTGCTGCTCAGCGTTCCGGCGCTGGTTTGCCTGATGCAACTGTTCCGCACGACCGTCCAGTCGCCCAGAACGGCCTTCTTCGCAGCGGCTGCCTGTATCTACAATCCGGTCGCGTTCGGGCAATTGACCACGCTGTACGTGGATTCGGCCCACTTCTATTGCTGGACCATCTTTTCGGTCAATCTGCTTTTCGCGGTTCGAAAGATGCCATATTCGGCTGCGCAACTCGGAGCCGCGCTCGTGCTGCTGATCGGCTCGAAGATGACCGGCCTCGTGTTTGGCGGCCTTTCGATTATCGTGATTTTCGCCGTTGCGTTCATTGGCGGTGACAAGCGCGAGTTTCTGCGGAAGTACAAAGGCGTGATCGGCCAGTTGGCTGTGTGGTCGTTCGTGGCAGTCGTGATTGTCGGCTATTCGCCTTACGTGCAGAACATTCTGGCGGGCAAGCACATTTTCTACCCGCTTCTCGGTGCGCAAAAGGTGGACATCATCACCGGACACGCGTCGCCCCAATTCCTGAGCCTCAATCCGTTGCACCGTCTGCTTCTGTCGTATTTCTCCGTGCCCAGCAATTGCAGCTCGTGCAGCATGGCTCAGCCGACTTTCGTTCTGTCGGTGCAGCATCTGAAGGACGCATTCATTGCGCTGCATACAGCAGACACACGCTTCGCGGGGTTTGGCCCGTTCTTCGGCGCAATGTTGATTGTCAGCATCATCCCGTTTTTCTGGAAGCGAAAGGGCGCGCACGTCGTAGCGATTTACCTGCTCGCAACGGTCGTTATCGTGCTGATCCACCCGCAATCCTGGTGGGCGCGTTATGTTCCCATGCTGTATACCGTGCCGTTCTTGCTCACCGCTGCCTTTTCGACCAGCAGCAAGCAGTTGTACGTCATCATCGCCCTCGCATTCGCGAATTCGTTTCTTTCAATGGCGAGCGTCGCGGGCTACGTGTGGCTGAAGCAGAGTCACTATAAGGAAGCAGTAGCGTCGGTGCGCGAAAAGTGTGGCGAGCAACCGGTCGCGCTCACGTGGTCGCAGATGAACTGGGAGTTCGACCTGCGCGACGATCACATTCCGATCTCTATCGATACGCCGCCGGCGCGACCCGTATGTGCGATCAATTTCGACGACCTGATGGTCATGAAGAAATAAGCGCATACGAAAACGGCCCGTACATTCATGTATGGGCCGTTTCTGGACGCTTGAATTCGGGAAGGTAGGTCCGATTAGTCCATCATTTCGCCGTATGGGAAACGAACGGAGCCGGGCCTTTGAAGAATCAGTAGTAGTGCGTGCCGCTCAGCAGTTTGCCCCACTCGAAATCGATGCTATCCGGCGTGAACGGAAGCACGCCCGCACCCGGCGTGAAAGTCAGTTCGCCGAAGTAGATTTCGTCATCCGGCGCATACAGGTCGACGCGAACATAGTCGAAATCCTTGCAAAGCACGCCGGCGGTATCCAACACCTTCTTCAGATGGGCGGGTCGAGGGGCGGGTTTCTCACTGCGCTTGTAATAGCCGATTGCAATGTCGAGACGGTTCCAGTCAACGTCGTACACATCGCCATGCGTATGGCTGCCGAATCTGTCTGAAATTACGAGAAGGTACATGACCGGGCGGCCGTGGCGTCCGCCAAAACAGTGAATCTTGAAGTCCGCCGGAATCTGACCGCTCTTATCCAACAGAAGCTTTTCGAAAAAGATCCGTGGCTCGATCTCGCGATAGTGCCTCTCACGAACGATCGTATAGAAATCGGTCGATAACCATTGATCGGCGAGCAGTTTCAATTCGTTGAACGTCGTTCTCGATTTATCCCTCACCACTTTGACAAAGCTGCTGCCGTGGTTCGCCTTCATGACGAACGAGTCCGGCAGCGCGTCGAACACGGATCGGGTGAACTCCTGCGGCGCGGCGATCAGTGGGATCAAGTGTTTTTCCCCGATCTTGTCGGCGATGTAGTCTCGCACCGTCAGTTTGTCCGTTAGGCGGACGTAGCGCGGATCCGGGCGCAGACTGCGTCGAAGAATCTTCTCGTTGAACGTGGTAGGACGAATCAGATTCGGATAGCGTCCAATGTATTTATGATGGAGTAGACTCACGAAAACGGAATCAGGTAGGGCGGATTTGACCGCATCCTTGATTCGTCGGGTAAGCGATTCGGACTGCTTCGGAAGCTGATAGGGACCGTAGCCCACTACTGACTTGTCGACTAGCGCAACCTGGGGTCCGCTTACAGGAATTTCGGGCGTGCCGACATCTCCGTCGGCGGGTACGGATCTGGTTGTGGTCATGGTGGTCTCAACCCATTG
Organism: Paraburkholderia sp. PREW-6R; assembly: GCF_039621805.1. NCBI lineage: Bacteria > Pseudomonadati > Pseudomonadota > Betaproteobacteria > Burkholderiales > Burkholderiaceae > Paraburkholderia > Paraburkholderia sp. PREW-6R. The sequence continues at coordinate 1,668,174 of NZ_CP155074.1, read as the reverse complement.
CTGAAGGGCGGCCTCCTGGGCCGCCCCTGGAATACTCAGGGGGCCTCTCGCGAGACCTCGGCCGTGGTTTCCAGATTGTCTTCAAAAGAAGAAAAACGATCTTCGATCTCGAAGCGCTGCTGCACGCGATACTGTGTTGGCGATACGCCGTACCTTTCCTTGAAAAGGCGACCGAGCCGGTTGCCGTCACCCATGCCGCAGCGCCGGGCGATCTTGTCGACAGGCAAATCGGTGTTCTTCAACATCGTGCAAACTACGTCAAAACGCGTGCGCAGAAGATATTCGAGCGGTGTCATGCCAAATTCGCACTTGAAGCGTCGCTGGAAGTTCCGCTTGCTCATCGCGGCGAATTCGGCAGCTTGCGCAACTGAGATGGCTTCGCTGTAGTTTTCCTTTATCCAGCGACCCGACTCGCGAATCTTCTCCGTGGTCGTGATGGCGTTGACTTCGTCCAGTTCCGGTTTGCTGTGTTCCACATATCGGGTTTGCAGCACACGTGCGATCCTTCGCACCGTCTCGGCGTTCAGGTCGCGTTCGATTTGCGCGAGTGCAAGGTCCGCAGGTGTCGTGCTGTTCGCGCCCGCTTCTGTCAGACCGTCGTCGAACAGATAAATAGGCACGGTTGACTGCACCGGATGCTTGCACGCAATGGCAAGATTCGCGCCCTTCTGAATCGCGAAAGGAGCAAGATTGCCTTGGCGGGTCAGCCATGCGAACAGCCGGTCATTGGATTCCATCGCAGCCGGTGCGTCATCGCAAGCCACGAAAAAAGCATGAAAGTCAGACAAATTATGTTGCTCGAGCTTCTGCGTCCAGATGCAGATGCTCGAAGAACTGGTGATGAGGCCTCCCGCATGCGATAGCACGGTGAGCCGATACGGTGGCTGTTCTCCAGCCGTCTTTTCAAATTCGTTGGCGAGACGGAAAGCATCTCCAATCGCACCAACGGTGGCCATGGAGCATTCCTGAGAAACGAGGAGTCCAATATGTCTCATAACAGTCAGTCCATGCTCGTACCTGTGAACACACGCTGAAGAGAGGTCAGTCAGATTCATTGATTAGGTATCCATATGGATGAGCTACTCTACTGACTTGAGCTTAGCGTGCCGAAATGGCGATGGCGACCCTGGCCGGGTATGGCGGATAGTTTGGCGTAATTGTCATGATTTCAGCAGTTATTACCCATATTGAGTCGAAGGCGTGTCGGTAAGCCGATTAAAACGAGAACTTATTACCGAACACAAATTACCGCTCGAACACTGTTTCCCTGCTTGCTGATCGGGCTGAACGAAGCGTGCAGTAAGGGTTTCGCCCGATGTCGCGGTTTCAAACCCCGGTTTGGTGCGAAATGAATGAACACTACGGTTTTGTTACGGCCCAAATGGGCTTTCGTATAACTCTGTTACATTAATTTCAGATCGCAACAACGATTTCTTTTTGATGCCCTCAATTGGTGTAATGGCCTCCACGTAATCGGCCAATAGCACCCGAATTTATGCCGACCCCATTCTCATCGGGCTCCGGCGGGCTATGCTTCACCGCAGCATGCACCAGAACTGGCTTCGGTAATTTTCGGATTACCGCTTTTGGTGTTGGTGCGGGAAAGTAAAGAATTTCCGAATCAGTTTTTTCATACATCAAGAATTGCTGATTGAAACGCGATAAAGAGCGGTCGTCGCGGTGCAGTTGATAAGGCTGGTGAAGTACTACTGGTCCTTTTCGCGGACAGACGCCAGCAAACAGGTTCAGGGGTGAGGAGGAGCGTTCCTCCATGCCCGTATCGCCAAGCGGGCTCCAGCAGTCCACCACGCGGTGTGGTCGAATCGCGGCGAATGCCGCCGATGGCAGCAAGTCAAGGTAACTCTCTCACTGTCAGCAGCAAAAAGGCAGGCAATTATTCGATTGGAGACCGCGTGACAAAGGCGTCGCTATGGCTGTTTGATTTCAAGTACGAATAAATCGGGATGACTGAAATGCGTAGTTACGACGAATTCGACGACAACGGAAAATTTGAGCGGAAGCACCGCTTCCGGCGACAAAACGACCGATTCGCGGTTTGCGCACGGTTCGCGCTGAATCAAGGCGAGTCCGAATTCGACGGCTGAGCGCTGCTCAGTCACACAGTCAGCAATGCCAGAACGTCTGCGCCAGTCATGTTGCAAGAGCACTGCCTGGGCGGCTTCAGTTTGCGAACGGTGACGTGTCAGAGCCAACGGTACGGGGCTCTCCGTCCACAGATCAAGGAAGGACATACCAGTGGACTACTACCCTTCGAATTCGCTTCCCCCCGCTCCGGTTGTCGAGCGCGGTCAACTCAGCGTAGGCGGCATGCTGACCCTGATGCGAGATCACATCTGGGAAATTCTCGCTGCCACGGCGGTCGTGCTGCTTTTTGCTGTGGGCTATCTGCTCATCGCATCGCCCATCTATTCCGCCGATGCCCTCGTGCGCGTAGATCCTCCGGAGCCCAACGCTCTCGGTATTGCAATCGAGCGCGAGGAAGCACTGCCTCCGCCGGCACCATCCCCGGTAACGGAAATGGCTGTGATGCATAGCCGGTCAGTTCTTGAACCCGTGATCGAAAAGTATCGGTTCGACGTTAGCGTGACGCCGCGGACGGTCCCGGTGCTCGGTGCGATTGCAGAGAAATTCGCTACGCCTGGCGAGCCATCGAGGGCGTGGTTCGGATTGAAATCTTTCGCGTGGGGCGGTGAGGAGGTCCAGATTGGCTCGCTCGACGTGCCGAAGGAACTGGAGGAAGAAAAGCTCACGCTGGTTGCGCTTGGCAACGGCGCTTACGAATTGCGCGCGCCGTCCGGCGAGGTTCTGCTGAAAGGCACGGAAGGTGTGAACGCGGCGAGCAATGGCGTATCCATGCTGGTCAAGAAACTGGATGCACGGCCGGGCACCGAGTTCACTGTCGTTCGCTGGAACGAGCTCGATGCGATCAAGCGCTTTGGCGACGCGGTCAAGGTTGGTGAAAAAGTGAAGGAGTCCGGTCTGCTGGAAATCGAGTACACGGACAAAAGCCCGGATAAGGCAGCGGAAGTCGCCAACGCGCTGGCACAGCAGTACCTCGCTTCAGCGATCGCAAGCCGCAAACTGAATGACACCAATACGCTTGCTTTCATCAACGGCGAATTGCCGCGTCTGCTTTCGGATCTGCGCAAGTCGGAAGAGGCACTGAAAAGCTTTCGCTCCAAGTCCCAGTCAATGCAGCCGACTACGGAAGCTCAAGCCTATTTGCAAGGCGGCCTGGACATCGATCGTCAGATCGCTACGCTGCAATTGCAGCGTACCCAGCTTCTCGAGCGCTACACGCCTTCAAGCCGCTGGGTCCAGAGCGTCGACACGCAATTGAACCAGTTGAAAAGCGCCAAGGCGGATTTCGACGGCCACTTCAATGGAATGCCGTCGTCCGAGCGTGAAAGCGTGGATCTGGTGCGCGCTCAGAAAGTCGCCGAAACCATTTACCTCGGCATGGTTCAGAAGGCAGAGCAATTGCAAGTGCGACGCGCCAGCACGACGGGCGGCGCGCATATCGTAGACCCGGCAATCCGGCCGCATCGGCCCGTCAAGCCGAGGCCCGTTATCGTGCTGGCCGGCGGCGTGCTCCTTGGCGTCGTATCTGGCGTGTTTCTCGTGTTCATGCGACGTCACGTGATGGTCGGCGTGACCGATCCGAAATACGTGGAACGCCGCCTCAGCGTGCCGGTATTCGGCGAGATTCTGTTCAGCCAGAAGCAGTTGCTGCTCGACCGTAAAGCGATCAGCGGTGGAAGAAAGACTTTGCCAGGCGTCGGTGCGCGTAGCTCGTTGCCGTTGCAACAGGGCATGCAGGGCATCGGCATGCCGCGCGGCGCGGAGGATATCGATCTGACGGGTATGCACGTCGGCGGTAACAAGGTGCTCGCTGCGTGCTGCCCAAGCGATCCGTCCGTTGAGGCGCTGCGCGACGTGCGGACCGCCGTGGCGCGGGATCTGGCGCATTCGCGCAATAACATCGTCATGGTGACGGGCCCGACGTCGTCTGCCGGTAAGAGCTTTGTTGCTGCGAACCTCGCGATCCTGCATGCGGAAACCGGTGCGCGAGTCGTGCTGATCGATGCCGACATGCGTCGTGGCCATCTTGCGTCGTTCTTTAATCAGAGCAATCGCGGCGGCTTGTCGGAAGTACTCACCGAACATTTGCCGCTGCGCAACGCACTGCGTCACACAGGTATCGAGGGTCTGTCGTTCCTGACGTGCGGTGCACGCCCGGAAAATCCGGCAGCGCTTCTGATGAAGCCGCGCTTCAAGGATGTGCTGGAGCGGCTGACCGCGCAGTTCGATCTGGTCATCATCGACACGCCGCCGTTCCTCGCCGTCACCGATGCTTCGATCATCGCGCACGAAGCCGGCGCTTCGCTGCTGGTCCTTCGTTCGGGCATGCAGAGCGAGCAGGAGATCGAGGACACGATCAAGAAGATGGCGCGTTCGGAAGGCCGTATTGCAGGGGCGGTATTCAACGGTATTCCTTTACGGCGCAGCACGCGTAGTTACGGTTATCCGACGAACTATGCGAGCGACCACAGTGACGAAGGAGCGACGGCCTGAGAGTTGTCGAGCGCACACGTATCGATCCGCAGTTTGAGCAACGTCGTATGACGGAGAAACCATGGCCTTTGCAATAAATGGAAAGTTCACTTCGCAGCCGATGACAGGTGTTCAGCGCGTTGCCTATGAACTGACCAGGGCAATGCAAACGCACGCTACGCCGGGCGAGGAACTGGATATTTTCGTGCCGCGCAATCTCGCGGAACCCGGTGCTTCGCTCAAGCGGCAACGCCTGGTTCCGTGGTTAAGCGGCACGCTATGGGAGCAGATCGCGCTTCCTTACGCCGCGCGTGGTACGACGCTCGTCAGCTTGTGCAACATTCATCCGATCTTCAAGCGCCGCCAGGTGGTGATGGTTCACGACATGGCGGTGTACGATGTGCCGCAAGGTTTTTCGAAGAAGTTTCGGCTCTGGTATCAGTTTATTTTTTCGATGCTGCCCAGAATGGATCCGACCATCCTTACCGTGTCGGAATACTCCAGACAGCGTATCTGCCAGCATCTGAAGGTGGATCCGGCGCGCGTGCAAGTCGTCCAGCCGGCGGCCGATCATCTCGACCGCGTCGTTGCGGAGCCGGCAATCATTCCGCGTCTGCAACTGACAAAAGACAGTTATTGCGTGATTGTCGGCAGTCTCGATCCACGCAAGAACCTCGAGCGCGCGCTCGAGGCGATCGCGCAGCTGCAGCACCTCTCGGGGATCAAGTTCGTCGTGGTGGGTGGAAAGAATTCTCGCGTGTTTAACAACGAGCGTGTTGCGAAAGCCGCGCAATCCAGCCAGGTGATCTGGACTGGATTCGTCACAGACGGGGAATTGAAAGCGCTTTATCAGAATGCTGGCTGCCTGCTGTTCCCGTCGCTTTATGAAGGATTCGGCTTGCCGCCACTCGAAGCCATGTATTGCGGTTGTCCAGTCGTGGCGTCGTCACGAACCTCGATACCGGAAGTGTGCGGCGATGCCGCACTTTACTGCGATGCGTCCTCAGCAACCGACATCGCGGAAAAGGTCACGCAAATGATGAGCGACGACGCATTGCGGCGGCAGTACAGGGCGAAAGGAATCGAACGAGCGCGCGAATTCAGATGGGATCGCTCGGCGCAAAGATTGCTCGAGATTCTGTATGGACGGTCGAAGGCCCGCGTGACCGAACTGGCGCCTGGCGCGTCGGTGGTCTAGCCGATGGTGACGCGGGAAGGATTGAAGCAGCCGCAACGACGGCGTGCGTTGCAGACGCTGACTGCTCTGGCGGCGGCCGGCGTGCAGGTCGCGCATGGTGCGAGCGCTTCGGCGCCGGCGCCTCAAGCGTCCAGGGCCGGAGGCCGCAGGATTACCGAACTGATTGGAGCGAACGGTTGGGCGCTGGCGCCGAGTGATCTGGAAATGTGGCACGAAATGGGCATCACGTGGGGCCGCGATGTAGTCGGTCCCGGACAGTTGAGCAAGCAGTCCGACAGCGTGCACGTCAACAAGACCGGCACGCATTACGACGCCGACCTCGCCCCTATCGTGATCAGCAATAACCGCAACGGTATCGGATCGTTGCTGTTGCTGGCCTATACGCCGACGTGGAATGCCAGCTTGCCCGGTGACTCGAAGTCCGCGCCGGTAGACGTGGATGCATGGAAGCGATACGTGGACGCAGTGGTGCGCAAGTACTCTGCGCCGCCTTACAACGTTCGCCATTTCCAGATCTGGAACGAGGCCGCAGGCAGACTGTCCGGCGGTGCGGTTCAGGCGTCGTTCTGGCATGGTCCAGGGTTCAATGCCAGCGATGAGAAAGCTTCGCAGCCCTACCAGCATGCGATGCAGGACTACGTAGAGAAGATTCATATCCCGGCCGCGCGCATCATTCGCCGCTATCACGCGTACGTGGTGTACGGCGGCTGGCCCGATCAGGGCGGCCTGGACACATACAGGCAATGGCTGGAGTACCGCAGCCCGGTGTTCAACCAACGGATGCTGGATTGTGTGGACTACCTGGATACGCACTACCTTCCGGTTGCAGCGCTCGATCCGTTGTACGAGCAGTACGTTAAGAATGGCCCAGCGCGCGGCATATGGCAGACGGAAATAGGCGATGAGTACATGAAAGATCCGCACTATCTGCCGCGCTACTTCTTCGATTTCGCTGTATGGGCGCTGGACAGGAACTGGAATGACGCGGACAAGTATGTGTCGATGATCTACCACTGGGACGGCTACGAATCGTTTCGCCTCACGCATCGCGGGCCGCCGGAAAGAACTTACAACGTGTCGGGAAAAAGCCTGATCGTGCTTCGCCAGACGGCTGCTGGATCGCTTGAAAGGTTCTCCACGCCGTTGCAGTTCGGCCCCGGTGCGGCAGGCAGTGCGTTGCGTTCCGATAACGACATCGTGCTTCAGGTGAATGCCGAACCGGGTTGGAGAACGGTCAGCGCCGCCGGCGTGCCGGCGCCTTCGTCACGCAAGGCCCAGGCGATGCTCGTGGATGCGTTGACGGGCTTTATGAGCCCTCGTGAGGACGTTGCACTGGACTGGAACAATCAGAACCTGAGTGTGCGTTTCAAGGTTCCGAATCGTGTCAACGGTCAGGCTCACGGTAACGATCCGGCAAGGCATCTTGCTTACATCGTCGTACGGACGTAGACGTATTGGACGGAAAGAGAGCGCTGCAATGAAGCAGTGTGCATAGCAACCGCGCTTTAATCGCAGTCAGTGTAGTGGCCGGGCACCTACGGCCGGCCCAACCCTTCAGATAGCGTCGAGATACCATGAACCACGTCACTGTCGTCATCTGTAATTACAACTATGAGCGCTATATCGCGACGGCGATCGATTCGGCTCTGGACCAGGACTACCCTGGAACGCGTGTCGTCGTGATCGACGATGGTTCGACCGATGGCTCCCGCGAGATCATCGAGAGCTATGGGTCGCGTTTGACCGCCATTTTCAAGCCGAATGGCGGTCAGGTGTCGGCCTATAACTACGCAGTGGACATGCTCGACACGGAGTATGCGATCTTTCTGGACTCCGACGACTTCCTGTATCCGTCGGCCGTCTCCGAGGTCATGCGCGCCTTTTCTTCCGGCGAATGGGCGAAAGTGCAATTCCGTCTCGACGTGGTCGACGCAATGGGCAGTCCGACGGGGGCCTATGTGCCCAACACGGAACCGCTACCCAATTGCGGCAGGCTGCTGATGGGCGGCTGGCTGTACCCGTCGCCGCCCGCTTCGGGCAACGCGTATCGCGTGAGTGCACTCAAGCGGGTGTTCCCCGTTCCGGAGTCCTCGATCAACCGCTACGGCGCGGATTTTTACGCGATCTACGGCGTGGCGCTGGTTGGCACCGTGGCGTCCATTTCACGCTCGCTGGGCGGCTATCGCGTGCACCATGCGATCGATTCGAGCGTCGCGTTCGCCAACTCCGAGCAGCTGAGCAAAGCACCGAAAGCATTCGGGATGCGCTGGGCGATTCTTCGTGAGATCGCGCGTTCGCGATTGCAGCTGCAACTTCCGTCCAATTTCCATGACTTCTCGCATGAGAAGGCGCTGTTCTGCTCGAGCGTATATCGCGCGCCGCTCTCGACACGCTGGCGCTGGATGCTGCGCGATTCACATACCTATTTCCATACGATCCTTGCGAATCCCTTCTGGAGTATGAAGAAGAAACTCGGCACGCTCGTGCTATCCAGCCTTTGCCTCGTCCCTTACACGCCTTTTTCAGATTTCGTCGTAAGTTACATCACCAACCCGTTGGCCCGCCGTCGCGTGGCTGGGCGTTGATGGTCGGAACGCTAATCGGACCGATCTCAAGGAGGACGGGATGGATCGAAAGAAAAACGCCAGCGTAATCGCATTCGTGTACGGCGGGTATCTGATGAGGTACGTGTACCTCATCATCGTCGTGCCGTTCTACGGCCGCATACTGGGTGTCGCGGAGTACGGCCGCGTACTGGCGGCGATGTCGTTGATGAATGTGATCTGGATGCTGGCGAGCTACGGGTTCACGTTCGTCGGCATGCGGGAAGTCGCGAAGGCTGAATCAGACCGCGAATGCAATGAGATCTACTCGTTGCACACCAGCGCGCGTCTCGCGCTCGGGGTGCTCGGTGGCTGCATCGGCTTCGTCGCCACCATGTGCTCTCCCGTGCTGTCGGAAAAGCCGCTGATCGGTTTGCTCGCGACTGCACTCGGCGTGGTGTCCGCACTGAATCTGGGCTGGTTGTTCCAGGGGCGGCAGCGGTTCCGCACGCCGATCATGATCGAAGTGTTCGGCTTCGCGCTGAGCCTCGTGCTCGTGCTGACCCTCGTGCGAGGGCCGGCCGATTCTGTGTGGGTGCTGGCAAGTCTGCTGGTAGCCGGCATTGCGTCATCACTGATTTCGTATGGCCTCACGACATTCCAGCTTGGGCTGCCGCGCCTCAGGACCACGGGCATCATTCCGCTCGTGAGAAGCTCGACGATGCTCTTCTGTTATTCGTCCGGATCGGTCGTGTTGACCGCTTCGTCGACCTACCTGTTGACGTTATTGTCTACGCCGGCGCAGGTGGGATATTTCGGCGCAGCCGAACGTTTTGCAACGATCGGGCTGAGCCTGCTCGGGCCGGCCGCACAGGTGTTCATTCCCACGATTTCGCGGCAACTCGCGCAAGGCGACAAGGAAGGCGCGCATGCCACGACGCGACGCGGCGCGATGCTCGTGCTGGGCTATGGATTGCTGGCGTTTTGCGGCGCGCTCGCGCTTTCGCCTTTCGTTCTTCCGCTGATTCTAGGGCCCGCGTTTGGTCCGAGTGCGCATGTTCTTCAGGTGTTTGCCTGGATGTTCCCGTTTGCAGCGTTCAACGAATTTGCCGCTTTTTACGTGTTCGTGCCGCGCAAGAAAGACAAGTTGCTTGCCGTTGCGGGCGCGATCTCAGGTGTGATGAATGTCGCGGCCGCGCTCTATCTTGCACCGCGTTACGGCGCGTTGGGCATGGCGTCGGCCCGCGTGATCGGCGAAGCGACGTTATCGCTCGCGCTGATGAGCGTGATGGTCCGGCTCGAGTTGATTCATTTGCTGCCGGGCGCGGAGCGTGCGATGGGCATGGTGCGACTGGCATGGGGCGGTCGCATACAGCCAGGCGCCGCGAAAGACGATTGATCGTTATTGAAGGTGGGTGCGCTGCTTGTCAAACGCACGGTTGCATTCTTACAGGGAGGTCGAAGTGAAAGTCGCTATTGTTCACGATTGGTTGGTGGTGTCAGGCGGTGCGGAAAAAGTGCTGAAGAACATCATTGAATGCTTCCCGAAAGCCGACCTCTTTTCCATTGTCGATTTTCTGGAAGACCGCGATTGCGTGAAAGGCAAGTCCGTTAATACTTCGTTCATCCAGCGCATGCCGTTTGCGAAGAAACGTTACCGTTCGTACCTGCCGTTAATGCCGCTCGCGATCGAACAGCTCGATCTCTCCGCCTATGACCTCGTCATTTCGAGTTCGCACGCGGTGGCGAAAGGGGTGTTGACCGGGCCCAACCAGGTGCACGTGAGCTACGTGCACTCGCCGATCCGTTACGCGTGGGATCTGCAGCATCAATATCTGCGCGAGTCGAACCTCGCGTCCGGCATCAAGTCGGCAATGGCGCGGGTTCTGCTCCATTACATTCGTGGTTGGGATTCGCGCTCGGCGAATGGTGTGGACCATCTTCTTGCCAATTCGCACTTCATCGCGCGTCGGATCAAGAAGGCCTATCAGCGTGACGCGACGGTCATTTATCCGCCGGTCGATCTGAAGAGCATGTCGGTGTGCGAGGACAAGGACGATTTCTACGTCACGGCATCACGCATGGTGCCGTACAAACGCATTGATCTGATCGTGCAGGCGTTTTCGCAGACGCCGGAGCGCCGCCTGGTGGTGATCGGCGACGGTCCCGAGATGAAGCGCATTCAGTCCGTTGCAGGTCCGAACGTCAAGATTCTCGGCCATCAGCCGTCGGACGTTCTCATCGACCATCTGCGCAGAGCACGTGCTTTCGTATTCGCCGCCGAAGAGGACTTCGGTATTTCGGTCGTGGAAGCGCAAGCATGCGGAACGCCGGTGATTGCATTCGGCAGAGGCGGCGCGCTGGAATCCGTGGTCGGCCTGCCGCAGGAGCAGCCGACGGGCGTGTTTTTTGGCGAGCAAACAGTGGATTCGCTACTGTCGGCTGTCAGGCGGTTCGAGCGAAACGAAGGCCTGTTCGATCCCCAGCACTGCCGGAAGAACGCCGAGCGCTTCTCGACCGAGAACTTCAAGTCTCAACTGACGAAGTTTATCGATGCCAGTCTGCCGTACCGCGGCGTCGAGCATTTCCTCCCCTATCCGGTCAGCCTTGAAACGGAGCAGGAAGAGCAGCATCACTTCGTCGCGGCGGCCTCCTGAGCCTGCGCGCGAAAGCCGATATGCCCTAACAGTGCGCTGATAGAAGGCACGTGGCGGTGAATGGCCGGGGAGTGCACATCGATCAGATATTGAATCGGTGCGGTGTGCCCATAGGCCAGCGTTGAGACCACAATTAAACTGGCTGCCGACCACACAGGCCGGGGCCGCGCGAAGTCCGTGTTGAGCGCGACGCGCAGGAACACGGCGGCCACGATGATGCCGATGATCCATCCGGCAAGCACTTCGGATAACGAGTGCGAGTGGTCCATGACGCGGGATATTCCCGTCAGAAAGCCAATGGCGAGGCCCGCCAGCACGCCATAGGCGGGCGGCAGGCGCCACCACTTGAGCTGAAGGGCAAACGCCACCATCCAGACCGACGTGGATAGCATGGTATGACCGCTGATTACGCGGAAATCCATTGCCCCCATCGACAATCCCCATCCGGCATACAAGACTTTTGTCACGCCTACCAGCGCCATTCCTGCGCCGAGGGTAGCGATCCATTGGCACGCGAGTCGCGGGCTGACCAGAGCGAGCCAGCCCGCACAAACCGCTGCTACAGGCACTGTAATGGCGGCGTCGCCAATGCTGGTGAAAATGGTCCACATATGCGTGGTATTCCTCGATTTGAAATCGGCGGACAGCCGCTCACGTCCGGTCGTGAGCTAGACGACCGGACGTGATGCGCAATCGCACGAATGAGACTAGTAGCCTAGCCGCGGCCCTGTTTCGAGCGGACGCGGTACTTCGGCAGTGGCGCGGAGCGGTCTGGCCGCGAGCGCCAGCGACACGACGAGGGAAAGAATCAGAACATTGGAGGGCGAAACCAGACGATGTTCGGTCGCGGCCATGACAAGCAGACACACCGAGCCGAGTTCGATAAACCGGAACGCTGCAAAGTTCCGGCCTCCGTGGTTCAACGCCGCAAAGGCGGCGCCGCGCTGGCTCCAGGCGATCAGCTTCCAGTAGAAGGCAAGCATGAGAGCCAGTCCAACAGCGCCAAGTTCAGCAAGGATATTCAGATAGGAGTTGTGAGCGTGCGAATCACTGTGCTCAATCGTGATGTCCGAGGGAATGGCGAGCAGATGGAAGTAAGAAGCGACTGTGCCGATATGGTCGTCGAAAGAACCGAAGCCCATGCCGACAATCGGGCTCTGGCTGAAATAAGCGAGCGCGCGCGGCCAGAGCCAGTCGGCTCGGATGTCGAGGTTGGCCACTTTGGCGTCTGCATTATGGATAGTAAAGCTGAAGCCCATGTAATCGACGTTAGGGTGCGTATGGTAAAACGCCATGGCAAGAGAGCCTGCCACGAGGCCGGCGATCAGCGTGCCCAGTATCCAGCGTTTGCGGCCGAAATAAAGATACGGCAGCACCGCAAGCGCGCCGAGCAACGACCCGCGGCTGTAGGTGGAAAACAGCATCAGGAAGTTGATGAAGATAAGCGCAAGCAGCCACTTGCTCTTTCTTTCCAGATAGCAGGCCACGCCGAGACAGAAGAGCATCGCGAGGAAGCCACCCGCTGCGTTGCGCGCGATGAAATAGCTACCGAAGGTATCGTCCGGATGGGAAAAGATACTCAGCAGGTGGTTCTGCGCGAGGTAGTATGCGTAAAGCGGAATGTTGATGACCACCGCGAATACAAAGAACGTGCGGAACACCTTGCTCAGATTCCAGCGATGCACATACAGGCAGCCTGCAAAGATAGGCGCATAGGAAATAAAAAAATTGCCGTCGCGCCGGTAAAACTCGAATTCAGTGAATGACTGTGGGTCATACAGAAGCGTCGAGACGATCGCGAAAAGCGTGAAGCATGTCAAAGGCGTGATGAACGACGGGTAGCTTCTGCCGAAAAATCTCCAGGCACAAAGGAGAATCGGTAGAAAGCCCGCAGCACTCACGGGGACGAGATTGGTAACCGTCAAAAAAAGCGCAATTAGCGATATATAAGCCATGGCGAGTCCGGTGATGCGAACAATGCAGGGTCGGTGGAGAGCGATCTGATGCGCGCGGGGAGGGCTTAAGCCGATGACGACATTGTCGGAGTCCTACCGTTCAGGATATCGCGACACGTCCACCACGAAGGTAACACGGCTGCTCATTGTTTTCAAAGCGGGCGCGCCTACAGCAGATTGCGCGGCGCGTATTCTGGGTTTAACCAGAACGATGCACCACGCACAGAGCCAAAACATCAGCGCTTCGCGCCAGTCATGCTGTGCTGCAGCGTAACCTGTCTATCATTCACTCAACTGCTCGCCGCTTAGTGTTCATTGCCGTTGCAGCGACTTCGATTCTTCACTTTACCTTCTACGCATTTCGTGGAAGTGAAATTGACCACTGTGATGGTCAGCGTGGTGCGAATCGATCGGCATGCAAGGCCGTGGCGAGCGTCTGTTTTTTCACCGAGGCCGGAAACGGCTGCGGCGTGCACACAACCTCTTCAATGTGCGGGTCGAATGAATACATGCTTCAGCGTGTGTTCAGCGTGACCGATGTTGCTTGTCGGCCGAGACGCATTGAATTAATCACATTGCCGCAGCCGACGCCGTATGACCGGCGTTGATGGCAGTCGTTCCGCAAGCGCTGTCATGACGAAGCATTGACGGACTCCTGGCGCAAGAAGTAATCGCCGCTTCAATCGAGAGGAGCTTCAAGTGGGCAACGTAATGGTGGATCTGAGCGAAACGGAAGTCGCGGCTGTCGATGAGGCGATTGAAAATCGGTTGCGGCTTGTTCAGGTGATTCTTGCCGGTGGGTCAGGAACGCGGCTGTGGCCCGTTTCGCGTGAACAGTTTCCAAAACAGCTGATCGATGTGGTTGGCGACCAGAGCCTGCTGCAAGCCACGGTCGCGCGCATGGCGGGTTTCGACGGCGGATGGAATGTCGCGCCGGAGCCCGTGATCGTTTGCGGTGCCGAGCACTATTTCACGACTTATGAGCAGGCCTGTCAAAGCGGAGTGAGCGCACGTATCGTGGTCGAGCCGACGCGCCGTGATACCGCGCCTGCTTTGACGCTAGCGGCGCTGAATGCGACCGCGCAAGGCCAGGATGCAATCCTGGTGACGATGCCGGCAGATCACGCCATTGCGGATCTTCCTGCGCTTCATCACGCTATCGATACCGCGGCGCGCTATGCGCAAGCCGGCGATATCGTCACACTCGGTGTCCCGCCCACGCGTGCGGACACGGGCTTTGGCTACATCCGTCTCGGCGATCCGCTGCAGGACGGCGTGCATCGCATCGATCGCTTCGTCGAAAAGCCTGCCGCTGAGCTGGCGGCCCAATACGTCGAGTCAGGCAATTACTGGTGGAATAGCGGCATGTTCGTCGTGCGCGCTTCTGTGTGGCTCTCTGTCATCGAGTTATTGCAGCCGGACATCTACGCCGCTTGCGTCGGCGCGTACGAGAATCTCAAGACGGTCGACGGTTGCGTCATTCCTGCCGCGATGGAGTTCGCCCGCTCGCCCTCCGATTCGATCGACTATGCGGTAATGGAACACCTCGGCAAGCCGGACGTGCCCTTTTCTGGCGTCGTCGTGCCGCTGGAGGCAGGCTGGTCGGATCTCGGCTCGTGGGATGCCGTATGGCAGGCAATGGAAAAGGACGAGTTCGGCAATGCCGCGAACGGCCGGGTGCTGTTCGAAGGCGCTACGTCGACCTATGCACGCTCGCAGGGCGGCAGACTCGTGGCCTGTGTCGGTACGACCGATATCGTGGTCGTCGAAACCGATGACGCGGTACTCGTTGCGGACCGTTCGCACGTGCAGGAAATCAAGGGTCTCGTGTCACGCATCAAGCGCGAAAAATCGCCTGAGGCGGAGTCGCATAGAAAGGTTCGCCGCCCGTGGGGCTTTTACGATTCCATCGATCACGGCGACCGCTTTCAGGTGAAGCGCATTGTCGTCAGCCCCGGCGCGCGACTGTCGTTGCAGATGCATCACCATCGCGCAGAGCACTGGATCGTCGTGAGCGGAACGGCCCTCGTCACGCGGGGCGATGAGCAGTTCCTGTTGAGCGAGAACGAGTCGACCTATATCCCGATCGGAATCAAGCACCGGCTCGAAAATCCGGGCTGTGTGCCGCTTCAGATGATCGAGGTGCAGTCGGGCGCTTATCTTGGCGAGGACGACATCGTCAGGTACGACGACAAATATGGTCGCTGCGGTTGACAGGCTCTAACAGTCGAGCGGGCGAAACAGGCGTACGACGGGGTACACAGCAGGGTGCACAGCAGCAGGCTCAAGGGGTGTGAAAAATGAGAGTAATTACCGGCCTGATGGCGAGGTTGTTCGACGTGGCAATGATCATGTTGGGGGCATTCGTCGCCTCCCAGATCCGCTTCGACGACCTCTCGCAACGAAGTTTTTATTGGGCGTTCGTGGCTTTCGCGGCGGCGTTCTCTCTTGCCGTGTTCCCCGCTTTGGGCGTCTATCAATCCTGGCGAGGCCGCCCAAAGCGTGTACTTGTCGGGCAAGTGGCGCTTGGCTGGCTCATCGTGCAGGGCTGCGCGATGGCCATCATGTTCACGTTACATCGCATCGATTTCGTGTCGCGGCTGTGGTTCGTCTACTGGACCGGCATCTCGGGCGCGGCCATGATCGCGGGCCGGATGCTCACGCATACGCTGCTGGGCGGTGTACGTCACGTGGGGCTGAATCTTCAGCAGGTGGCGATTGCAGCATGCGGAGAACATTGTGACGAAATCGTCCGCAAAATGGAGAAGTCGCCCGCAGCGGGTTTTCGCGCCAAGGCGTTATACAACCTGCGTTCCGATAAGGCAGTCGCGGTCCCTGTTCCGGCTTTCAACGAACATGCTGCGTTCGTCAACTATGTTCGTGAACAGCAGATCGGCGAAGTTTGGCTCGCACTTCCGCTTTCCGAAGAGCGCACCATCCTCCAGCTGGTGAATGAGTTCCGCAATGATCTGATCAACATCCGTTTCATGCCTGACGTGCGCGCGTTGGCGCTCTTTGAAGGCAGCGTCACCGACGTGCTCGGCGTGCCGACGATCAATCTTGCTGCGTCACCATTGCCGCCCAACGCAATGCTGAAGAAAGAGCTGTTCGACCGCGTGTTTGCTCTGATGGCTCTGATCGCCGTGGCGCCGCTACTGATTGGTTGCGCGCTGGCGGTCAAGGCTAGCTCCCCCGGCCCCGTGTTCTTCAAGCAGCGTCGCAAGGGTGCGGACGGACGCGTGTTCACGATCTACAAATTCCGTACGATGCGCCTGCACGAGCAGAAGCATGGCGTGCTCGAACAGGCTACCAAGGGTGACCGGCGCATTACGCGTGTGGGCGCATTCCTGCGCCGCACGAGTCTTGACGAGCTGCCGCAGTTTTTCAATGTGCTGCGCGGCGATATGTCGGTTGTAGGACCCCGTCCCCATGCGCTTGAACACGACGATCTTTATCAAAACATCGTTTCGGGTTACATCCATCGTTACCGTATCAAGCCGGGTATCACCGGATGGGCGCAAATCAATGGCTTTCGAGGCGAGACCGATCGCATCGAGAAGATGGAAGGCCGAGTCGAGCACGATTTGTACTACCTGAAAAACTGGTCATTTGCACTTGACGTGAAGATCATTCTGGCGACAATCTTCAAAGGCATGCATCACGCCAATGCCTATTGATCTGTTGATAGGCCGTTGCGGCCACTGCCGGAAAGATGACGGCAATCCGTCTGGAAGCTAGCGAATGCGAATTGACGTTGAAGATGTAGTACGTAGGGCTGCCAAAAGAGCAGCCCGATACAAGTTTCACCGATTTCACCGCGTTCAGGCGAGACGTGCCCTCCAGATGCTGGAAGGCAAATCTGGGCGCATCGACCCACGAAATCTGAAGCTGGCGGATTCGTATGCGCGCGAGGTCTTCGGCAGCGTTCATTACGCGCCGTGGCTTCGCGTCTATACGGCGTTTTGCGGAACGTTCAAAGAAGGCTGGATTCCGGACAACTACTACGGCAGCGTCGTAGTGCCGAACCTGAAAGGCGGCTACGGAACGCTTTCCAGCATGAAGACGGTGTCCCGGCTCATCTTCGGCAGTGAAGGGTTCCCGGATGTCGGCTACTTCGCGAACGGGCTATTTTTCAGCCACGACAATGTTGCGGTGCCTCCCGAAAAGGTCCGCGACGTCATGTTTCGCGACTCCGATAGAATCGTCTTCAAACTCGATGGCTCGGCGCAGGGCATCGGCATTTTCGTGTACGACCGCGAAAGCTTCGATATCGAAGCCATTCGATCGCTTGGCAACGGTGTGATGCAACGGTTCGTCGATCAACACCCGACCCTTGCAGCCTTCGCACCGAAATCGGTTGCCACTTTGCGTGTCACCACGGCAGTGGACGACGCGGGCGTTATTTCTCTTCGCGCATGCTTTCTCCGTTTAGGCCGCGCGAACGACACCCATGTCAGGGCAGCTGGCGATGTCTGCGTGGCGGTCGATCTCACCACCGGGCAACTCGGCCACGAAGGCTACCTGAACGACTGGATCGCGGTCACCGAACATCCCGATTCACACGTTCCGTTTGCGGGCACCATCGTGCCATCGTTCAAAGCGTGTATTCAGAAGGCGCTCGAACTGCACCGAAAGGTCCCATTCGCGCGCTGCGTCGGCTGGGATTTTGCGGTGGATGTGAATGGGAACGTGGCGGTGCTGGAGTGGAACGGCGGACACAATGACGTCAAGTTCAGTGAGGCAACACAGGGTCCGTGTTTTGCCGATCTGAAATGGGAACGGTTGAATCCGGCTCGTTAGAAAAACGCAACCAGAACAGCACGGGTAGCGCGCTGGCCGTAAAGACAGGCACGCGCAAACACTTCTATTTCCTGCCGCGCAATGTCGGCGGCTCGGCACCATAACCTGCGGAAGGTCGTGCGGATTGGCCGCCTGTTGTACTAGCACCCGCGTCGTGCGCAGGGTACCGTGCGCCTGCTTGAGGCACAGTGGTGGACTGCTTGACGAGTTGATCGGTCATCGCCGACGCCACCGGATTGCGCCCCTGCTGATCCAGCGACGGCGCAGCCTTTGAGCGCTTCTGCTTGGATCCCGCAACAACGTGGTGTTTGCGATCCGGCTTTGTCTTTTGATGCTGTGTCTTTAAACCGGCCTGCTGCCGCCGCTTCGATTTGTTCGGTTGCGCAATCTGCGCGGCCGGTTCTTGTACTGTTCTAGCTGTGGCGGTGGGCTGCGGCACCGCCTTCACGCTTATGTCGTTCGCTGAAGACGGTTTGGCTGCCGGCAAGATCGGCGGTGGGGCGACGCTTTCTGTCCGATGCCCATTTAAAACGTCAGCGCTACTCTGCGACGTGACCGGTGCTCGCGGCACCTGCGCAGCTGGTGTCAATGCTTCGTCCCTGGCTGTCTCGGAGTTTGCTGCGTTCGAGTCGTCTCTTTCTCGTTCGATCACAAAGTACGTGCCCAATGCCACTTCGACCACCAACGCGCCGATGATGAGCATCTTGCCAGCGCTCTTCATTCTCGTTCGATGCTCGATCCAGCGGTCCATTTCACTCATGGTGATCCCTTGCTTCCAGCCTTGTCCGGCGAATCCTGCTGGACGAGTCTGCGGCGAGCGATGAGACATCTCTATGAATCGGTGATGCTGAACATTGTGCAGTGCGATGACGTATAGCTCGAATATTGGTTAGCGCGCAAATGGGCTCTAAGCCAATGGCTTCGCGTGCTGATGCTGTCACCGTTATGGGAAACGATCAAGTTTCCGATGCAGATTTAAGTAAGACTAAAGTATTCCACCTGCATGCACACAGGTGGACGAAGCGGGATCAGTTCTTTTCGGACCTTTTCTAGTGTTATTTCGCGCGGTGTTTCGCTTCCCAGCGCTGCATGAAGGCGATCTCGTCGTGCTGCGCCTTGACGATGTTCCTGGCAAGGCGCTTCAAATCGGGGTCCTTGCCGTACTTCAGCTCGACCTGTGCCATTTCAATTGCGCCCTGGTGGTGTGGAATCATATGAGCGACAAAATCCCTGTCAGCGTCGCCGGTGTACGCTGGCGCGCTCATGTCCTTCATCATTTTGTCGTCGGCGCCCTTGAATGCCGCGGTGGAACGGTTGTCGTTGCCATCATCTGCGGTGGCATTGCCTGCGGAGTGTGACATGTCCATGCCGGACATCGACGAATGCTGTTGAGCGTGAACGGCAGACGCCGCGACTGTCAGCGCAATGCTGCCGGATAGGCAAAGGGCGTACAAGGCACGATGAGCGCGAAGTTTGTTCATATAAGTTTTCCGTAGACGGGACTGTTCCAGGCTTCGTTTTCCGGCGGGATGCGTTGTTCTGAATCGACGTGTCAGAACGCGACAGGCGCCGCTGTCAGTGTCGCGGCGGTGGGTCGCACCCTGTGCCGCTTCGAGGAAGCACTTTGGACCTTCCCGCGGTGGGAAGGTCAAGGGTGCCGACGCTTTTGCAGGCCTATAATGGCAAACCGTGCGACGGACAGCCGTGGACGCAGCGCTCTGCACAGTCCGTCGTTTTGCATCGCTCCTGCAATTAGGCCGTCAGCATGTACATCGCCATGAACCGTTTCAAGGTCACGCCCGGCTCCGAAGCCGCATTCGAAACGCTTTGGACGACTCGCGACACTCACCTGAAGGAAGTACCTGGCTTCGTAGAGTTTCATCTGCTCAAGGGGCCGCAGAAGGAAGACCACGTGCTGTATTCCAGCCACACCATCTGGAATAACTACGCGGCGTTCGAGGCGTGGACCCGATCCGAAGCATTTCGCGCCGCGCACCGCAATGCGGGCAATGAAAACCGCGTGCTGTATCTCGGACATCCAGAGTTCGAAGGGTTTGAAGTCATTCAGACCGTCAAATAAGCACCTTACTCTACACACAAGCGAACGGCCTGCACAACGTCGCTCGGCGTTTGGCCTCTGCATGCATGAATGCAGGGTGACGCACGCGCCGTTAGCCACGTCCCTACGTCACCCAATCTACACTATCCGAACACGCGCAAATGATTAGCGCAACTCACTAGCGCCCTCAAAGGCGCGAGGTCATAACCGTGTTCGTCAAGGAGCGAGAAGATGAAAGCCGTCAAGATCGGTTCGCCTGCCACCGTGGCGAATCTTCAGGTTGTCGATATCGCTGATCCCGGCGAGCCGCAGGCAAGTCAGATTCGCGTTCGCATACACGCAAATTCACTCAATTTTCACGACTTCGGCGTGGTGAGCGGCAACTTGCCCGCGCAGGCAGGGCGGATTCCAATGGCAGATGGCGCGGGCGTCGTCGAGTCGGTCGGCGCAGGTGTGTCCGAATTCAGTCCGGGCGACCATGTCGTGTCATGCTTCTTCCCGTTCTGGGAGAACGGGCCGCCCGAAATCGGGGACTTCACCACCACGCCGGGTGATGGCGTGGACGGTTACGCCCGCGAGGTTGTTGTCCTGCCGAGCCACTATTTCACGCATGCGCCGCGCGGCTACAGTCACGCAGAGGCTGCGACGCTGACCACAGCGGGACTGACCGCGTGGCGTGCGCTGGTGGTGGATGGTCGCCTGAAGGCGGGCGATACGATACTTGTACTCGGCACGGGCGGCGTGTCGATCTTCGCGTTACAGTTTGCGCGGGCCATGGGCGCTGCGGTGATCGCTACCTCTTCGTCTGCAACCAAGCTCGAGAAACTGCGTGCATTGGGTGCGGCGCATACGATCAACTACCGCGAAAATCCTGAGTGGGGCAAGGAAGTTCGTGCGCTGACGGACGGGCGCGGTGTGGATCACGTCATCGAGGTGGGCGGCCCCGGCACCTTGCCGCAATCCATTACGGCATGCCGGATCGGCGGCCACATCTCACTGATTGGCGTGTTGACCGGCCGCGCGGGCCCTGTGCCGACCGCGGCGTTGATGGCGAGGCAGCAGCAGTTACAAGGGCTGATCGTCGGCAGCCGTCAGGAACAGCGCGACATGATCCGTGCGCTGGAAACAACGGGCATCAAGCCCGTGATCGACAGCACGTTCGAACTGGCGCAACTCGGCGCTGCATTTACGCACGAGGAATCGGGCGCACACTTCGGCAAGATCTGCGTGACGTTCTAATCCCGCGCGGCAAGCCCGGCGAGTTTCACGCGCTTTGCACCGCATGCTTGCGTGAAAGCTTCGTCATAGCTGCAAAAGAAAACGGTGTGTGTGACGGCCAGCGCGTTGAAAAGGTCCACCAGTGCGGCGCGTGCAGACGCGTCGAGTCCGCCAGCCGGTTCGTCGGCAATCAGAACCCGGGTCTCGCCGAGCACCGCCGCGGTAAGGAAAACCTTTTTACGTGTTCCATAGGACATCTGCTCGAAACGTTTGTCCAGATGCGGCATAAGGTCGAAGCGTTCGGCCAGATCGAGCGCGTGGCTGACCTGCGTGTTTTTTCTGGCCGACGCCACTTCCTGCAGATAGTCGCGGCCCGTCTGGTCCGGATAAGTCATGCAGTCTTCGGGCACATAGCTGAGCAATGACCTCGCTGCAAGCGGGTCAGTATGCAGCGAGTGGCCGCCAATCCAGACTTCGCCAGTGTCGGGTTCAATCGCGCCTGCCAGCAGGCGAAGCAACGTGGACTTGCCGCTGCCGGATTCGTCGTCAAGCGCAATGCAGCCCGCCGTCGATGCGAAATGAAGCCCCTGAAAAATGACACGTTCGCTATAGGCTTTGGTCAGGTTTTCGAATCGAAGCATGGCGAAGGGCGTAATTCATGCAAAGCGCGGTGGCTTCGCCGGTTGAAAGGACTTGAAGTTTAGCAGCGGGCACCCCTGCCAGCGATCACGCGGCCTCGCCATCTCCACGAGGCGAAGTGATGTAACGGCCTGTTCCCCGCTTTCATTCAGTTTGAGCAACACGGTTTGACTCAGCCGCCGCAGTGCGCGCGCATTCGTTTCGCAAGCACAGTCATTCATGCCGAGTGCAGCGCAGTTGCATCCGCAACGGCATTTCGGGAGTAAATGCTTTTTCTGTGATTGCGGTGGAAGCTTTCACTCGCATGCGATTAAGTCTGATTGAAGCAATTATGACCGGATTTAATCGGGGCGCGATTAATTATGTCTACACACAATACGCAGCAATTTTTTGGCTGGTAGACTGTTCGCTGAGCCGCATTGCAACACGCGTAGTACGCAGCTCGTTCCCTGAATTCCGGCCGGGCTAAGCGCCGGATAGGCGGTGGAAACAGGCTTTTTCTGCGATTTGGAAAGTCACAACGCGTCGCATACTCAACGCCAGTTGGTCGGGCTATGGGTGCGAAAAGAATGTGCGCTGGTGTCATCTTTCTTTGCACTTACAGTGTCGTCTGAATCCCGGCCAATCTCTACTCGTTTTGATTTTGACAAGCATCAGGGCTCGTCCTGGGCCCGTTTTTGGAAGTGACTCATGAAGCCGGGAAAGAATTCGCTTGGGAAACGACGCGTGCGCAAACTCGTCATTGCAGTCGGTGTGCCGCTCATTGCACTGGTCATGGTTTTAAGCCTGTGGATTTATCAGCAGCGCACAGCGCGCCCTGCGCCCGCTTTGACCGGCGTCGCCAGCCAGATGCGCCACGATCCGAGTGCATGGACGCATGAAGAGCAGGATGCTTCGCAAATGCTGCGTGACATTCACGACGCAAAGGTGGCCGCAATCGGCGTGAGTCCGGGCGCGATCCTGGTGTCGATGCGCGACGGTGCGAAGTACTTCGTCACGGACCATAACGCCACGTTCTCCCATGCGCTTCTGCTCGGTGAGCCGAAGTCCGATGCGGACGCTTCGTATCAGCTCGTCTGGCTGCCCGATGCGGACATTCGCACTGGCGGAGCACGTTGGCTGCCGATCTTCGATCAGGTGCGCGATGCGATCAGCGTCCTGCTGCCACTATTTCTGGTAGGCGGCATGGTGTGGTTCATGCGCCGCGAAATGCGCGGTGGCGCGAAGCTGCTCGACAAGTCCCCCGTGCTGCGTTTCGACGACGTAATCGGCGCCGGCGAGGCGAAAGCGGCGCTCGCCGACATTCGCGGCTATCTGTCCGATCCGAAACAATTTACGTCGATGGGGGTGCGCGCACCGTGCGGCATTCTGATGGTGGGTGGCCCGGGCGTCGGTAAAACGCGTCTTGCCCAAGCGCTGGCGGGCGAATGCGGCGCAAGTTTCATTTCGATCACCGGCAGCTATTTCAGTGCGAAATATTACGGGGTCGGCATACAGAAGGTTAAGCATCTGTTCGAACTGGCGCGCAAAAATGCGCCCACCGTGATCTTTATCGACGAAGCTGACGGCCTCGCAAAACGTACCGATACGGGCGGCGGTCCGGTGGAAGCCGAAAGTAACCGGATCATCAACCAGTTGCTGGCGGAGATGGACGGCTTTGCGTCGAACGAAGGGGTGATCATTGTCGCTGCGACCAATCACCCCGACAACATAGACGAAGCATTGCGCCGCCCTGGCCGTTTCGATCGTACGGTACAGGTTCGCCTGCCCGATCGCGAGGACCGCGCTCAAATCTTCCGCTTCTATGCGGAGAAGCTTAAATCGAAATCCGCCGATATCGACTACGACCAGCTTGCGCGCCTCACTACCGGTCTTTCTCCGGCAACGTTGGCGATGGTGGTCAACCAGGCGGGACTCGTTGCGCGCAAAGCGGGGGACACCGAGATCGCCTCGAAGCATTTCATGGAAGCGATCAAGATTGCACGAATTGGCGACGTGAGTGGTGCTGAGCGTGCACTGACCGAAGACGAGCGCACCCGCATTGCAGTACACGAGGCTGGGCACGGCCTGATTGCTGCCTTGCTTGGCACCGGCGTCCTCGAAGAAGTAACCATCTTGCCGCGCGGCGGTGCGTTGGGCGTCGCGTTGATCACGAAAGCGCAAGACAAGCACCTGTACCGCGAAACCGAAATTCGCAATGAGATACAGGTTCTGCTCGGTGGACGTAACGCCGAAATTCTCACGTTCTCCGAAGCATCGAGCGGCGCGGCGTCGGATTTGCAGGAGGCTTCGCGGATCAGCCTCGATATGGTGTCCAAGTTTGGCTTTAACAGTGAAGGCAATCTGTTCAGTCTGGCCGCATTGCCGTCGCAATATGCCGGTCTGCAGATGAAGAGCGCAATCGAGCAGGCCAACATTCTGCTCAAGGAACTGAATGGTCTGTGCTATGGACTGCTGCACGCGTATGAACCGGTCTTGCGAGCAATCGCAGATGAATTGCTCGACCAGGAGACTGTGCCCGGCGAAACGGTCTACCAGCTAATCAAGGAACATAAGAGCACGCTCAAGATCGTGCATGAGCCCGCAGCGGCCTAAGCCGCATCGCGCGCTATCGGGAAAGTGGCTGCTTCTTTGCCATGCGGGCTCTGCTTGCCCCGTGGCGAGGAACGCAGCCGTTCTTTATTGGCGGATGACGCGCACGTGGGAACGCGTCATCCGGGCGCGAAGCTTACGCAAAGTCGGACTCACCGGGCGGCGGCACGCCGGGCGGCGTTTCAGTATCACCCAAGGCGGCATCCTCCGCGCCAGTGTCAGTCGGGAGCGCTTCGCCTTTCTTCGGCAACGGCTGATCGAGGCCTGGCTCGACGGGAGTCGGAATGGCGTCGCCGATTGGCTTGGAAACCTTGGTGGGCCGGCTACCGGGGTCTTCTTCCGGTTGACGCTCGGGTTCACTCGCGGGATTAGCCACGTTTGCCATGACGACCTCCGGTTGATGGATAACGTCGTCAATGCAGCAATAGGCGTTCCACGGTGCTATGAGTGTGCTTAAAGCCGTACCCTCAATGCCGTCTGTTGCTGTGCGGTGTCGCAGAAATCGCATTTTACGGAACTCGGCACAAATTAGGAACTATTGCAGATTCCCATTGCCCGCATTACTGATTGCCGCAGAACCATGTGCGCAACGAACACGCCACGAGTCAGTATTACCTTCGCCTAACGGTCTCATTTCAGACAGCCCTTTCTATTCCGATAATCGGCGGCTGCTTGTTATCACATCGGGCAGGCGCGAGCAGGCCGGCTCGGAACGATTTATTCTCTTGGTGTTCCTACGAAAAACGGTGCGGTAGAGCCGCCCTTATCTGGCGCGCTGTATTGGCGTGCTCTCTTGCGAGAACCTGAATGGAAACCCGTCGCGGACGCTCGATCGAAGTGGATTTTTTCCGCGGCGTCGTGCTGATTGTCATCGTGCTGGACCATATACCGGGCAGCACGCTGTCGCATCTCATGTTGCATGCTTATGCAATGTGCGACTCAGCGGAGGTATTCGTCTTTCTCGGTGGTTATGCGAGTGCGGCTGCATATACCGCGGTTCTTGCCGGCCGAGGTGAAGGCGCGGCGAAGATGCGCTTTGTAAAGCGTTGCTGGGAAATCTATCGCGCTTATTTACTGACGGCCGTCTTGACGCTGGTCTCCGGCGCAGTGTTGGCCTATCTGAATCTGAACCGCCCGATGATGGAGTTGACGGGGTGGCCGCCGTTCGCAGTGCAGCCGCTGCGACAGGCGTTCGATATTGCGGTGTTGCGGCGCCAACCTTACCTGTCCAGCGTATTGCCTATGTATGTGATGTTTGCACTGTGCGTGCCGTTCGTCGTGCCGCTCGCGCGCCGCTCGTCGCTCACGGCGCTCGGCCTGAGTGTGCTGATCTGGGCGTTTGCCCGACCGTTGGCTGCACTCTTCAGCATTGACGATATGTCCGACTGGGCTTTTAATCCGTTTGCATGGCAGTTGATGTTCGTGCTCGGTGTACTGTGCCGCGTTCAGCCGATCAGCGAACACTTCCACAGCGGCCGCATTGCACAATGGCTGACGCGTCTGGCGGTCGTTGCGGTGCTGGCGTTTGCTATCGTCAAGCTTTTCGTGCTGACGCAACCATTGCCCGGCGCGCTTAAACAGAATCTTTCAGTGGATCGCGTGATCAATTTTATTGTCATTGCCTGGGTCGCCGCGCAATTCGTTCGCATGGGGAGCATTGCGTGGCTTGCGCGGCGGCTGCCGGCCGTGGTAACGGTCGGACGCACGGGGCTCGTGTGCTTCGTCACCGGAACGCTCGTGTCGCTGATTGTGGATACCGCCACGCCGCATATGTTTCATGGCTTTCGCGGCGTGCTGATTGGACTGGCTGGCGATCTGGTCGCGATCGGCGCATTGCTGATGATCGCTCGCGGTTGGAGCGGCTGGAAAGGGCAGCAGTCGAGCACCACTGCGAATGGTGCGGGTTACGGATGAAGGCGCGCTGGCGCTGGCGCCGTTCTCCACAGAACGCGCGCGATACGGTAAAGGCGGGATGCGGCGCAACGCTTGCATGCGTGGGCATGCTTCTGCTGCTGCACGTTCAGTCGGCAACAGCCGCGCCGAAAGAGCCTCCTTTGGCATTGCGCTGCGCCGAATTTGCGGGCGCGGTGCTGCCCGCAGAACTCATTGCTTTGCCTACTGCCGGTGCGGTGATCGACAGCGCGGCCATGGTGGGCGCTACCGCGCCAGGCAATCAGCAAGGGGGCGAATACTGCCGTATAACCGGGCGTATCAAGGCACTCAAGACCACCACGCCGGATATCCGCTTCGACCTGAATCTGCCGCGCCGCTGGAACGGGCGCGCTTTGCAGATCGGCGGCGGTGGCTACAACGGCGTCGTGGTGAGCGGCACGGGCGTTATGCCTTTCTCGCCGAATCGCGCGCCGCTTGCGCAAGGCTATGCGACTTTCGGCGACGACTCCGGGCATGTAGGGGATTCGTCGGTTGCGGTGTTCGGTCTCGTCGACGATGCCGTCACCAACTTTGGTTACGCGCATCTGAAGAAAACACATGACGTGGTGCTTGCGTTGATTGCGCGCGCGTATGGAAGGCCGCCGCAGCGGATGTATTTCGCCGGCGGTTCGACGGGCGGGCGCGAAGGCTACACCGTCATGCAACGTTACCCGGATGACTACGACGGCGTCATCGCCAATTCTCCTGCACTCAATTTTTCTGGCGTTCGTCTGATCGGCGTAAAGATCGGGCAGGCGGAATACGCGACGCCGGGCGGCTACATTCCCCCTCTGTTACTCGAACGCGTGTATCAACGGACGCTCGCCGTATGCGACCGTCTCGACGGTGCAGCGGACGGCATTATCAGCGACGTCGAAGCGTGTCGCGATCATGAACCGGAGATCATCGACTCGTTGCGCTGCGAGGGTCGCGTGCCGTCACACGACCAATGCCTGTCGGACACGCAACTCGCCACGCTCATGTTGATGCGCAATGGCCTGACGTTGCCGTACCGACTTGCGTGGGACGTCACCGGCTATCGCGGCTACAACGTTTTTCAGGGCACCCATCTCACCGGCCTGCTCGGCCTTGCGCATCAGCCGGAACGGCCGACGCTGCCAACGTTCTTCGCCAACGGTTATCTGTTTTCGCAAGGCGACGGCTATATCCGGTACTTCGTGACGCGCGACGCGAACTTCGATTCATTCCGTTTCGACCCGGAACATCCGGGCATTTATCGCGCGCAACTCATCGGGCTTTCGCAGACGATCGGTTCGATGAATCCGGACCTCTCGCGCTTCATCGCAAAGGGCGGCAAGCTCATTACGCTGCAAGGACTTGCTGACGAAGTCATCAGCCCGAATCAGACGATCGCTTATTACCAGTCGTTGATTGATCGTTTTGGCGTGCAACAGGTCAACGGCTTCATGCGGCTTTATATGGTGCCTGGATTTCAGCACGGCAGCGGCGTGTTCATCCCGTCAGTGGACTTGCTGGACGTGCTCGACAACTGGGTGACGCGCGGAGCATCGCCTGAAACGCTGACGGCTACCGATATTTCGCCGGCGACCAATGGTCGCTCGCGACCGCTCTGCCGGTACCCCATGTTTCCGCGTTATAGCGGCAAAGGCAATGTTAATCAGGCAAGCAGTTTTGTTTGCGCAGAACCGTGATGTGTTCGGAGGAAGAACTTGCAAGACGGCCGGTATCGGTTGAAGCAGCGGCGAATGCCGGGTACGGAAAAGCGGCGACGCCCATCAAGAGTCGTCGCCGCCGTTGCTAGCCGGCCTCGATCAGACCGCCTGCACTGCATTGGAACTGGACTACGGTAGCCGTTTCACTGCCCGTTCTGCATCGTCCCGTTCGCGCCACCGTTGATGCCGGTTCCGCTGCGGGTGCCGTTGTTCATACCGTTGCTCATACCACTACTCGTGCCGTTCATAGACGGGCTGTTAGGCGTCGCGCCCGTACCGGTGCCCATGCCGCCGCCAGTGGCGGTCGATCCCGGCGAGCCATAGCCGGAACTGCCCGGGCTCTTCATGCTGCCCGTGCCAGCGCCCGGCGTTGCCATGCCGCCTGCGCCGCCCGTCGCGCCGCCGCCCGCGCCCACGCCGTTACCGCCGGAGCCAGCACCGCCGCCAGCGCCACCGCCAGCGCCACCGCCGCCTCCAGCACCACCGCCTGCCTGGGCGTACACACCGCCCGAAAGCGCCATCACTAACGCTGACGCAAAAATCGTTCTGGTAAGGTGTTTCATGTTTCCTCTCCTTCGATTCGGTTGATGATCGACGTCACGCAAGCGCTCGTGCCCGCATGACCAACTCGCCGCAAGCGGTATTCCACGACCTTGTGGGTCTTGAGTCACAGCCGCGAGACAGCCCGGGAAGCATCGCTTGCGCAGATTGCGTTCGGGAAACGTAGCAGCGCGGCACTGCCAGGCAGCATGTCTCCTGTCGAGCATGGCGCGTTCCCGCCAACGCTGAACGACTGCATGGCAACGTTTGCGCAGGGGCAAACATGCGAAGTAATCCGAAATATTGGCGCAACAGGACCTCAAGCCGGGCCCGTCGCAGTCGTCGCCGAGAGCCTCAGGGTGAGGAGCGTCCATGCGCCCGACAAACTCATTGCTTACGGCACGAAAGGCAATACTTACCCAACTGGCAGAATTTCGATTCATTAAGGTAAAAGCGGCCGATTGGACTGATGACCCCTTTTCCGCGCGCGTCGGCGGGAGCAAAAGAGGGTTGCCCGATTGTGGCGGGACTCGCCCGCATGCTAGAGTCCAAGGCGCCTGAATGGCGGCGACAGCCGTCACACATTAAAAGCAATGGACCGGCTTAATGCACGGACCCTGATCAAACCACCAGGAAAACGTATGGAAACGCTCGGCGGAACGCGTCTCGCCCAACTCTTCAACGAACGGCAAAGCGAATTGCTCGGCGATTGGGTCGCCCAGCAATATGCCATTGCGTCCCGTCGCGGCGGCGTTACCGAGGCGCAATTGCGCAACCAGTTCGTGCAGTTCGTGTCGCTTTCCTGCGCGGCGCTCAATGCGTCGGACCGTGTGGATTTTCAAACGTCGACGTGGGACGAAGTGCGCGGCTTTCTCGCGGAAGTCACCACGCAGCGGGCGCGCCAGGGCTTCTCTCCGGTTGAAACGGCGACGTTCGTGTTCTCGTTCAAAGGGCCGCTGTTCACCCGTTTGCGCGCCGAGCTGGAAGACGATTCCGCGCGCCTCGCCGAACTGACATGGACCGTCAGCACGTTGTTCGACGCGATGGGTCTGTACACCACCGAGGTTTACCAGACGAGCCGCGAACAGGTCATCGTGCGCCAGCAGCAGGAATTGCTCGAATTGTCCACGCCGGTCGTCCAGTTGTGGGAGGGCATTCTTGCACTGCCGTTGATCGGCACGCTTGATTCGGCGCGCACGCAGGTCGTGATGGAAAGTCTTCTGCAGAAAATTGTAGAAACGGGCGCGGCGATTGCGATTATCGACATTACCGGTGTGCCGACGGTCGACACGCTCGTCGCCCAGCATTTGCTTAAAACCGTCGCAGCGGCGCGGCTGATGGGCGCGGACTGCATCATCAGCGGCATCCGTCCGCAGATCGCGCAGACCATCGTCCACCTCGGCGTCAATCTGTCGAACGTCATTACCAAGGCGACCCTCGCAGACGCGTTCGTCATTGCGCTGCAGCGCACCGGCAAGCCCGTGCTCGGCGGCGCGCTGCGCGGCGACGCGCAAGGCGCAGGTGGCGCATCGCAGGCCAATTCGCTCGCCGGCAATTGAGCCGGTCCGCCCACACTGACTGGACCCGGCAATGGAACGCATTCCAATTCTGCGGATGGGCAGGTTTCTGCTCGTGACCATTCAGGTCGACATGCATGACCGTCTGGCCATGACCCTGCAGGACGATCTGACGAGCCGCATCGTCAAAGACCGCGCCAAAGGCGTGCTGATCGATATTTCTTCACTCGACGTGGTGGACTCTTTTATCGGCCGGATGATCGGCGACACGGCCGCCATGGCTCGCGTGCTCGACGCGGAAACGGTCGTAGTCGGCATGCAGCCGTCCGTGGCGATCACGCTAGTCGAACTCGGACTCGCATTGCCCGGCGTGCGCACTGCGCTCAACGTCGAGAAGGGCATGGCGTTGCTGACTGGCTCGGCCGAATTTTGAGCCCGCTTGCCGGCCAGTCATCCAACAGCGCGCCTCAATCTTCCATGACGAGTCATTATTCCCAGGCTGGCGCCGAAGACCATACATCGGATGAAGTGTTGCCGATCCGCTCGGATGAGCAGATCGTGCGATTACGCCGTTGGGTCCGCGAAAAGGCGGTCGCGCTCGGCCTGTCACTGATCGACCAGACCAAGTTCGTCACTGCGGCGAGCGAACTGGCCCGCAATACATTGATATACGGTGGGGGCGGCGACGCCCACTGCTTCACCTTGCGTCGCAACGGGCGCACCGGTCTGCGGCTCGAATTCATCGACAACGGCCCGGGAATTGCTGACATCAACAAAGCGCTCACCGACGGTTACACCAGCGGCAACGGTCTCGGCCTCGGTTTGGGCGGCGCAAAACGGCTGTGCGACGAGTTCGAGATCCGCTCGGCGCCAGGTGAGGGCACACATATATCAATCACCAAATGGAAGCCGTTCTGAAAGGGTCAACTTCGACCCAGCAACGTTTTGAAATCGGCGATCCAAGCCAGGTGTCGTTCGCGCGACGCGGCATCGGCGATCTGTCAGTCAGCCTGGGTTTCGACGAGACCGTGAGCGGGCGGCTCGCCATCATCGTCACCGAGTGCGCGACTAATCAGCTCAAATACGCACAGCGCGGCGAACTGCTCGTACGTTCGTTGCGCGAGGTCGTGCCGCCCGGCGTGGAAAGAGTTGCACGGGAAGGGATCGAATTACTCGCGATCGACAGCGGTCCGGGCATTGCCGATCTGCATGCATCATTTGTCGACGGCTATACGACGGCCGGCAGTTCGGGCAATGGCCTCGGCGCGATCCAGCGGCTCGCCGACGAACTCGACGTCTGGAGTGCGCCGGGCCTTGGCACCGCGTTGCGCGCGGTGGTGTGGGGTCATGGCGCGGCGCCATTTTCGACGACTGGCGACGCCGGCTCGACTGCCCGCGCGAGCGGGACAATCGAATTCGGCGCGATCAATCTGCCGCTGCAAGGCGAGTTCGTGTGCGGCGACGCGTGGTCGTGCTGCTATGAAGACGACGGCTTCCTGGTGATGGTTGCCGACGGCCTCGGCCATGGCCCGCTGGCAAACACGGCGGCGGTCGCCGCAACCGACGCGTTTGGCCGGCTCGGGCCGTCCACGGTCGAACAGATTGTCACCGCTTCGCACGACGCACTGCGCGGCACGCGCGGCGCCGCAGTCGGCGTCGCGCGCATTCCGCTCGCCACGGAACACGCTGCGCGCGCAGTCGCGCGTTTCTGCGGCATCGGCAACATTGCCGCGAGCGTATGGAGTCCGGTGTCGCATAAACATCTGGTCTCGCATGCGGGGATCGTCGGTCATCAGATGCACAAGGCGCAGGCATTTGAGGTCGAATGGCCCGCCGACGCTTTGCTGATTCTGCATTCGGACGGGCTCGCCACGCGCTGGGACTTGAGCCGTTACCCTGGACTTGCGCTGCGCCACCCGTCATTAATCGCTGCCACGCTGTATCGAGACTTCGCGCGCGGGCGCGATGACATCACCGTGTTCGTTGCGCGTGCTCGCGACGCGGAGCGGCGCTGATGGCCGAAATTCTTCACGTTCTTCAGATCGACAGCGAACTCGCGGTGGTCGCCACACGGCGGCGCGCGCGCGAGGTCAGCGAAGCGATCGGTTTTGCCGCGCAGGACCAGACGCGCATCGCGACTTCGGCGCTCGAAGTCGCGCGCATGATGCTCAGCGCCACGCGTGTGGGCCGCGCCGAGTTCCTGCTCGACGAGACCGGCCGCCCGCAGAGCCTGATGATCCGTTTTGTCTCGCCTTCCACGGGCCTCGAGAAGATCACCGGTGCGGCCGCCCATGCCGAGCGCGCAAACAGCGCGGCAGACGTGCCCGGCGCGCCGGGTCCAATGGGCATTCTCGCGGCGCAGCGCCTGATGGACGCGTGCTCGTTCGAAGATGCGCCCGGCGGCGCCGTGCTCACGTTGACCAAACGTCTGCCCGAAAAGGCGCCGCGCGTTGCGGCTTCGGGTGTGGTCGCGGCGGTGCGGCCGAAAGCGGTAGCCGTCAACGCGCAGACGCCCTTCGAGGAATTGCAGCGGCAGAACCGCGAACTGGTGATGGCGCTCGCGCATCTGCAGGAGCGTCAGGAAGAGTTGATGCGGCTCACGCGCGAGCTCGAGGACACGAATCGCGGCGTGGTCGCGCTCTATGCCGAACTCGACGAACGGGCCGTGCATCTGCGTCGAGCGGATGAGGCAAAGTCGCGGTTTCTGTCGAACATGTCGCACGAATTCCGTTCGCCGCTGTATTCGATCCGTGCGCTCTCTAAGCTGCTGATCGACCGCGTGGACGGCGATCTGACCGACGAGCAGGCAAAGCAGGTGCGCTTTATCCGCAAGGCCGCAGAGGAGCTTTCCGAGACGGTCGACGATCTGCTCGACATCGCGAAGATCGAGGCCGGCAAGGTTGATTTGCGGCCCGCGGAATTCGAGGTCGCGAATCTCTTTTCGGCGTTGCGCGGCATGCTGCGTCCGCTCCTGCCCGCAAGCGGCGTCGACCTCGTGTTCGAAGCGTGCGACGACATTCCGCCGGTCTATACCGACGAAGGCAAAGTCTCGCAGATCCTGCGCAATTTCATATCCAATGCACTCAAGTTCACTGAGCAGGGCGAGGTGCGCGTGCGCGCGCGCTATGAGCCTGCCGAAAAGCGCCTGACCTTTGCCGTGATCGACACCGGCATCGGTATTGCGCCTGAACATCAGCAGATCGTGTTCGAGGAGTTCGAGCAGGTGGCCAATCGTCTGCAGACCCAGGTAAAAGGCACTGGACTCGGATTGCCGTTGTGTAGCCAGTTGTGCAAGCTGCTGGGCGGCACGCTCGGACTCGAAAGCGAACTCGGCAAGGGTTCCACGTTCACGGCGACCATTCCCGCCTATCTGCCGCACGTGCCCGACGTCGAGCGCATTGCGGGCGCACCGGCTCGCGATATGGCCGGCACGTCGGGCAACGCGCGCAATCTCGCCGGCACGGAGGGCGAGTCCGCAACCGGTGCCAGCAACACGGGCAACGTATGACAGCGATCGCCGCGCACACAGGCGCCTGTTCCTCGGATTCGATTGAGCCCGTTTTGGGCACTCAACTGCTTTCGTTGCTGAAAGCGGTGCATGGCATTTACTGAAGTACACACGGACACGATTTTTCATGAGCGACGCGACTGCAAATCTCATTCTGAACGTCGACGACAACGAAGGCGCGCGTTATGCAAAGACGCGCATTCTGTCGCGTGCGGGCTTTGTGGTGATTGAAGCCGGCAACGGCACCGACGCGATCGAGTGCGCACGCATCTCGCAGCCCGACCTGGTTCTGCTCGACGTCAACCTTCCCGATCTCGACGGTTTCGAAGTTTGCCGCCGCATCAAGGCCGCCCCTGAAACTTCCGGCGCGCTGGTGTTGCACACCTCCGCGCGAGCGGTGGACAGCACGGATCGCGTCCGCGGTCTCGACGGTGGCGCGGACAGTTACCTCACCGAGCCGATCGAGCCGGCCGAATTGATTGCACAGGTGCGCGCGCTGCTGCGCGTGCGCCGCGCAGAAGGCGCATTGCGCGAAAGCGAAGAGCGCTTTCGCCAGATGGCCGAGAACATCGACGACGTGTTCTGGATGCTCGATCCCGCCACATCGCAACTGTTGTACGTGAGCCCGGCATACAGCCGGCTGTGGGGCGATGAAGCCGAGGCGCCGGTTCCGGGGCCGCGGCACTGGTGCGGGCATATCGATGCGCAGTACGAAGCCGTGGCGGCCGACGCGTACCGCGCGCTTGCCGAGGGCGTACCGTACGAGATCGAATATCGGATCGTGCGGCCGAACGGAGAAACACGCTGGGCCGTGGAGCGCGCATTTCCGGTACGCGACGCGCGTGGGCAGATCTATCGGCTGGCCGGCATCGTCAATGACATCTCCGAGCGCAAGGCGACGGAGATGGTGCTGCGCGACGCGGACCGGCGCAAGGACGAGTTTCTCGCGATGCTCGCGCATGAGTTGCGCAATCCGCTCGCGCCGATTCGCAACGCGGTCGAACTGCTCGACCCGAGCCGTTCGCCTTCACAGGATAGCTTTGAAGCGATGCGTGCAGTTATCGGACGTCAGGTCAAGCATCTTAGCCGGCTCGTCGACGATCTGCTGGACGTCGCGCGTATCACGCAGGGCAAGATCACGTTGCGCCAGGAAATCGTCGAACTCGCTGCGGCGGTCGAGGCGGCCATCGAGACCGCGCAGCCCACGCTCAGCAAGAAGGGCCATACGCTGAAGACCGAGTTACCGGAAGAACCGCTGTACGTCGTCGGCGACGGCGTGCGGATCGCGCAGGTGTTGGGCAACGTTTTGTCGAATGCCGCGAAGTACACGCCGCAAGGCGGCGAGATCGTGATTCGGGTCGGGCAGCAGCAGGACGATGTGCAGATCAGTGTGCGCGATAACGGCGTCGGCATTGCCGCCGAGAGCATCCCGCATATCTTCGATCTGTTCGTGCAGTCGGAGAGTTCGCTCGAACGTTCCGACGGCGGCCTCGGCATCGGGCTGCCGCTCGCTCGCACGCTGGTGCGGTTGCACGGTGGCGAGATTGAAGCCTATTCCGCGGGTCCGGCGCAGGGCAGTGAATTCGTCGTGCGTCTGCCGCTCACACGGCTCGCGCATCCGGGCGAGCCAGTGGCGAGCGCGCCAGTGACGGCCGGGCACAACGCGGTTTCCGCGCTGCGCCTGCTGCTCGTGGACGACAGCACGGACGCCGCGATGGCCATGTCGCTCGTACTTGAGGCCGACGGCTACGACGTGCGCGTGGCGCATGAAGCGACGAGCGCTCTCGAGCTTGCCGCGCAGTTCGAGCCCGAAATCGTTCTGCTCGATCTCGGGCTGCCCGGCATGGACGGCTTCGAGCTAGCCCGCGAAATGCGCAAGCGGGAGTCCACGGCTGGCGCTTTGCTGATCGCGGTGACAGGTTATGGCCAGGCAAGCGACCGCGAGCGCTCACGCGAAGCGGGCTTCGATCATCACCTCGTGAAGCCGGTGGCCTCCGAAGAAATACAACAGGTGATCGCGGCGCGGTTCCCGGCTTTTCAGCGTTAAACGCCGAAGCAGCATGCCCCTGCGTGCTGCGCGATTTGCTGCCGGTCTCCGTACGACCCGCCATAAAACGCCAGGGAAACCGAACTATTTTGCAGTGCAACGGAGCAGCCGCTATTGCCGGCACGCCTGTTGACGGCGTTCCCGCTGCCATCCTGGTGCGATGCGTCACGCCGCGCGTGCCCTCACGGATCTTCATAAGCCCGCGGATTGACAAGGGCAATTCGCGGTTGCGCTGCACGCTTTCTCGCTTTCCATTACATTGCGGGTGCGGCGGCGCGCTCGCGCCGCTCCTTTCCAATCAGATATCGGTTTTGCCATCGTCGAATCCATGCCGCCAATCGTCTCGGTCACGAACCTGTCGAAAACTTATGCCACGGGTTTTCATGCACTCAAGAACATCAATCTGGCGATCGACCGCGGGGAGATTTTTGCGTTGCTCGGGCCGAACGGCGCGGGCAAGACCACGCTCATCAGCATCATCTGCGGCATTGTCAATGCGAGCGAAGGCAGCGTCATGGTGGACGGCCGCGACATCGCCGCCGACTATCGCGGTGCGCGCTCGCTGATCGGTCTCGTGCCGCAGGAACTCACCACCGACTCATTCGAAACCGTTTGGGCGACCGTGTCGTTCAGTCGAGGACTGTTCGGCAAGCCGAAAGACCCGGCGTACATCGAGAAGATATTGCGTGACCTGTCGCTATGGGAAAAACGCAATAGCAAGATCATCACGCTGTCGGGCGGCATGAAGCGGCGGGTGCTGATCGCGAAGGCGCTTTCGCATGAGCCGCGCGTGCTGTTTCTCGACGAACCCACTGCCGGCGTGGACGTGGAGTTGCGCCGCGATATGTGGAGGCTGGTGCGCTCGCTGGCGGCGGACGGCGTGACGATCATTCTCACCACGCATTACATCGACGAGGCCGAACAAATGGCGGACCGCATCGGCGTGATCAACGCGGGCGAGATCATGCTCGTCGAAGAGAAAACGGAATTGATGCGCAAGCTCGGTAAAAAGCAGTTAACGCTGCAACTGGAAAGCCCGCTTGCCGCGCTTCCGGAGTCGCTCGCGGGCTACGGGCTGGCCGTCGCCAAAGGCGGCAACGAACTGACCTATACCTACGAGGGCGAAGGCGGCCGCACCGACATTATCGCGCTGCTCAAGGCGCTCGACGACGCCGGCATCCGTTTCAAGGACCTGCATACAACGCAAAGCTCGCTCGAGGATATTTTCGTCAGCCTGCTCCGAGGTGACCAATGAATATTTATGCAATTCGTGCGATCTACAAGTTCGAAATGGCACGTACATGGCGCACGCTGATGCAAAGCATCATTGCGCCGGTCATTTCCACTTCGCTTTACTTCGTCGTGTTCGGCGCGGCAATTGGCTCGCGTATCAAGGAAGTGGACGGCATCAGTTACGGTGCGTTCATCGTGCCGGGCCTGATCATGCTGTCGCTGCTCTCGCAAAGCATCTCGAATGCGTCGTTCGGCATTTATTTTCCGCGCTTTACGGGCACGATCTACGAGTTGCTGTCCGCGCCGGTGTCGTATCTGGAGATCGTGGTGAGCTATGTGGGCGCGGCCGCCACCAAGTCCATTCTTCTCGGGCTGATCATTCTCGCGACGGCCGGTCTGTTCGTGCCGTTGCAAATCCAGCACCCGTTCTGGATGATCCTGTTCCTTGTTCTGACGGCGGTCACGTTCAGCCTGCTCGGGTTCATCATCGGCATCTGGGCGGACAGCTTTGAGAAGCTGCAACTGGTGCCGCTCCTGATCATTACGCCGTTGACCTTTCTCGGCGGCAGCTTCTATGCAGTGAATATGCTGCCGCCATTCTGGAAGGTCATTACGCTGTTCAATCCGATCGTCTATCTGGTCAGCGGGTTTCGCTGGAGCTTCTATGGTCTCGCCGACGTGGACGTCAAGGTCAGTCTCGGCATGACTGCGCTGTTTCTCGCCGTGTTTCTGCTGATCGTCGCGTGGATCTTCAAGACAGGATACCGGCTCAAGAGCTAACGGGACCGTGCGGCGGACAGACATGCGTTTCGAGCGCAGCTGCGAGGCGAACGCCTGGTTTAATGGGTTTACCGGGTACCCCGCTACGACTCATGGGCCTGCGCAACGTTGACACACTGCACGCGGTTGCACACGTTCAACAATGGCCGCAAGCGGCGCCGCCCGCGCAACGCGAAAGTGCCGGCCGCGCACGCAACTTTCGCAGTGTGCTTCTCATTGCGCAGCTTGCAAACTACGAATATTCGTGGCGCAGACGCTTCAGGCTGGCACGCCGGTTTAATCTCGCCATGTGGGCGGCTTTTTACCCGCAGGCGCATTGGAAGCAGCCAGGAGACGCCACGCAGGCACGACAGGGCAACTGGACTGACCGCCTGACCGTCAACTGTATCTGTCCAGGCATTGCACCGGACGACAGAATGTTGCGCCGCCGGCCCGGCCCAGCCGGCGTTTGACCGACCGACCCGACTCCACTTTCCTGCAACGGATATCCGCAATGACCCGACTCCGAATCACCTCCTGTGGCCACACGTTTATCGCCGAAACCCACCCGGACGCACCGCAAACCGTCGCGGCGTTCCTGAAGCTGCTGCCGTACCGACAGAAGATCATCCACGTGCGCTGGAGCGGCGAGGGCTGCTGGGTGCCGCTCGGCGACTTCAAGCTGGAAAATGACGGCGCGGCCGTCGGCTTCGAAAATCATACGAGTCATCCGTCGGTCGGCGACATCCTGTTCTATCCCGGCGGCTACAGCGAGACGGAAATCATTCTGGCGTACGGCGCCTGCTGTTTCGCGAGCAAGCTGGGGCAACTTGCCGGCAACCACTTCCTGACGATTGTCGAGGGCAAGGAGAAGCTGCGCGAGCTCGGCGTCAAGGTGCTGTGGGAAGGTGCGCAGGACGTGCTGTTCGAGAAGACCTGAGCGGTGTACGCCAGGGCGGCGCGGGGCGCCGGGCGTGCACCGGGTGCATACACGTCGTTACCCTGGTTAATTTTTGTCTTGTAATTCGCGCATACTGGAGGCGCGTAGCGCTGCGTGACGCGCTCGCCCTGCCTGCTGGTCGCGGTCGGCGGTCCGCGCGGACGTGTCGAGCATGGCGTGGAAGAGTCACGGAACCCTCGCGCCAGGACGCGCGGGGTGCCCGCGATCACCCACTGCTGCCATCAGGCG
Organism: Paraburkholderia sp. PREW-6R; assembly: GCF_039621805.1. Classification (NCBI taxonomy): domain Bacteria; kingdom Pseudomonadati; phylum Pseudomonadota; class Betaproteobacteria; order Burkholderiales; family Burkholderiaceae; genus Paraburkholderia; species Paraburkholderia sp. PREW-6R. The sequence goes on along the minus strand of NZ_CP155074.1, from coordinate 1,629,519 downwards.
GCGACAGGCCACCCTACATGACAGACTCGCCCGCACTCCCGTTGTCCACTTTTGCTGCGCATTTGCGGCTGCACCGGGTCGATCTGACGGAGCGCTGGATGAAGGCGGTGTTTCACGACACCGAACTGAGCGAGGCCGACCGCCTGACCTACGAGCAACTGGCCGACCACATTCCCAATATTCTCGAAGAGATCTGTATCGTGCTGGAGCAGCAGGATCTCGACCAGTGCGAAACCGCCATCGAGCGCGATGCGCGTCAGCACGGCAAGCTGCGCTGGCAGCAGGGCTACCGGATCGACGAACTGGTTCGTGAACTCGACCTGTTTCGCCAGATGCTGACCGGCGCGATCGTCGAATTCAGCGAAATGAAGCCATCGTTTACTCGGCGCCACGAGGAGCGGGCGCGCCACTTCATCGACGAATGTGTGAGTTTTGTCACGTTGACCTCGATTCGCGAAGTCGTCAGCGAAAGGGATCGCACGATCGAGGATTCCACCGCGCGGCTCGAAAGCGTGAATAAGGAACTTACACACAATCAACAACTTGTCAGCGAGCTCTACGAATCGCGCATGCGGATCACGCGACGCGTGGTACACGATCTGCGCAACTTCCTCAATGTTTTTTCGATGGCGCTTCAGCTGATGAGCCGCGCACCCGAGAAGATCGACACCGCGCTCGCGCTGGCGAACCGTCAGGCGAGCGACATGAAGACACTGGTGGACGAACTGGTCGAGTACTCGATCGTGCTCGGCGACACCAGTCCGCTGACGCTGGAGCGCTTCTCGCTGCGCGAACTTTTCGACGAACTGGTCATTTCGTGCCAACCGGTGATCGAGGCAAAAGGGTTGCGTCTCGAAGCGTCCTTTGACGACGCGCTCGATTCGATCATTTCCAGTCGGCTCAAGCTCAAGCAGGTTGCGCTGAATCTGCTGACCAACGCGTCGAAATACACGCGCGCCGGCGAGATCGTCCTGACGATGGCGGCTGCGGACAGCAGCCACTGGCGCCTGCGCGTGTCCGACACCGGCGTGGGTATCGGCGCATCCGACCGTGAGCGCGTGTTCAAGGAATTCGAGCGCGCCGCCGATGACGACATCCCCGGCGCGGGCCTGGGTCTGGCGATCGTCAAGGAACTGTGCCGCGTCCTGGACGGGGACATTCGTTTCGACTCGCAGGAAGGCGAGGGGACGATTTTTGAAATTACGTTTCCGGTGTGCTTGCAGGTGGGCGAGCGCTGAGCCGGTTCCGCTTGAGCCCTTTCGGTCGTTTTCTCAAAGGTCGAAAGTGTGGAGTGCGAACGCGTAAGCACGCAGCCTGCTTTGCCTTGAAAAGCTTTTGTCGAGCCTAAGACATCTGTTGCATTTCGTCCTAAAGCCAATCTGCCGTTTAGCTAATCGACGCTAAAATTTAGCTTTTAAGAGTAGTCGTATTCGCGTTTTAGTCACATCCCTCCACACTGTCCGCTTCGCTTTTATGGGCCAAGTGAAAGCGTGAACTGCTTCTTAAGTTTCTCCGGTTTCGAATCGAATACTTAGGATGACGTAGGAAAAACTTGGTGAGGAAGTTGGATAGAGAAGATTGGGGGATGTGTTGAACAAGACTTATAAAACCGTATGGAATAGAGCCACGCGCGCGTATGTCGCCGTGTCCGAGCTGACAAGGAGCCGGGGCGCGTCCGGCGGGTCCGGCGCTTCCGTGTATGACGCGCTGGTCGCCGTCGGCGCTAGCCTCGTGGGCGTCGTGGCGTTCGCGTCGACTGCCAATGCGTCGGACGCGGCGCTCAATCCGCTCATCAATGTTCCGGCAACATGGGACGCGGACGCGCTGACCGGCTCGTCCCAGCCGTCCGACTCCGCCGCGAGCCAGATCAAGGCGCCCGCGCTGAGCGCAACCGCGAGTCAACCCGCCGCACCCGTGCTGAAAGCCGCCACGGTGACGGACGACACATCGGCCACGCAGTACATTGCGGTGAGTCCGATCATTACGCCGGGCTTGACCACCACCGCCATGTACGGCCAGGACGCCCTGGCGGTGGGCGTCGGTGCGACTTCCATCGCAGACCGGGCGCTTGCGGTCGGTGCGGCGGCCGGCGCGGCGCGCGCCAATAGCACGGCCGTGGGAGCGGCGGCCGCCGCGCTGGCACTGAACACCACCGCAGTGGGCGCGGGCGCGTCGACCAACAGCTTTGCCGACAACGCGGTGGCCGTCGGCTATCTGGCGGCGGCCCAGAACGTCAACGCGCTGGCTATCGGCACGAGAGTGCAGACCAACGCGGTGGATTCCATCGCCGCCGGCAGCGACGCGTATATCCCGACGGCCGCCGCCAGGTCCGTTGCGTTCGGCGCTGGCTCCACTGCTTCAGCCGCCAATGCAGTCGCGCTAGGCGCGGGCTCCATCGCGGATGTGGCAAACACGGTTTCGGTCGGCAGTAGCTCGCTGCAGCGGCAGGTCACGAACGTCGCGGCAGGCGTGCGCGGCACGGATGCGGCAAACATTTCGCAGTTGAGCAGCGCAGTGAGCGCGCTGGGCGGGGGGGCCGGTGTGGCTGGCGACGGGACGGTCATCAAGCCGACCTACAAAATCGGCGGCATGACCTTTAACGACGTGGGCGCCGCACTTGCCGTCGCTGCCAATGCCGGCACCCAGGCGAGCGCCGATTCGGTTCAATACGATTCGAGCGCGCACGACTCGGTCACGCTCGGCAACACCGCGACACCCGTGCGCGTGTCCAATCTGCGAGCGGGCACGCTGTCGGCCGCCAGTACGGATGCGGTCAATGGCGCGCAACTTTTCACGACCAACCAGGCGGTCACGCAGAACACCAACAGCATCACCAACCTGGACCAGCGCGTCACGACCAATACGAACAACATCAGCAAGCTTGACCAGCGCGTGACCGATAACACGACGAATATCAACAGCCTCGACGAGCGGGTGACGAACAATACGACGGACATCAGCACCCTCGACCAGCGCGTCACGGACAACACGACCACGATCACGAACCTCGATCAGCGGGTGACGGACAATACAACGAACATCAGCAAGGTCAACCAGCAGCTGATCGACAACACCACGAATATCACGGATCTGGATCAGCGCGTCACCACGAACAGTACGGACATCACGAACCTCGACGCGCGCACCACCACGGTCGAAGGCAATGTGACCAATCTGACGAACCAGATCAATCTGGGCGAAATCGGCGTCGTCCAGCAGGACCCGACCTCGCGCACTCTCACGGTCGGCAAGGACATGGACGGCACCCGCGTCGATTTCAGCGGTACAAGCGGCGCACGTGAGCTCACCGGCATTACCGCCGGCACCACGGACGCGTCCGCCGTCAACGTCGCGCAGATCAAGCCGATGGTGGCCGCCCTGGGCGGCGGCGCGCTGCTCAACGCGGACGGTTCGCTCACCGGGCCCACGTATCACGTGCAGGGCGGCACGCAAGGCACGGTCGGCGACGCGCTCGGCTCGCTCGACGATGGCTTGAATACGTTGAAGCAGAGCATGGAGACGGGCGGGGTCGGCATCGTCACGCAGGACCCGGCTTCGCGCACAATCAGCGTCGGCGCGACGACGGACGGCAACCTCATCAACATGGCCGGGACGGCCGGCAATCGTGTCGTGACCGGCGTCGCCGCCGGCGCGGTGAACGCGAAGAGCGGCGATGCAATCAATGGTGCGCAACTGTACGCTCAGTCGGCGAGCACCGCGTTGGCGCTCGGCGGCGGCGCGACGGTCAATGCGGATGGAACCGTGTCGGCGCCTTCGTATAGCGTGGGCGGCACGGTCGTGAACAACGTCGGCAGTGCGATCACCAATCTGGATGGGCGCGTGTCGCAGAACAGCAGCGACATCGCCGGCCTGCAGAACACCGTTGGCAATATCAGCGGGGCAGTGGCGAATGCAGTCCAGTACGACAGCTCCGCGCACGACCGCGTCACGCTCGGCGGCACGGCGGCTAATGCGCCGAAGGTGCAGTTGACCAATCTTCAGGATGGCGAAATTTCGGCCACCAGCACCGACGCCGTGACCGGCGCGCAGCTCTGGAACACGAACCAGCAGATCAGCAACCTCGGGCAAACCGTGCAGAACGTTCAGAACAGCGGCAATCCGTATGTCGCCGTCAACAGCGGCGGCAATGCTGCGAGGGCGGTCGGCAATGGCTCGGTGGCGATCGGCGGTGGCGCGATCGCGTCTGCGCCGAATTCGGTAGCGATCGGCGAGAACTCCGTCGCCGATGTGACGAACACAGTATCGGTGGGCTCGGCCGGCAGCGAGCGGCGCATCACTAATGTCGCGCCGGGACAGGCCGCCACCGACGCGGTCAACATGCAGCAATTCCAGGGCGGCATGAGTGACATTGCGCGTAGCGCCTACACGGGGACTGCGTCGGCTATCGCGCTGACCATGGTGCCGGAAGTCGATGCGAACAAGAATCTCGCGATCGGCGTCGGCACCGCCGGGTACAAAGGCTATCAGGCAGTCGCGGTGGGCGTGTCGGCCCGTGTAACGCAGAACCTCAAGGTGAAACTGGGCGCGGGCATCAGCTCGGCCACGACGACGGTGGGCGCCGGCGCGGCGTATCAGTGGTAAGCGAAATGCGCGGCGCGTACGGACGGGATATCCCGCACGTCGCGCCGGGCGCCGCGCGCCGCGCGCCGGGCAACGTGCAACGCTTGCTCGCGAACGCACTCCGCATCTCTTTGCTCTGGCAGGCGGAGTGCCAGGTGAACACTGCCCGCGAAACTTCATCGCTTGCGCAGGGGTGAACTGAGCCCCCGCCCGCTAATCGTGGCATGACGTTCAATCCAATCCTGGATTTATGTCTTAACCGGATTAAGACAGCGAAAGCACACGACGCCTTATCTACGAGACGGGTTCTGTCAAGAATAGCCCGCGATCATTTGGACAGCATTGGAGACCTGCCCAAATTTACCCCGCAAATACAGGAGTGCATTGGGAAACGTCTTATGTCTGAGCGATGCCGCCAAGGTCACAATTGGATCTCTTTAAAAGGTGACGCGCAGCGGCATTGCGAAGACGGATAGTCGGCGGCAATGCCACGCATGGGTTGCTGCAATGGAAGTCTGTTGCAACGTCGGCGACGTGGCGCGAAGTGGCAGGTGACGAGGTATGCACACGGTAATGAGGCAAACTGCCGGCCGCAATCTGGCGGACATGGAGAGCGCGCTGGCACGTCTGTTCGACGCGATTCTGATCGCACTGGGCGCGGCGCTGGCGTCGATTGTTTGCCAGCACGATCCCGCGCAATCGGTTCTCGAAGTCGCGCTCGTCGCGTTCGACATGGCGTTTGCCATTCTGTTGTTGCCATGGCTGGGCGTGTACGAATCGTGGCGCGGCCGATCGAAATGGCGGCTGAGCGTGCGCGTGGTGCTCGGCTGGGTGGTCGTTCAGGCGTGTGGACTTGCAATGACGTTCCTGCTGCATCGAGCCGCATCGGTGTCGCGCCTCTGGTGTGTCAGTTGGACATTGTTCACCGCGGTAGCACTCGTCGCGTCGCGCCTGCTGGTACATGCCGCGCTCGGCAGGATGCGGCTTGCGGGAAAGAATTTGCGCATGGTGGCGGTCGTGGGCTCGGGTGCGCATCGGGATCAGGTGCTCGCCAACATTGCCGGTTCACCGGGTGCGGGATTCCGTGCGGTTGCTACGTTCGATCCGCTCGTGCGTGAAGACGGCTCGCCGCGGGCAGCCAGCGTGAGCGGCCTGAAGTCGTTCGGTGTATTGAATGAATTCGCCGACTGGGTGCGGCGCGAACAGATCGAAGAAATATGGCTTGCGCTGCCCATGTCCGAGGAGCGCACGGTAGCGCGCCTGCTCGACGAATTCAACGGCGACCTCGTGAATGTACGTTTCATTCCCGACATGCGCAGCCTTGCGATGTTCGACCGCAATGTCGTCGATCTGATGGGGGCGCCGGCGATCAACCTGATGGCTTCGCCCATGACGCCGTATGCACTCGTGCAGAAAGCGATATTCGACCGGGTGTTCGCGGCGGTGGTTCTGCTGGCGCTGTCGCCGTTGCTGGCGGCCATCGCTGCGGCGGTGAAGCTGTCGTCGAAAGGGCCGGTCCTGTTCACGCAACGGCGCAAGGGCGCGGACGGCCGCGTCTTTCGCATCTACAAATTTCGCACGATGCGTGCGCACGTCGAAACGCCGGGCGTCGTTCAACAGGCCACACGCGGCGATCCGCGGATCACTCGTGTCGGTGCTTTCCTTCGTCGCACGAGCCTCGATGAATTGCCGCAGTTTCTGAACGTGCTGCGAGGGGAGATGTCGGTGGTGGGACCCAGGCCGCACGCCACGGAACACGACGATCAGTACCGCACGATCGTCGACGGGTATATCCATCGATATCGGATCAAGCCGGGAATTACGGGCTGGGCGCAGGTGAATGGGTTGCGGGGGGAGACAGATCGTATAGAGAAGATGCAGAAGCGCGTCGAATACGATCTGTATTACTTAAGGAATTGGTCCTTCTCGTTCGATATGCGCATTGTTCTTTCCACGGTGGCGAATGGATTGTTACATCGAAATGCATATTGACGCGTCCTTTCAACTTACGTGGCGCGCGGATCACGCAACAGAGGGCACGCAACAGACAGTCGCGCGCCGGCTAAACAGTAAAAAGATCTGCTTCGGATCAGGCAGCAAGAGCAACGCTTTGGCGGGCTCGCTTGAATAGGTGAACACGATGTTAGCGGTGAACAGGAGCGGGCCGGCGTTTCGGCTCGGCGCAATACTCGCGGCGGTGACGCTATTGACGAGCGCTTGTGCAGTGGCGCCCGGCATGCGGATGGAAACGTCGCGTATGCAGAAATCGCGAGGCAATGCGAACCCGACCGGCGCAGCCGATCAGGCGGGCGTAGCGGCAGAAGCGGAAAAGGTCGACGCAACACCGGGAACCCCCGATATCGAGATTACGGAAGTCGATGCCAATTTGATCTCCCGCCTCGCGAGGATCGATGCGCAGCAACAGGTCGAAATCGCGCAGTTGCTGTCCGGCGCGCCGCAGACGTACGCGGTAGGAGTGGGTGATGTACTGCAGATCGTGGTTTGGGATCACCCTGAAATTGCAGCGGCGATCGGTCCCACGCAGTCCCAGTCGTCAAGCCGGTCGAGCGATCCGCTGGCCGGGTTTGTCGTCGATCAAAATGGCAACCTGACCTTTCCGTACGCGGGCACATTGCACGTGGAGGGGCTGCGTACCGACGAAATACAACGTCGGCTCAGCGCCGCGCTGGCGAAATATTTTGTCAAGCCGCAAGTGACGGTGCGCATGGCGTCTTTTCGTGCGCATCAGGTGTATGTCGACGGTGAGGTCCACAATGCCGGCGCATTTGCGGTCAATGACGTGCCGATGTCGCTGTACGAAGCCATCGCCCGGGCAGGAGGCTTCAGCGAAACAGCCGATCAGAGCGACCTCGTTCTGGTGCGCGGTGGTCAGTCGCACCGCTTGAATCTGACACAGCTTGTCGCTCACGGTGTGAGTCCGTCACGGCTTTACCTTAAAGCCGACGACATGCTGCGCGTCGTTTCGCGCGACGAAAACGACGTGTATGTGATGGGTGAGGTCAACAAGCCGATTTCTGCCATTCCCCGCCGAACGGGCCGCATCACGCTCGCGGATGCATTGGCGCAGGCGGGAAGTGTGAACGCGTCGACTGCCGACGCCGCGCAAATGTTCGTGATACGAGGCTCTTTAAGCGGAAGTCCGCAGGTCTTTCATCTCGACGGTCGATCGCCGGTAGCCATGCTGCTGGCCAAAGATTTCGATCTGCGGCCTAAAGACGTGGTGTACGTCGACGGCAGTGGCCTCGTGCGCTTTAACCGTGTGCTGAGCCTGCTGATGCCGCTGATCAACACCGGACTAACGGCTGGCGTTATCGCTAAATGATCTGTCGCGTTCTGGTGGTCTGCGCCGGGAACATCTGCCGCAGTCCGATGGCGGCAGCGCTTCTCGAGCAAACGCTGGAAACGGCTGCGGTGGCCTCGGCGGGCCTGACAGCGCTGATCGGATACGAGGCTGATCCGATGGCTGTCAGCCTGATGAGTGAGCGCGGTCTAGACATCCGGCCGCATCGCGCCCGTCAACTCGTGGGGTGGATGGTGGCGTCGGCGGACCTTGTGCTGACGATGGATCAGCGGCAGAAGCAGCATGTCGAGCGCGGCTATCCACTGTCGCGCGGGCGTGTATTCCGACTTGGCCATGGGTCCGGCACACCGATGAAGATTGGTGCGGGATTCGATATACCGGACCCGTACCGCAAAGATCGCGCCGCCTTCGAACGAAGCCTGGAGCTTATCGACGCTGGAGTAAGGGGATGGTCGGAACGCATCAACCGCTTGACATGAATATCCGTAAGGACTGCGACGGATTCACGCACGCTGCCTTTATTACAGCCCTCTCAAATACTTGCCCATCTTTCCAATGAAATCGTCACAACCGCCTGAGAAAGGGGCGTTGAAACATGATGAGGAGATCGATCTGATTGCGGTACTCGACGTGCTCGTCGACTATCGCTGGATCATCCTCAAAATCTGCGTCACTTGCCTTGTTCTCGCGACTGCCTTCGCCTTTCTCTTTCCGCCGCGCTACGAGGCGGATATCTCGGTCCAGGTGGAAGACGGCACGGGTATGGCCGCTGCGCAGAGTTTGCTGGGCGATGTGTCGTCGCTTTTCAGCTACAACTCTCCGACCTCCGCCGAGCAGCAGATCATGGCGTCGCGGCTTGTCGTGACCAGCGTCGTCGATCAACTGCACAGCTATATCGTCGTGCGGCCAAGTCGCTTTCCGGTGATTGGCGACCTTATCTCGCGATTTAATGACTCGATCGGGCGGCCCGGCGTTCTCGGTATCGGAGGCTGGGTTTGGGGTCCCGAAAGTGCTGACATTCCGCTGTTCGATGTCCCGAAGCGTGTAGAAGGGGATCATTTCGCGCTGACCGTGCTGGAGGGTGGCCGCTATCGTCTGTCGGGCTGGGACCTGACGGACGCCTTCATTGGCCGGGTAGGTCAGGTAGAAGAAATCAAGACCGAATACGGTCCGCTGACGCTATGTGTGAAGTCGTTCAACGCCGAGCCTGGTGCGAAGTTCAAGCTGACCCGCAGATCGCGTCTCGATACGATCGTCGACATGCAGAATGGCCTGGACATTCAGGAGAAGATCAAGTCGTCGGGCATTCTGATCGCCAGTCTCAAGGGAACCGATCCGATCACGGTTCGTGACCAGCTGGCTGCGGTCGGTCGTTACTACGTGAAGCAGAACATCGACCGCAAGGCCGCCGACGCGGCGCAGTCCCTTGCGTTTCTTGACACGCAAACACCACTGCTCAAGGAGCAGCTCGAGAACGCCGAGGCGCGTTATACGCAGATGCGCAACCGTCAGGGTTCTGTCGATCTGACGGAGGAGGCGAAGATCGCCCTTCAGCAGACGGCGGATGCCAAAACCCGAATGCTTGAACTGCAGCAGAAGCGCGACGAATTAGCGGCACGTTTCACGGACTCCCACCCCGACGTGATCGCGCTGGGCTCGCAGATCGCGACGCTTCGCAGCCAGCAGAGCGCTTTCGATCAACAGATCCGGCGCTTGCCTGACGTGCAACAGGATGCCGTTCGTCTGATGCTCGACGTGAAGGTGGACACCGAGCTTTACACGGCGCTCCTGAACAACGTCCAGCAATTGAAGCTGGTGGAGGCGGGCAAAACCGGAACGGTTCGGCTGGTCGATACGCCGGTCGTTCCTGAACAGGTTGCCTTTCCGAACCGTCCGTTGACGATCGCGGCGGGCGCCTTGCTTGGGCTGTTGCTCGGAACAGGCTTTGCGTTCGTCCACAGCTTCCTGTTTGCGGGAGTGGCCGAGGCGGAGGAGGTCGAGAGCCATACCGGCCTTAATGTGTACGCGACTATCCCCCTATCGCGTCACCAGCAGCAGGTCAACGCGGACGACAGCGACGCGTCAGACGTGCGCTTGCTGGTCGAGCGTCATCCGCATGATCCCGCCGTTGAAAGTCTCAGGAGCTTGCGTACAGCACTGCAGTTCGCCATGGCGAATGCCGCGAACAAGGTAATCCTGGTCTCGGGACCTACGCCCGGTGTCGGCAAATCATTTGTGTCGGCGAATTTTGGCGCGCTGCTGGCGAGCAGCGGCAAGCGCGTGTTGATTATCGATTGTGACCTTCGCCGAGGCTACCTGCATCAGAACTTTCGCCGTGAGCGGGAATCCGGTCTGACGGACGTGATCGCCGGCAAGCTTCGTCTTAACGAGGTGATTCACCGCAATGTGATTCAGAACCTCGATGTGGTGACTACAGGTGATCTGCCCTTCAGTGCGGCGGAAGTCCTCCTCCATGAACGCGTGCAAGGCATTTTCGAAGCGTGCGCGCGCGACTACGACGTTGTGCTCGTCGATTCACCGCCAGTTCTGGTGGCAACCGACGCAGTGGTGCTCGCTCACTACTGCGCAACCGTGCTGCTGGTTGCACGCGCTGGCCGCACGCGGGTCTCGGAGCTGTCGGAATCTGTCAAACGGTTTGCGCATAACGGCATTGCCGTAACTGGCGTCATTCTGAACGGCGTCGATCCGAAGTCTGGAAGGCGGGCTTACAGCCGTAAAAACGGCGGCTACCGGTACGTGCAATACAGCTACGACGATTCGCGGATTGCACCGCTATCCCGCTGGCGCAGGTTGATCAGTCGCATTGGCCGGCGGTTATGATGCGCTCGAATACTGTCACACCTCGCGATGAAATATCGCGGCCTGTCCCTACTCGAACACTTCCTGTTGTTCCCGAGCGCAGCACGAACGCCGATACAAACAGAAACCAAAAGGCGCGGCGCCTGCGCGTTGCACTTGTCGTCGAAGCAGCAGGCGGCGGCGTTGCGGTCCATATCGCGGATCTGATTCGTGGATTACGCGCGCGCGGCGGCATCGAGATTCATCTGGTTGTTCCGAGCGGCGACCGTTTCGACGGGACGATCATTGATGAGTCAGTCCTCGCGCAATGCGATTCGGTGCATCGTCTACCGGTACAGCGTTCTGTCGGCGCGTCGGACACGCTTGCTTTCGCCCATCTTTTCAGATGTCTGCGCGAGATCATGCCGGACATTGTGCATAGTCACAGCTCGAAGGCCGGTGCGCTCGCGCGTCTGTGTTTGGGCCCATGGAAACAGGTTTATACGCCGCATGCGGTCTACACGCTCAACCCTTATCTGCCGCGCGCGCAACGTCGGTTTTATGGACTGATCGAGCGGTTGCTGGGACGTTTCCGTAGCGATCGAATCATCGCCGTCTCGGTTGACGAAGCGGAACACTTGCATCAAGTGCTTCGCATTCCAGCGGATCGGATAGCGACCATTTTCAACGGGGTTCCTGCGCCATCGTTGATGCCGGCCGCCGCTGCAAGAGCTGCGCTTGGCTTGCCGAGCAACGCAGTTGTTGTCGGCTTTGTCGGGCGGCTCGAATTCCAGAAGGGTGTCGACCGGCTGGCGAGCGCGGCACGAAGCCTTCTCGACCGTGGAATGGATGACGTGATCTTTGCGGTGATAGGCCCGGGCGATTTCATGGGCGCGTCGGGTATCTGTGCGCAAGGCGTGCCGTCGAACATTCGTTTGCTCGGTGCAGTCCCGGCAGCGCGCCGCTACTTTTCGGCATTCGATATTTTCGCGCTTCCAAGCCGCTACGAAGGTTTCCCCTATGTCGTTCTCGAGGCGATGGCCGCACGCGTGCCAATTGTCTCGACACGTGTGTCCGGCGCGGCCGAACTTATCGGCGCAGAAAGAATGGGATTCGTTGTGCCGAATACAGATGATGTTGCCGCGTTTTCGGATGCAATCGGTGCGCTTGCGCAAGACCCGTCAATGCGCGAGTCAATGAGCCTTAACTGCGAGCGGGCAGTGGAACGCTTCTCCACTTCTTCCATGGTCAATCAGACCGTGGATCTCTACAAGCGTTTGATCAGGGAGCGCAAATGATACTGCCCAGCAAGCATGTAGTGCTACTGCACGCATACAGTTCCAGAAATTCCGGCGATGGCCTGCTCGTCGACCTGTCGATAGGCCTTTTGAAACAGGCGCTCGGCGAGAACACGCGCGTGTCGATCGTCGCGGCCGATCCCGCTTCTTTTTCCCAGCACAGCGACCTGCACCCTGCGCCGGTTCTTGCCGAAAACGGTGTGGCTCGGATTGCGGCGGCAGCGAGTCTGCTGCTGCCGGTGGCCAGCAATAGCCGGTTGAGCGAACTGTTGCGCCTTTTAAAATCAGCCGATCTGATCGCCGGCGTGGGAGGCGGTTATCTGCGTGCGCGCAATTACCTGGAAGCGCTCAAACTGGAGGCGGGCCATCTGTTGCAGATGCGCGCCGCGTGCCTGTCGGGCAAGCCCACGGTCTATCTGCCGCAAAGCATTGGACCTTCGATGCCGGCCGAACCGCTGCATTCGCACCTGAAAGCCATGCTCGGAACGTTTTCTTCGGTGTTCGTTCGCGACGACCGCTCGATGTCTTTCCTCGAAGGCAACACCAACACCCAGCGTGCTCCCGATCTTGCCGTGCTGGACTTCGAGCGGCGCAGCACGCAGATCATGGCACTCGCGAACACAGCGCCGTCCGCTGTCAATCATGTCGCTTTCGTATTGCGTCGCGCGCCGAGCTGGGGCGTGCAGCAGCGCAAGCGGTACGAGGCGTCGACGCAGGCACTGATCGAGCGTTTGCGGCCTGCCTGCCGGATCAGCTTTTCAGTGCAAAGTACCGGGCGCGGCAACGACGACCTTGCGTACTACCGAAGCATGGGCATTACGGGCGACCTCTTGCCGCTGAAACAGCTTCTGAATACGGACCGGCCTGACGTCGTCGTGTCGGTACGTCTTCATGGTGCGCTCGAATCGGTGCTAAGCGGCGTGCCGTCCTATCACCTTAGCTACGAGCGAAAGGGATTCGGCGCCTATGCCGATCTGGGTTTGAATGGCTGGGTTGCGAATGCGGCCGACTTCGACCCGGACAAGGTAGCGGCGACCATTCTCGCGGACGGCGCGGTGCCCGACTTCTGGAAAAACGCATCGACCGGGGTCGAGCGAATCCGCCGCGGAAGAGAGCGGGTCGTCGACGCGCTTCGCGCAGCACACTGCGGCTGACGCGAGCACGCTATGCATCTGCTCTTTCGCCTCGTCTTTCGGATCGCATCGCTGGCGTTAAAGTTCGCGCTGACGATCGTCATCGCGCGCACGCTCGGGTTTGCTGCCGTGGCTGACTATGGTCTGGCGGTCGCGGTGTCTGTCGTGTCGTCCAAATTGCTGGGCCTTGGGTTTAGTACCGAAATCAATCGACGACTGAGTGGTGAGAACGCGTCGATTGCGATCCACGAAGCGCGCCGATTGCTGTCACTCTATTGCGTTGTTTATTTTGTCATTGCGGCGGTTGTCTGGCTCATACGGGTTGGCGTCGACCTGCCGGTGTTTGCGGGAATGTCACGGGGCGTCCTGGTAGGCATCATGCTCGTGGCGTTTTCTGAACACCTCGGCCTCGAGACGACCTCTTATGTATTCTCCCTGCACCGGCCGCGCCTGGGTTCGTTTCTTCTCTTCATCCGGACAGGTGCGTGGGCTGGTGTCGCAATCATCGCGCTGCTCAGCGGCGCGGTGCGGTCCATCGAGTCGATACTGACTTTATGGTGGGTGACCAATGTGGTCGCGGCATTGGGAGCGTGTGGGTGTCTCTGGAACCACGAGTATGAGGGGAAGCGATTTGCCCGCGCGAAAGCGGCGGGCAGCGTAACGAGCGTTCGTACAGTATGGCTCGACGGTTTGCCCTTCTTCGTCGCGACCACTGTACTTTCCTGCTTGCAATACGGAGAGCGGTTCATTGCGAGCGGAATCATCACGGCCGATCAACTCGGTCGTTATGTATTCGCATGGTCCGTGGCGAATTCGATCCAGACGATCGCCTATGCGACCGTTGTCGTGACGACAGGGCCCCGTCTCGTTCGCTCCCTGGGCGTTGCAACTGCCGATTTTCGGGCGGTGCTACGAAGTTCTGCACGCACCAGCATCTGCATTACCGTGCTAGCGGCAGCAGCGATACTGGCGCTCATCCAGCCCATCTTTCGTATGGCGCATGAGCCGGTTGACGGGGCCACACGGTTGATGCTTTCCACGCTGCTCATCTCGTTCGTGCTCAGGTCGATTGCCGATATTTACTGGAGCGCTGCCATTGCGCTGCGCCTGGGCAAGCAAGTATTCGTCGTCATCTCCGCAGTCGCGATCTTCAGCATGCCGCTGGAATGGCTGTCGGTCGCGCGCCTGGGTGCAGTGGGCGCCGCGTTCGCCCATTTGATGGTCAGTGCGGCGATTGTGGCGTCCGTGCTGTTTGTCGTGACGCGCTGCCGGGAAAGACAGGACGAGCGTCGCCAGCGAGCGCGAGGCGCCTGCCCATGATCTTCAAGCTGATCAATGCGGGGCCGCGGCTTAGCGCGGGCGTCGTCCGACTGACGGCCGGCGTCGCGATACTGCTGTATGTCGCGGTGTATTGGAAAGCGGGGACATTCCTTCCTGATTTCGTGTCTCGTGACGCCGACAAGATCCAGTCCCAGATTGGTGGGTCGAGCACGTATCAGGACACATCGTTCGATGCAGTAGCAAAGTTTTATGCGTCACTCGGCAGTGTCGGAACCAATCTTCTGGTGATCGGTATTGGTGTCCTGTTCATCGGATTGATGATCGGGTATTCGAGGCGCGCCGGCGGTCTCGCAGCGAATGTCATATTGCTGGCGCCCTGTGTGTTTTTCAATCTGTTCGTTGCAAGCAAGGACACACTGGTCGTGCTCATGTCCATCATTCTGGTGACGGTCGCCAGAAAAGGCGGCCTTTTTTGGGTAATGGCGGCAGCGGCCGTTCTCTATCTCGGCTATGCGCTCACAGTGCGCATCTACTTCGCGTTGATTCTCGCCATCGCGGCGGCTGTCTGGGTTTTTTGGGCAATGTCGGCACGGCTCAAGACCTTTGCCATACTCGCCGCTGTCGTTGCTTTGTATCTGCTGCCGGACATTGTGTATTCCATCTTGCTGCACCCTCGCGATATGGCAGTCGACTATCTCGTGGCCGGCTCACCCTACGGTGCACGGACGGGTTTTTACAACCTGTACGAACCGACCTCGTTCACGACATTCTGCGCAGACTATGTGTATGCGATTCTAAAACTGAACGTCCCCGTTCTCTTTTATCCCGGACCCAAAGAGTTCGTGATGCAGGTGTTCGTGTGGATCGCGCTTAGTTCGGTGCTGGACCGCAGAGGCTCCAGCACGGCCTGTCGTCAAGCCGGAGCAGCGGACGTGCTCGCAAGCCTGGTCGTCGGTCATATAGCGGTGTCCATGCTATTCGAGCCGGATCTGGGAAGTTATATCAGGCACTTGTCCAGCGTCGCACTTCTAGGCGCCTGGCGTGTCAGCTGTCTGGCCGATGGATGCAGGCCCGGACATTTTCAAACGAGTTGAGACCGCGGACGCGGGGGAGATATGGTAGGCATCGAGCGTGTGTTCAGATCCGGTCTGCTGGCGCTGTGCATCTGCTGTGCGTCGGCTGGGGCGCATGCGCAACTGTTCAAGAACTGGATCTCCAACATCGATCAATCCCCGAAAGTAGGTGTTCAGGTGAAGATCGAGCGCTTTACGCCGGATATGGCGAGACGGATCAAAGCGTTCGGCTTCAGCTTCGTGCGTTTCGGCGTGTGGATGAATTCGATGCAACTCGCCAGTTATCGCAACAGCGTGTCGGCGGCGTTCGACGCGGCCGACTCCGCAGGCTTACCCGTTCTTTTAACAGTGCGATCGACTGTATCGCTTGTACAGCCGGCACAGAACGACGAGTCACGAACTGCGCAGTTGCGCGAGTCGGCAACGCAATTGGTCGATTTGATCAGCAGGCTGACGGGCACCTACCAAAAGAATCTGCTCGCCATCGAATTGTGGAACGAACCCGATTTACCTGCTTATTGGCCAACAGGGAGCGTCGATTCGACGTTTCCGGTTTTTATCCAGGCGGTGTGCGAAAAGTTGAAGTCGGTTCATACATCAACGCCGGTCATCGGATTCGGCTTTTCATCCGCGCCATTAATGAATACGCGATCCGGCAGATTGTTGCAAAGCGTCCAGGCATCGTCGAGCGGCTGCATCGACGCCGTGTCTTATCACGCGTACGGAATGAGCAGCCGGCAGATTCAGGACGTGTCCGCAGACGTGCGTTCCAGATATGGACTGCCGGTGGTGATTAGCGAGTGGGGCGTCTCGTCGGGCGGGAAGAAAGACGCGGTGGGCCAAGCCGACGAGATCAAATCGTTTCTGGCAAAACGCGCGCAAACCGGAACACCGCTGATGTCGATCTACGAATGGCAGGACTCGCAGCAAGCGAAGAATTCGCGCGAACGCAATTTTGGATTGGTAGATGCTACTGGAGCAGCCAAGCCAGCTTTCGGTTCGGCGCGAGCGGCATTAAGTGTGAAATGACGTTTCAACCGGGTGAGATCACTTTGACTTGCCGATCCGTGCGGTCAGCTTGCAAAGCAGCGCGGCCAGCAACATGAAAGATACGAGTGCCTCGCCGACTGCGAAAGCGGCCGCGGTCGTCAGATAGCGTTTGATCCGATGCATGTCTTTCCCCATCAGAAAGCAGGCACGCGCCCCCTCAATTCACCGCCCTCACAAACCCCGGATCCCCAATCAACGCATCGACACTCAGCCTCACCGTATCCTCGATAGCAATAACACTACTGGTGAATTTCGGCGACTTCTGCCTGAGGGTTTTCGTCGTGGAGAAAACCACTTTCCGGGTCGCCACATCGGTCACCACATAACGCATTTGCAGCGTCCACAGCGCCGGCGACCGCGCGTCGTCCACGGTGAATTTTTCGATGATGCCGGTCAGTACCCGGGTGCCCTGATTGATATGGAAACCCGCCACCTGCAAACGTTCAACCACACCTTTGCGGACGGACTCATTGATGTCGTCCTTCATCACGATGCCGGTCATCGCCGTATTTTCGATGCGGTTTGGCGAGACGCGGCCGTTGCGCGCCGGCATGTAAGCGAATTCGCTGGCGGGAGCGACGCTGAGCCAGCCTGTGGGGTGGGCTGCCGCACGTTGCGCACTATGGTTGAGCCCGAACCACGACCATGAGCAGGCGGACAACATCAAAGGCAACGCGAGGCTGCCGCATCCTTTGAGTACGCTGTACGTCAGGTGAGCGCGCATGGAACTGGACGTGCGCAGCGAAGATTGGCTCCGTTGCGGCGACTCAGGTGCTGTGCGGGAAAAAGCGACGGTCGAAGTCAGAGAAGTTACCCTTTTAAATGGATTCATCCCGGTACAGAGCAGCATGGTAACAGCGCGCCGTGACGATGCATCTCCTAAATCGGATTGCGAGTCGGTTGCATCGCCGCGCGCCGAGGCGCGGCGCAGCGCATGTTAACCGTCATAACGCGCGCTCGACACCACGTCATGAGAGGATAGCTGCTACGTATGACAGTGTTGTCCACTTGCCCTGCGGCGTCAGGTCGTCACGTTACTTGAAGCCGGCCTTTCCCTGCGTCATATCCACCAGTTCCCGTCGCGCGTCGTCCACCGCGTTCGCGGGTAGGCGAATGGTCATGTTCACGAGCATGCCGTACGCGCTGTTCGCGAGCGCATACCCAGCGGCGTCGATCCATCTGCGCACGCGCGCCTCGTCGGCATAGCTCACTTCAACGACTAGCGCGACCTGCGCGATCCGTTCGACGCGCGGTGCGTCGAGCAATGCCGACGCGATTGCGTCCGTGTACGCGCGCACCAGACCGCCCGCGCCGAGCTTCACGCCGCCGTAATAGCGCACGACCGCGGCGAGCACACCGTCCAGATCATGATGCCGCAGCACTTCGAGGATCGGCCGGCCAGCGGTGCCGGACGGCTCGCCGTCGTCGGACATGCCGGACTGGCCGCCCGCAAGCAGCGCCCAGCAGATATGCGTCGCAGTGGGGTGCGCGTCGCGCAGGCGGCGCAACTCGGCCATCGCCGCCTCGCGGTCGGCAACGGGTATCGCATGCGCGATAAAGCGGCTCTTGCGGATGTCGAGTTCCGCGCTCAGTGCCGCGGGCAACGTATAAGTGGGCAAGGCAAAGAGGTCGGTGAATGAAAAAACGGACTACGTCGATCACGCGCTGTCCGGTTCCGTCATGGTAACGGATCGACGGCGCGCTCAATCTCAAATCACCTGTTCGTCTACAATCGAACGCTAAAGCGCGGCCTTTGACCACGCTGTGCCTGCGCTTCGCCGACTGTGCACGTCATCCTGGAGACAACATGCCTGATTTTTCGACTTTGGGGACTTTCGTGGCAGTCGTGCTCGGACTCTTCCTGATTCCGGGGCCGGCCGTGCTGCTGGTGTTGACGCGTACGGTGCACGGCGGGCGCAAGGCCGGCATTCTCACGGGACTCGGCATTGCCGTGGGTGACTTCATTCACACGCTCGGCGCATCGGTTGGCCTGTCGGCGCTGTTGATGACGTCCGCGCTGGCGTTCAATGCGGTGAAATTCGTTGGTGCAGCCTATCTGGTGTATCTGGGTGTTCGCGCGTTGCGCGAGAAACAGGCCAGCGCGCAGATGCCGGCGGTGCCGCCGGTGTCCGCGTCGAAGGCCTTCCTGCAGGCCATTCCCGCCGAAGTGCTCAACCCCAAGACCGCTTTGTTTTTTCTCGCGTTCCTGCCGCAATTCGTGCGTCCGGAGCACGGCTCCACTTTTTTGCAGTTCACGACGCTCGGGCTGGTTTTCGTCGCGATGAGCGCGCTTTACACGACGCTGATCGTGCTGACCATCCGTCCCCTGGGTCGACTCGTAAAGCGCCTGACGTGGCTCGCGCGCTGGCAAAACAAGATCATCGGCGTGCTGTTCATCTCGCTCGGCCTGCGTGTGGCCGCGCAAACGCGTTGATATTTTCGCGCGTCGAGGCCTTGAACGCGTGATGGACGCGACCCACACGTCGAATACATTTGCCGCTTCGGCGGATTTGCAATCGCTGCTGCTGCTGCCGCGTCCTGGCCACGCCACCCTAAATATTCCGACGTTGCCGCCTGAGCCGCCCCTCGCGCGCATAGTCCATTTGCTCATGCGTGCGTACGGCGAGCCGCTCCTGCTCGGCGCGGCTCATTTGCCGGGTGTCGTCAATATCGCCGACACGCAGCACCTCCTGTGCAATCCGTATGCGCAGCGTCATTAACGGTTCGCCCCGCTCGACGAGCGCACGGTCCGCCGCGCGCGCCTGCTGCACGCCGGCGTCGATCAGTATGCGCAATTCCAGCAGCGTAAGCCGTTGCCGCTGGATCTCGAGAATGAGCCGCTGGACGGCCTTTTCGTCGCGCATGCGCCACCAGGCGCGCAGTTCGACGAGCGTCGGAGGATCGAAAGGTGGCAGACGCATTGTTCAGACAAGAAAGTACTGTATGTATATACAGTATATCGCGTCTTTTCCCGAAAGCACGTGACGCCTGGCGATGAACGGCAGGCAGCACTCACGCACGCGCCCCGCCATTGCCAACGGCACGAATTGGAGAAGCGAACATGATGACAGCCGCATCGAACACACAAGACGATGCACCGGAACTCGAACTCTGGTTCGATTTCGGCAGCAACTACAGTTACCTGAGCGTAATGCGCATCGAGGCACTGGCCGGCGCCCAACGCGTGCGGATTGCCTGGCGTCCGTTTTTGCTGGGCCCGATTTTTCGCGCGCTCGGCTTCGATAATTCACCGTTCGTCCTGCAGAAGGAGAAAGGCGCCTATGTGTGGAAAGACATGGAGCGTCAATGTCGAAAGTACGGTCTTGCGTTGACGCGGCCCACCACCTTCCCGCGCGCTGCGCTGCTTGCCACACGCGTGGCGGTGGTGGGCACGGATCGTCCGTGGATCGGCGCCTATTGCCGCGCGATCATGCAGATGAACTTCGTGCATGACCGCGACATAGGTTCGCTGGACGTAGTGAGCGAAGTGCTGGAGGAATTGGCATTGCCCGCTGGGCAGATCATCGCCGACGCGCAAAGCGAAGCGAACAAACTGCATCTGCGAAAACAGACTGACGAGGCCGCGGCTCGCGGCGTTTTTGGCGCGCCGACGTTTTTTGTCGGCGATGAAATGTTCTGGGGCAACGACCGGCTCGAAGACGCGCTGGACTACTGCAAATCCAAAGTTGCGGGCGGCTAGAACGAGCGGGACGACAGTCTATTCATCCGCCTGCTGGTAAAAGCGCCGGCCGGGCACGTGCGACACGACAGCAAGCGCAATTTCGAGCGGCGTACTTTCAGCGGGCACCACACGGCGGCTCGATTCCGGCGCGTGTTTCATGGTCCATTCGACGAGTCTGTAAGAGCGTCCCCACGGCGGCTGCAATGGATCCGAGACTTTGCATGAATGGATCTGACGAACCCATCCGTTATCCGGCATGGCGCGCAGATGCTCGAACACCGCGTCTTCAACCATGGTTTGACCTCCTTCTTCGCAGCGTGCAGCGTATCTTCGGGGGCGTCGGCAACATCCTGAAAAAAAGCGCCGCCGATGTTCTGGCGGCTCAACAGGGGATGTCGTGCCTCATGGTTGCAGCAAAGAATTAAGCGAGACTTAAGAGTGCGAAAAGCGCGGCATGAAAGTAGAGCGCGGTAAAAAAGCACGGAAAAGCAGGCACGGAAAAGCAGGCACGGAAAAGCAGGCACGCAGAAGCAAGCGCGTTAAGACAAGCGCGTGGAGACAAGCGCGTGAAGAAAAGCCCCTTAAGGCAAGCGCGCAAAAACAAAGCGCATGAGTGGAAGAGAGGCAATGGGTCCGCGCATCGATATGTCACGCATCTGGCGGCACGCCCAGCAACTGCAACGCGCCGCCCGTTACGCCGCTGAATACCGGACCGGCTACCGTTCCGCCGTAGTACGCCTGGCCGGCCGGGTCGTCGATCATCACGGCGACGATCAGGCGCGGGTCGCTCATCGGCGCCATTCCGACGAAGAGCGCGCGATAGCGGTTCTTCGCGTACGTCGCGCCGACCTGCTTGCGCGCGGTGCCGGTCTTGCCGCCCACGCGGTAACCTTCCACCGCGGCCGCGCGTCCCGTGCCGCCGACGCCCGTTGCCATTTCCAGCATGGAACGGATAGCGCGTGCTGTCGACGGCGTGGTCACCTGCGTGTTGGCCGGCTTGTCTGTATAGGTGGTGAATGTGTCGATGTTCTCGCCTGCGTCATCGTGCAGCAGCCTCACGTGATGCATCGTGCCGTCGCGCGCGTAGGCTGTGTACGCCTGTGCGATCTGCAGCAACGACGTGGAGAGCCCATAACCGTACGCCATCGTCGCCTGTTCGATTGGCCGCCAGCGTTGATACGGACGCACTTTGCCCGACGCCACGCCGGGAAAGGTCAACTCGGGCCGCAAGCCAAGACCGTATTGCCGATACTTGGTCCAGATCGTCTCGGCCGGCAGGTTCAGTGCGAGCTTGGCGAATGCGACATTGCTCGACTTCTGCACGGCCTCGGCCACCGTCATCGCGCCGTGATTCGACGTGTCGTGAATGACGGCCGGGCCGATCCTGTACCAGCCAGGCGCCGTATCGATGATGCTCTGCGGGCGCACCTTGCCTTCGTCGATAGAGAGCGCGGCCACCACTGGTTTGATCGTCGAGCCAGGTTCGAAAGTGTCCACCACCGCGCGATTGCGCAGCTGCCGCCCTGTGAGACGCGCGCGGTCGTTCGGGTCGAAGCTCGGATAGTTGGCCAGCGCGAGAATCTCGCCATTGCGCGCGTCGAGCACGACGACGCTGCCGGCTTCGGCGTGATGTTTCGCGACGGCGTCCTTCAATTGTGCATAAGCGAGCTGCTGGATGCGCCGGTCGATCGTCAACTGGATGGTTGCGCCGTTTTGCGCGGGCACGAGCGGGCGCGTTTCCGATACCACACGGCCCAGCCGGTCGCGAATCACTTCGCGCTGGCCTGGCACACCGAGCAGGCGCGCATTCGCGGCGAGTTCCACGCCTTCCTGGCCGTTGTCCTCGATGTCCGTGAAACCGACCACGTGTGCCGCCGATTCTCCTTCCGGGTAAAAGCGTTTCGAGTCGGCCATTCGCGTGATGCCCGCCAGTCCCAGTTTGCTCACGTGATCCGCCGTGTCGGCATCCACCTGACGTTTGAGCAGCACGAGCGTCCTGTCGCCATTCAGACGCCGACGTAATTCCGGGAGCGGCAGGTCGAGCAGTTTCGAAAGCGGCGGAATGGCAGCTTCGTCGAGCAATCTGGGCGACGCCCAGATTTCGTAAGTGACGAGACTCACGGCCAGCATCGCTCCATTGCGATCGACGATCCGTCCGCGCATCGCGTCGAGTTCGAGGGTGCGCTGATAGCGCTTCTGCCCCTGATCGACGTAGAAGTGCTGATTGACGATCTGAACCCAGAACGCGCGCCCGGCGAGCGCGGCAAATGCGCTGAACACCAGCAGCACGATGAACCTGGAGCGCCACATCGGCAGACGTGCGGCCAGCAACTGGTTTCGCGCGACCGGCGAGTAAAGATCAACAGACGGTGGTTTTTTCTTCTGTGCCATTGGGTGTGGAAAACGAACAGCAAGATCGATCGACGCGATGTTGACCTACGAGCCCCGAGCAGAAGCAAGGAGTAGCATCCGTTGGATTGTAATAACAACGTAATTTTATTGATAGATGGAAGTAAGTAAGATGCGTCCCCAACTGCGCCGCGCAAAAGCATGCGTCACCAGGCGCCGACATCGGCCTGGGCGAAAAAAAACCGCACGGATTTTTAAAATCCGTGCGGCTCGGTCGTTCGATTAATGCGTCGACTCCGACGCGGCGTGTTGGAAAGGCGCTCCGTGCCTGTCGAGCGCCTTCTTTTTTGTTATCCCTGGGTCGAGGCGCCGTTCAGGCTGGCAGCGAGAAGCTCGAAATCGCCTCGCGCAGCACGCCCACCTGATCCTTCAATGAATGCGCGGCCGCCGCAGCCTGCTCGACGAGCGCGGCATTTTGCTGCGTGACCTGATCCATCTCGCCCACTGCCCGATTCACCTGTTCGATGCCCGCGCTCTGTTCACGTGATGCATTGCTGATTTCTTCGAGAATCTCGTTCACGCGCCGTACCGACTGCACGATTTCGCCCATCGTCGATCCGGCGTTGGCGACCAGCGATGCGCCCGATTCGACGGTGCCCGTCGAGGTTTCGATCAGCGCCTTGATTTCTTTCGCCGCGGTCGCCGAGCGTTGGGCGAGGCTGCGCACTTCGGCCGCGACCACGGCGAACCCGCGTCCCTGTTCACCCGCGCGCGCCGCTTCCACGGCGGCGTTCAGCGCAAGAATATTGGTCTGGAACGCAATGCCGTCGATTACGCCGATGATGTCGCCGATCTGCCGCGAACTGGTCGTGATTTCGCCCATGGTACGCACCACGTCGTCCACTACGAGACTGCCGCGCCTTGCGACATCCGCCGCCTGGCCGGCGAGTTGCGCGGCCTGCTGCGCGCTGTCCGCATTCTGCTTCACGTTGACCGTCATCTGGTCCATGCTCGATGCGGTTTCGACCAGCGCAGCCGCCTGTTCCTCGGTGCGTTGCGACAGATCCGTGTTGCCGGCAGCGATTTCCGTCGCACCGATATTGATGTTCTCCGTGCCGAGCCGCACGCGCGATACGGTGTCCACCAGGCCGTGCTGCATCGTATGAAGCGCGTGCAACAGACTCGTCTGGTCGTCCGGCTTGACCGGCACGCGCGTCGTGAGATTGCCGCGCGCCATCATTTGCGCGGCTTGCACGGCGACTTCGAGCTCGCCGCCGAGGGAACGGTGCACGCTGCGCAGCACGAGGAGCATGACCGCGGTCGCGATCGTGCCGAGCGTGACGGTAATCACCAGCCAGCGCAGCAGATTCGCGTAGAACGCGCTCTGCACGTCGTCCATATACATGCCCGTGACGATATACCAGTCCCACGGCGCGAAATGCATGGCGTAGCTTGTCTTGGCCACAGGCTTGTCGCTGCCCGGTTTGGCCCACAGGTAATCGACGAAACCGCCACCCTGGCGATTGCCCGCGTTCACGATGTCCACGAACAGATGATTGCCCGCCGGATCGGCGAACTGCGCGAGATTCTTGCCGACCATCTCCTTCTTGAACGGATGCATCAACATGACCGGCTGGGAATCGTTGACCGAAATATAGCCGTCCTTACCATAGCGCATGGCGGCCAGCGTATCGAGCGCCTGCTTTCTGGCTTCGTCTTCGGAGAGCACGTGCTGTTGGGCCAGCGTGTAATAGCGCTCGACAGCGTGATTGGCCTGTTCGATCAGGGAAGTCAATTGATCGCGGCGGTCGGAGATCATCGAGGCACGGCTTTGCCATGCGCCAAAGCCGCCGATCAGGATCAGGCCGATCCAGAGCACGGCGATCATCGAGGCCAGTTTTTTATTCAGAGTCATAGCAATGTTTCGCTTTCACGAAGTGGTCGGTCAGAGGTGGTTTGCCGGTGGCGTAGCGAGTCGCGTGTCGCTGTCTGTGTTTACGGCTTCGTAACGCGGGGCGCGCAGGGCAGGGGAAACCCGCTCTTCAGAGCTTTCTTTGTCTGACCAGAATCGGATTTAAAACAAGAAAGCGCTATGCAAATAAAATAAAGGTTGGATTCATTACACTTCAGTCATTTACTGATTTTAATCGCGTGAATATAAATTTTGCGATCCGCAAATAAACATTGATTATTTAAAACGCGACCGGAATTGATTTTGTCTTTGCTTGGTCTAGCTCGCGCTCTTCGCGGATTGCTGCGCCAGTCATAGGCTGCATCAGGATTCCACAAATCGCCAACCAAATGCATATCCTTCGCATTACACGTAAACGCAAAAAACGACACATTTTTGCAACTTCAAGAAAAATGAGGGAAAACCCCATTTGGCGAAATGATGAATAAATAAAATTTCCGCTATAGTCGCCATTTTCCAGCAGACCAGCCGGGCCAATAAAGCACGTAAAAGCCCGCCACAAGGAGTGCCGTCAATGAATGCCCGCGAACCCGCTTTCGCCTCCGTTTCCCGCAGCGCACGGCTGCGTCAGATGCTCGTTAGCAATGAACTCGAATTCATGATGGAGGCGCATAACGGCCTTTCGGCGCGCATTGTGCGCGAAGCGGGCTTCAAGGCAATCTGGGGCTCGGGCCTCGCCATTTCCGCGCAGTTCGGCGTACGGGACAACAACGAAGCAAGCTGGACGCAGGTGGTCGACACGCTCGAATTCATGGCCGACGCAAGCGACCTGCCGATCCTGCTCGACGGTGACACCGGCTACGGCAACTTCAACAACGTGCGCCGGCTCGTGCGCAAGCTCGAACAGCGCGGCATTGCCGGCGTGTGTATCGAAGACAAGCAGTTTCCGAAGACCAACAGCTTTATCAATGGCGAAGCGCAACCGCTCGCGGATATGGACGAATTCTGCGGCAAGATCAAGGCCGGCAAGGATTCGCAGTCGGACGAACATTTCTCGATCGTCGCACGCGTCGAAGCGCTGATTGCCGGCTGGGGCATGGACGAAGCGCTGCGCCGGGCGGAAGCGTACCGGCGAGCCGGTGCGGACGCGATCCTGATTCACAGCAAGCTGTCGCGTCCCGACGAGATTCTCGAATTCGCGCGCGAGTGGGCCGGCCGCGGTCCGCTCGTGATCGTGCCGACCAAGTACTACAGCACGCCGACCGAAGTGTTCCGCGAAGCCGGCATCAGCACGGTGATCTGGGCGAACCATCTGATTCGTGCGGCCACCTCGGCAATGCAGGCCGTCGCGAAAGAAATTCATTCGAGCGAAACGCTGGTCAACGTCGAAGACAGCATTGCCGCCGTCAACGAAATTTTCCGTCTGCAAGATGCCGACGAATATTCGGAAGCCGAAGACCGCTATCTGTCGAGCGGCCGCGCGGCCAGCTCGGCGGTGGTGCTTGCGGCGAGCCGCGGCAAGGGCCTCGAAGCGGTCACGCAAGACCGTCCGAAGGTGATGCTGCCGATCGCGGGCAAGCCGCTGCTGCGCTGGCTCGTCGACGCGTTCAAGAAGCAGGGCGTCAACGACATTACCGTGGTCGGCGGTTATCGCGCCGATGCAATCGATACGGCCGGCATCAAGCTCGTCGTCAACGAACGGCATGCGCAGACGGGCGAACTGGCGTCCCTCGCGTGCGCGATCGACAAGGCCGCGGGCGACACTGTGATTTCGTACGGCGATCTGCTGTTCCGCAGCTATATGCTGCGCGACCTGGTGGAAAGCGATGCGGCGTTCAGCGTAGTCGTCGATTCGTCACTAACCGATGCGGAAAACGCCAGCGTGCGCGACTTCGCATGGTGCTCGGCCGCCGACGACCGCGGCCTGTTCGGCAACAAGGTGCTGCTGCGCCACGTGTCGAGCGGGCAAGCGGCGTCGAACGCAATTGCGTCGCAGACACCGCATGGGCGCTGGGTAGGTCTGCTGAACGTGCGCGGCGCGGGCCGCGAGCGTTTGCAGGCGGTGCTGAGCCAGTTGCAGGCACGGCCTGATTTCGATTCGCTCGACATGCCTGCGTTGCTGAACGCACTGATCGAAGCCGGCGAGTCGATCGAAGTGCAATACGTGCATGGCCACTGGCGCGGCGTGAACGATCTGGAAGACTTCCGGCGCGCCGGTGATTTTGCGCACGCCCAGGCGCCGTTCGCGGCGTCGGTCGGCAACCCGGCCCACGCCGCAGGCGGAGCCGCGCAATGATCGAGGCTGCACAGTTCGTCGAGGCGGCGCGTGAGCGCGGCTTCGACTGGTATGCCGGTGTGCCGTGTTCCTACCTGACGCCGTTCATCAATTACGTGTTGCAGGACGAATCGCTGCACTACGTGTCGGCGGCCAATGAGGGCGACGCCGTCGCACTGATCGCCGGTGTGACGCTCGGTGCGCAGAACGGCCGCCGCGGCATCACGATGATGCAGAACTCCGGCTTGGGCAATGCGGTGAGCCCGCTCACCTCGCTCACGTGGACATTCCGTTTGCCGCAGTTGCTGATCGTCACGTGGCGCGGGCAGCCTGGCGTCGCCGACGAGCCGCAGCACGCGCTGATGGGACCGGTCACGCCGGCCATGCTCGATACGATGGACATTCCGCGGGAGACCTTCCCAACCGAGGCCGACGCGATCGGCCCGGCGCTGGAGCGCGCGATTGCACACATGGACGAGACCGGCCGCCCTTATGCGCTCGTCATGCAGAAGGGCAGCGTTGCGCCGTACGAACTGAAGGACAGCGGCGTAACGGCGCGCCGCGTCATGAATGCGCCGCTTTCGAACTTCGGGAAGGCGAAAGCGAATGAACTCGCCACGCGTCACGACGCGCTGCAAAAGGTGATTGCGCACACGCCGCTTCAATCGACCGTGCTGCTCGCGTCCACCGGCTTTTGCGGCCGCGAACTGTATGCGATCGACGATCGCCCGAACCAGTTGTACATGGTCGGTTCGATGGGCTGCGTGACACCGTTCGCGCTCGGTCTTGCGTTGTCGCGGCCGGACCTGCACGTGGTCGCGCTGGACGGCGACGGCGCCGCGTTAATGCGCATGGGCGCATTCGCGACGCTCGGTGCGTACGGCCCGTCGAACCTCACGCATATTCTGCTCGACAACGGCGCGCACGATTCCACCGGCGGCCAGGCGACCGTCTCGTCGCATGTGTCGTTTGCAGGTGTGGCGGCGGCGTGCGGCTATGCGTCGGCGGTTGAAAGCGATGATGCCAGCGTGATCGACGCGCTGTTCGATTCCGCTCCGCTCGACGGCCCGCGTTTCGTGCGCATCGCGATCCGTCGCGGCACGCCCGACGGTCTGCCGCGCCCCACCATCACCCCGCCCGATGTGAAGACGCGTCTGATGCGCCACATCGGCGCCGCATAAGGAGTGCGTCGATGCTGCTGCTCAATCCAGGTCCGGTGACGCTGACCGAACGCGTCCGCAACAGCCTGCTGCAGACCGATCTGTGCCATCGCGAAAGCGAATTTTTCGATCTGCAGGAAGAAGCGCGCACGCGTCTCGTCGATCTGTATGGTCTGGACGCGAGCGAGTGGCAAGCCGTGCTGATGACCGGCTCGGGCACGGCGGCGGTCGAAAGCATGACGGCTGCGCTCGTGCCGCAAAACGGCAAGCTGCTCGTGGTGGAAAACGGCGTGTATGGTGAGCGCATTTCGCAAATCGCCGCGCAATACGGCATCGCGCACGAATCGCTGAAACACGACTGGATGCAGGCGCCGGACCTCGCGAAAATCGCCGCCCATCTGGACGCGGACACCGCATTCACGCACGTCGCAGTCATCCATCACGAAACCACCACGGGCCGCCTGAACGATCTGACGTCACTCGGCGTGCTGTGTCGCGAGCGCGGGCTGCGTCTGCTCGTGGACGGCGTGAGCAGCTTTGGCGCAGAAGCGATCGATTTCGCCGACGCAAGCCTCGATGCGGTCGCGGCCACCGCGAACAAGTGTCTGCACGGCGTGCCTGGCGCGTCGTTCGTGCTGGTGCGCCGCGCGGCGCTCGCCCAGGCGGCGAGCCGCACGTATTACCTGGACCTTTGCCGACTCGCGCGCTTGCAGGATCAGCGCAACACGCCGTTCACGCCGTCGGTTCATGCGTACTATGCGCTGGTTGAAGCGCTGCGTGAACTCGCCGACGAAGGCGGCTGGCGTGCGCGCCATGCGCGTTATGCCATGCTCACCGAACAGGCGCGCGCGGGCCTCGCCGAGCGCGGCATCGCCAGCGTGTTGCCGCCCGAGCAGTCGTCGGTAGTCTTGCGCGCGTACCGCTTGCCGCAAGGCGTCTCGTACCCGCAATTGCACGACGCGCTGAAAGCGCGCGGCTTCGTGATTTATGCGGGACAGGGCGGACTGTCCGCCGAACTCTTCCGCATTTCGACGATGGGCAACATCCACGCGGCCGATATCGACCGCCTGTTGCACGGCTTTTCGGAACTGACGCGTTAGGCGAAACCGTTCCGCGCGAGTCGTGCGCAACGCACGACTCGCGCCTGTCTCAGCAGCGTGTTGCGATCAGATCGGGTTCACACCGGGTCTTTGTCCGGCGGACCGTCCGAATGCTGCGGCTCATCCGTGCGATGACCCGGTATTGGCGCGAGCGGGTCGCCACCTTCCGGGTCGCGGCTCGGATCGGGGTTGGGATCGGGAATGGGCGTGGTGTGCATGTCGTAACCTCGGTTAGCTGGAAAAACACATGGCGGTGATGACGGCGCGGCTCCACGGCGGCCTTGTCGGGGCGGCAACCGCTCACGTCAAACTTAGGCGATTGTCCTCATCCTCGTCCACTCACTTCTTCGCGCGACGCCCCGTGGTCAGGCGCCAATAACGCTCGCCGGCAAAGACATCTTCATAGTTGCCCGTGCCGAAGGCCCGCAACTGGCTTGCGTAGGCGTTCACCGCTTCGCGTTTGAGTCGCGCGCGACGGGCGACGTCGATCGTATGGCCTGCGCTCGGAGAGGCGGGCGTCGCGTCGATGCCGCGTTGCGCGAGATCTGCTAGCCGCGCCTGCACGACACCGTGCGTGCGCCGGTGAATCGCTTCCTCGTAGCCGAACCATTCCAGATGGGACAGACGCGGCAGGATTTCGCAACAGGCCTCGAATACACGCACGTGGTCGTCGTGATGCAGTCCGAGCGGCATCAGGAGCGTGTCGGCGGTCGTGCGGTAAATCGTCTCTTCGAGTGCGGCCGCGAGCTTGTTGATGGATGGCGAATCCGCATACTGACTGTCGCGAAACGGCAATCGCAGAGGAATGGCGTCGAGCATATCGAGCGCCTGGTCGTCTTCGATCGTGCGCTCGTGCACAGCTTGATGGGCGGTGGCGAAGCCGGATTTTTCGTCCCATTCCGTGTGCATCTGCTGCTGAGGCGGTGCCGCGAATACGGTGCAGACGACGGCGTCGGGATGCGCGGCGAGCAGCTCACCGCAGCTGAAGACGGCGTCGTCGAAATGGGGTGAAACGATGAAAAGACGCGGGCAGGTTTCGCTCATGGACGTGATGTGATGACGATGCGCACGGGCCGTTCGCCGGCAATTCGTGCGTGGCGCGGGCGCCGCGAAAGCGTGACCTTGAAGGTGATGTCACCTCAGCTTAGACGGGATCAGTGTGCTTTGCGTGACCGTTACATCGTGGTGCTTGGTTGCAAACGCCATGCCCGGGACAACATGGCCGGGCTGCGCGGCTGGGTGATCCTGCAAAGGCTCACCGGCGCATCCTTGCGCGCTCCCGTAAGCGCTCACCCTGACGCGCCGGCCGATCGCGCAGCGCGCCGGAACGCGTCGGCAATCGTTGCGACAATGTCGTCGCGCAAACCGCGATGAGCGGTACGCAGCGCATAGGCTGGGTGCCAGGTCGGGACGATCATCAGGTCGCCGTGTACGATCGTCTGACCGAGATATTCCGACAGGCTGACGTGGGCGCCGCTCATCGCCTTGAGGGCTGTCGGGCCCAGCGTGACGACCACGCGCGGCCCGACCTGTGCCAGTTCCTTGTCGAGCCAGTACCGACACGCTTCGACTTCGCGGCGCGCGGGCATGCGATGCATGCGCTGCCGGTTGGGCTGTTGGCCGGACGCGTGCTCGTGCTGATGGTCGAGGGTTTCCCATTTGTAATGCTTGACGGCATAGGTCAGATACAGCGAAGCGCGTTCGAGTCCGGCGCGCGCGAGCACTGCGTCCAGCAACTGGCCGGCCGGCCCGATGAACGATTCGCCTCGCTGGTTCTCGTCCTCGCCAGGCTGCTCGCCGACCACCATGATCGGCGCTCGCCGCGGCCCCACGCCGGCAACGGCCTGCCGCGCATTACGCCATAACGCGCAGCGCCGGCAGGCGTCTGGCGGACCGCTGGGCTCACGAAACGGCGGTGTCATGGCCGAATATTCGACAGGCGGTGCCGGTGGAACGCTGACAGGCGCCGCCTGCGCGCCGAGGCGGCTGCGCGCGCGAGCAATGGACGCGGGCAACGGCGGCCCGGCGGGCGGCGTGCGCCAGTAGCGCAGCGGCATGGGCGTGCGTTCGCCATTGAAGGCGTTTGCGTAATACATGAGCCACAGCGCCTCGGCGGATTCGCTGCTGATCGCTTCGCCGGCCATCGCGCCAGGGGGCAACGCATGCGTGGCTTCGTCCTGCTCTTCGCTGGCAGTGCGGCCGATGAAAAGCAGCATGCCGTTCCAGAATGCCGCACCGTGCGGCGTGGCCAGCATCCACGTGGAATCACCCATTTTCTCGGCGAATCGCTCGGCGGCGCGCTCCAGCAGATCGTGTCGCGGCTCGTACCAGCCGACGAACTCCGGCAGCCCCATGGTGGGATCGCGACGCCGGAATAGCGTAAGCAACAGCAGATCGTCGGTTTCCCGTTCAACTGCGGCGATGCGTGTTGCGAGCAGCGCGCCGTCTTCGTCGCCGGGATCGAGCACGCGCCGCTCGCCATGCGTCCAGCGCCAAAGTATGCGGTAAAGCAGCGCCCAGCGATCCGGCGCACGATAGCAGGCCGCGGTTTGCAGCCGGGCGAGAAGCTCGCGGGGAATCGCGGTGGATGAGGGGCCGTGCAGCCCGGTGGCGCGCGTATTGGCCGCCGAGATATCAACGGAGATACCGGCGGCGGCAACACCGGCCGCAACACCGGCCGCAGATACGTCTTCAGCACGCACACCGGCAACGGTCGCACCCTCCAATTCAGCGGCTTGCTGACGATCAACAGCGCATGCTTCGCGTTCCGACTCTATCCACTCGACCTGTCCCGGCTCGACGTTTCGACGCAGCAGCGCTCGTGCTGCGTCACGCCACGCGGAAAAAGCCGGTTCGATGGAAGTACGGTTCATGCGGACGCGCCGTGCCCCGCACGTCTCAAAGCGAGCCAGCGGTTCACGCAAAATACTGTATGGATATACAGTATGCACCCAAACCTGCGTCTCGATCAAGTAAGCTCAACCGCAGGGTCAAGCCGAGGATCAATTCGGGCCGATGCTGGTCAGCCAGACATACCAGCCAAACTCACCCGCCGACACAGACCTACTAAACATTCTCAAGATCATCCCGCGTATCGACATCGCGCAGGATGCCCGGATCGTCGACATCGAGCCGTGTGATCCGCTGCGAGTTGAACAGCGCGCGTGCACCCGTGTCGCCATCGAGCGCCAGCAGCGCGTCCCGATGCTCGATGCCAAAGCCGACCGGATGCCCGCGTTGCCCCAGGTAGAAAGGAGCGACCAGAGAAGCGCCGCTGTCGAGCACGCGCGCCACGGCTTCGATCGTGGGCGTGGCGATGCGCGGCATGTCCGCGAGCGCGACCACCCAGCCTTCGGCGTCTTCGCTGGCCTCGATGCCTGCGGCGAGACTCGCGCCCATGCCGCGTTCGGCGTCCGCCGCAAACACCACGTCGCATCCCGCATCGTTCAGAAGACGTGCAAGCGCGTCCGAACCCGGGCGCACCACGGCCAGCACCCGAGTGACTACACGCAGCAGGCGGTGCGCCGCTTCATGGGCGACCGGCGTGCCGTCGGGCATGTGAGCGAGCAGCTTGTTATGCAAACCATCGGGGTCGAAGCGGGAGCCGAAGCCGGCGGCGAGCAGCACGCCAGTAGCAAGCGAGGCATAGGCCATGAGCGAGCACCGGTAATGAGGGATGAACCGATTGTGCGATGCAACGCTCGCGCAGGCAAGCGCCAATGTACTGAAATGGCGCTGCCCGTCCCACATAACTTGCTTAGCCGTCAGATGATTTGCTGCGCATACCGCATTGCAGCGATGCAGCCGCTGGCGCGTGTCGCGGCGGGCGCCGTCCAGCAACGCCCACGTGCAACCGTGCGCCAGTCAGACCTGCATTGTGCCCATTACCTTGTCGAGCGTGATGGGCAGATCCCGAACCCGCATGCCGGTCGCGTGATAGACCGCATTCGCGATCGCCGCCGACACGCCCGTAATGCCGATCTCGCCGATCCCGCGCACGCCGAGCGAGTTGATGTACGGATCAGGGCGATCGATAAAGGTGATGTCGAGCGAACCGATATCGGCATTCACGGGCACGTGATATTCGGCGAGGTTGGCGTTCGTGAAGCGGCCATAGCGCAGGTCGACGGTGGACTCCTCCTGCATCGCCGCACCGACGCCCCACACGATGCCGCCCATCAACTGGCTCCGCGCGGTCTTCTCGTTGAGAATGCGTCCCACGTCGTACACGCCGACCACGCGCGGTACGCGGATCGTGCCGAGGTCGGCGTCGACGTGCACCTCCACGAACACCGCGCCGAACGAGTGGAATGAGTACTTCTGCTTCTCATCGCCGGGCTTGACGGATGCGGTGGCCTCGATCGGCTTGCCGCCCGAACGCGCGATGATCGCCGCCGCCGGGTCGCGTCTGGACGGTTGCGAGCGGCTCGTCACCCAGCCGTTTTCGACGGTGATGTCCGCGACCGGAACGCCATAGACAGGCGATGCCTGATCGGCCAGCGCCAGGGCAATCAGCTGGTTGCGCGCCTGGGTCGCGGCGTCCCGTACGGCCGGCGATACGCTTGCTGCCGATTGCGAGCCGCCCGACACCGGCGCCCGCGGTAGCGACGAGTCGCCAAGCGCGAAGTGGATATTCTCCGGCGCAAAGCCGAGCGCGTCGGCGGCGACCTGGGTCATCACGGTATAGGTGCCGGTGCCGATATCCTGCGTGCCCGACGCAACCATTGCCGTGCCGTCCGGCAGGATCCGCGCAAGCGCGCCGGCTTCGCTGCGATTGGCAGGATAGGTCGCTGTTGCCATGCCCAGACCGATCAGCGTGTTGCCGTTGCGCATGGACCGCGGCGCGCTGCTGCGCCGCGACCAGCCGAATTTTTCGGCGCCTATCTGATAACACTCACGCAGCGACTTGCCCGAAAAAGGTTTGTTCTCCTGCGGATCATTGTCAGCGTAGTTCTTCAGGCGTAGCGCTAGCGGATCCATCTTCAGCGCGACCGCAAGTTCGTCCATCGCCGATTCGAGTGCGAACGAACCAGTGGTTTCACCCGGCGCGCGCATGAACGTCGGCGTGCCGAGATTGAGGGGGACGATGCGGTGCGTCGTCACCTGATTGGGCACGGCGTAGAGCATGCGCGTCACCATGCAGCAGGTCTCGGTCCAGTCTTCGATCACCGAAGTGTTCGACATGCTGTCGTGACGCATCGCGGTCAGCGTGCCATCCGGCCGCGCAGCCAGCACGAAGCGCTGCTCCGTGTGCGGCCGGGCGCCGACTGGGCCGAACATCTGCGGACGTTCCAGCGCAAGCCGCACGGGGCGGCCCGTCTGCTTCGCCGCCATGGCGCACAGCGACACATGCGACCACGACGACCCCTTGCACCCGAACCCGCCGCCGACGAACGGCGAAATCACGCGTACGTCCGACGGCGAAATGCCGAGCGTTTTCGCGACTGCCTGCGCCGCGCTGCTGACGCCTTGCGTAGCGTCGTACAGCGTGAGTTGAGGGCCGTCCCAACGCGCCATCGTGGCGTGCGGTTCCATGGGATTGTGATGCTCGATCGGCGTGGTGTACGTCTCGTCGATATGCACCATGCCCGCGCGCATGCCGTCGTCGAAACTGCCGCGCTGCGTGTCGGTTTGCCGGCCTTGTGGTTTGTCGGGCGCATGGGCATGCGATTTGGCCTGCGCGAAATCCACCGTCGCCATGCTGCTCTGATACGTGATGCGCAACTGATGCGCGGCGTCGGTCGCATGTTCGAGCGTGTCGGCGACCACGACCGCGACCGGCTCGTTGTTGTAGTGAACCTGATTGTCCTGCAACAGCGACAGGCGGCGGCCCGCGGGCGGCGCGAGCGCGGGTTTGCCGCCGTTAGGCAGACGCGGCGCGTTCTGATACGTCATCACGAGCAGTACGCCCGGCAATGCCTGTGCGCGGCTCGAATCGATCGACGTGATCGTGCCGCTTGCAATCGTGCTCGTCACGAGCACCGCGTGCGCGAGACGCGCCTCGGGAAATTCGGCTGCGTAACGTGCTTCGCCGATCACTTTGAGCAGACCGTCGGTCCGGTCGAGCGGTTGTCCGATCAGATTCATGCGACACCTCCTGCGCGGCCCGCGGCCTGATTCACTGCACGCACGATTGCGCGTTGCGCAAGCTGCACCTTGAAACGATTGTCGCGCTCCGGTCTCGCGTCTTGTAGCGCGGCGGCTGCCGCGCTGCGCAGCGTGGCCTGCGTGAGCGGCTGTCCGTTGAGCATCTGTTCCGCTGCGCTCGCGCGCCAGGGTTTGTGCGCGACGCCGCCCAATGCGATCCGCGCGACCTTCACGCGCTCGCCGTCCATTTGCAGCGCGGCGGCCACCGAGATGAGCGCAAAAGCGTAACTGGCGCGGTCACGCACTTTGAGATAATGCGAGTTCGCGCTGAAGAGCGGCGGCGGCAGGTCCACAGCGGTGATCAATTCACCTGGCTGCAAGGTGGTGTCCACATCGGGACGATCGCCGGGAAGCCGGTGAAAATCGACGAGCGCAATCGTGCGCTCGCCGGCCGGCCCGCTCACCCGCACCACGGCATCGAGCGCCGCCAGTGCCACACTCATGTCCGACGGGTTGACGGCGATGCATTGCGGGCTTGCGCCGAGAATCGCATGCGTGCGGTTGTTGCCGTCGAGCGCGGCGCAGCCGCTGCCCAGCACGCGCTTGTTGCACTGTGTAAAGGCCGTGTCGTAGAAATAGCCGCAGCGGGTGCGTTGCAACAGATTGCCGCCGACAGTCGCCATATTGCGCAATTGTGCGGACGCTCCGGACAGAAACGCCTGTGAGAGCAGCGGGTATTGCTCGCGCACGAGCGCGTGATTCGCCGCGTCGCTATTACGCATCAGGGCGCCAATGCGAATGCCGCCGTCGGGCAGCGTGGAAATCGTGTCAAGTCCGTTGATATGCGTGATATCGATGAGCCGCACGGGCCGGGCTACGCCGCCCTTCATCAGGTCGAGCAGATTCGTGCCGCCGCCGATAAACGCCGTGCCGGGCTGCTGCGCGGCACGCACTGCGCTGGCGACGTCGCCGGCGCGTTCGTATGAGATCGCATCCATGCTGGTCGCTCCGTCAGGCGTTGCCGTTGATGGTGTCGCCGACAGGGCCACCTGCGCCTGCGGCCGCGCTTGCAGCCGCGCTTGTAGCCGCACTTGCAGCCGCACTTGCAGCCGCACTTGTAGCCGCGCCCGAACCCGCGCCTGCGGCCGCACCTGCGGCCGCACCCGTTTGAACCCCGCCGCCGTCATGCACGGCGCGCACGGCGGCAACGATGTTGGCGTACGCGCCGCAGCGGCAGATGTTGCCGCTCATGCGCTCGCGAATTTCGTCGTCGGATAGTTGGGCAGGGCGGGTGCGCACGTCGGCCGTCACGACGCTCGCGGTGCCGTTGCGGAACTCGCTCAGCAGGGCAGTCGCGGAACACAACTGCCCCGGCGTGCAGTAGCCGCACTGAAACGCATCGTGTTCGATGAACGCGCGCTGCATGGGACTCAACGTGCCGTTGCTGGCGAGCCCTTCCACGGTGGTGATGTCCTCGCCTTCGTGCATCACGGCAAGCGTCAGGCATGCATTGATGCGCCGCCCGTTGGCGAGCACGGTGCAGGCGCCGCACTGCCCGCGGTCGCAGCCCTTCTTGGTGCCCATGAGCCCGGCGTATTCGCGCAATGCGTCGAGCAATGTCACGCGCGGTTCGAGTTGCAGCGTGTAGGCACGTCCGTTCACAGTCAGCGTAACCGGGCGCGGCGGTGCGGCCTGTGCCGGGGAAGCGGGCGGTGCCTGGGGGGTCTGTGCCTGCGCCTGCAGATGGGGCGCGGCGCCCACCGTAGCGGCAGCGGCAGCGGACTGCAGGAAACGTCGACGTGAAGGCTGGCGTGGGGTGGCGACGGTCTCGTCGCCGGAATCTTGAGCTTCTTTCTGGATGGACATGACGTTCGGTTGACTCCATTGAAAGGTCAATGCAGGCGTTGCGATGCGTCGGCATCCGAAGCGTCGCGCCATAAGTAAGCGTTGCAGCAATTTCAATGCCGTTGCACGCGCAACGTTAATTCAATCAAGCACGCTGCACAGCGCGAGGCGTGCAGAAGCATCGGAACCGGCGTTGAACAATTCGACTACTGTACGTCGGTTAATATCCACATTGCGAGCGAAACTAGCGTTTGCCAGGAATAGGTCATGCTACGGACAGCCGTCAGCCATGTTGCTGCCATGTTGAGTCGTGGCGACCTCATGGCGGCGCCGGTTCGTTCAAGCGGCGCATCTAGAAGGAGAGCCAATGCAGTTCGATTACAGGCACTTTCATATCGATTGCCGCGCACGTCACGCGGACGAAGGCGTCTATTACGCGAGGGCCAGAATTACTCGCATTCCGCGCAAACACGAACATGTGCAGTCACATGATTCGGGCGACATCGACTCCTTTCCAAACGAGGCTGATGCCATCTCATGCGCACGCTCCTGGGCAGTAGAGTGGTGCGACGAGGCATTGAAATGAACTGCTTTGCAAGGAGGATTTTCAGTGTCCAGGCTTCGCATTGCCACTTTCAATATCAACGGCATTAAATCGCGTTTGAATGCGCTGTTGCAATGGCTCGAACGTGAGTCGCCGGACATTGTCTGCCTGCAGGAACTGAAGGCGGTAGACAGCGCGTTTCCCGTCGACGCACTTCGCGAAGCAGGTTACGGCGCGATCTGGCAGGGACAAAGCGCGTGGAACGGCGTGGCGATTCTGTCAAAGGGCGAGCCGCCGCTCGAGAGCCGCCGTGGACTGCCCGGTTTCGAAAAGGATACGCAAAGCCGTTATCTGGAGGCCGCGGTAGGCGGCGTGCTGGTGTGTTGCCTGTATCTGCCTAACGGCAACCCGCAGCCGGGCCCCAAGTTCGACTACAAGCTCGAATGGTTCGACCATTTCATCGCGCATGCCGCGAAGCTTTTCAAAAGCGGACATCCGGTGGTCATCGCAGGCGACTTCAATGTGATACCGACCGACGAGGATATCTACAACACGCGGTCCTGGCTAAAGGACGCGTTGCTGCAACCCGAAACTCGCGAGCGCTATCAGCGTCTGCTCGCGCAGGGCTGGACCGATTCGCTGCGTACTCATTTCGGCGACGAGCGCATTTATACGTTCTGGGATTACTTTCGCCGGCACTGGGAAACGAATTCGGGCTTACGTATCGACCATCTGCTGCTGAGCGCGGACCTGGCGCCGCGGTTGCGCGATGCGGGCGTCGATCGTTGGGTGCGCGGCGAACCGCACGCGAGCGATCATGCGCCGACGTGGATCGAGCTGGAAATGGGTGCATCACGCCGCAAGAAGAGCAGTTAGCGTAGCGAACGGTTGAACCAGTCTGATCGGTGCGCAGATTGAAATAAACATCGCTGCCCGGGACGTTCGCTTGTCATGAAACGCCCGGTGGGCAGCGGTTTTTAAAGCCAATGCTTAACGGCGATAGTCGCGATCCGATCCGCCGCGCGACCACAGCGCGCCTGCAACGAAACCGGCAAGGGCGACCACTGCGATCGTGGCGAACGGGCTTTCAGCCGTCGTGTCGCGTACGAGATTCGTCGTGTTGGCCGCGAGCTGCTGAGCCTTGCCGCTCAATTCCTTGGCCTTGCCGGCCATTTGGGTACCGGTGTCGCCGAGCACGTCGCCTACCGCGCCTTGTACCTTGCCGGTCACTTCCTTGACTGCGCCTTCTGCTGAGTTGGTGTCCATATGCTTGCTCCTGTTGTCATATTTACGTGTGACGTAGTGGCGATCGCTTTCGTCACACCGGGGGTCGCGCACGCTGCCCGTCGGGGCAGCTTACGTCTGCCAAACAGGCCTAGGCAAAGAGCGCAAGAAGCGCGCCCGAGCGAGTCATGCCGAACAGCATCGGAAGTGGTCGTCTAGTTGCGGCGACGGTGATTGATTCCCACGAAGACAGCCAGCAACATCAGGAAGCCGCCGAACAGCAACGCGGCGTTGACGATCACGTGGCGCAGACCCAGCATGTCCACGTCGATGAAAGGGTACGGGTAGAAGTCGGACAGACTGCCGCGCCAGAACGTGACGACGAGGTAAGCGACCGGATAGATCAGCCACAGCAGACAGTGCCGAATGCGCAGATGAAAGCGCGGCACGAACAGCACCCAGTACAGCGCGGCGAGCATGGGCAGCACGCTGTGCAGCGATTCGTTGAGCAGCAGCCGGAATGCGGTGGGCGTCCATAATCCGCGCAGCAGCAGGTTATACGCGAGTCCCACGAATACCATGTACACGACGACCGCGGTAACCACCGTCGGCTGCCGGAAAAAACG
Source organism: Paraburkholderia sp. PREW-6R (assembly GCF_039621805.1). Taxonomy (NCBI): domain Bacteria; kingdom Pseudomonadati; phylum Pseudomonadota; class Betaproteobacteria; order Burkholderiales; family Burkholderiaceae; genus Paraburkholderia; species Paraburkholderia sp. PREW-6R. The sequence goes on along the minus strand of NZ_CP155074.1, from coordinate 1,590,178 downwards.
CACGATCGGCGCGCGTCCGCGCAATGCCACGCAGGTGAAGCAAACCGCGCAGGCGAGCACCGTGAGATTGGTCAAGTAACTGCTCATGCGAGCCAAGCCGTCGAACACGGTCAGCCCGCGAGCCAGGGTACGGTCGATTGTCAGATCGGTTTGCGCGACGATCGCGATCCACGCGATGACGGCGATGATCGCGGCCAGCGTGACGGAGGGAACGCCTGGCGTCGGTAGCGGAAGCTCAGGCTTTGGCTGCGGCGGGTGAGGAGGGCGCATGCCGACGATTCTAACCAGACCCGCCTGGCTTTGCAGTCGGGTGGATGAAATCGTCGGCCGCTTCCGTGGGGCGGCCTCTGCGCCAGGGCGAGAGGGTTAAGGCTGGCTGTGCGAGCCGGCGACCGGTTGCAGGCGGCTGACCGCCGCAGGAATCGCGGCGCTGGCAGGCGAATTTTCATCGATCGCGGTCCGGCCGCCGTCGTGGAAAAAGGCCTGTTCCGCGGCCTTGTTCAGCACCAGAATGCTGATCCGCCGATTCGTCGGTTCGTCGACGACATTGCTGTTCAGCGGCAACACGTCGGCCAGACCTCGCACCTGCAACACCTTTTCCGCATGCATGCCGCCCGACACGAGTGCACGGCGCGCGGCGTTCGCGCGTTCCGACGACAATTCCCAGTTCGAGTAACCTTCCGGGCCGGCGGTGAACGGCACTGCGTCCGTATGCCCGGCAATCGACACGCGGTTCTCCACGTCGTTGAGCGCCGCGCCGATCTGCGTGAGGATCGTGACCGCATAGGGCTGCAACTTCGAACTGCCCGACGGGAACATCGGGCGATTCTGCGAATCGACGACCTCGATGCGCAAGCCTTCGTTCGTGATCGAAATCCGGATCTGGTCCTTGAACGCCTTGAGTGCGGGATTCTGTTCGATCAGCGCGGTGAGCTTTGCCTTCAGTTGTTGCAGTTTGCCCATGTCCGACGGCGTAATCGTGGGCTGCGCCGGAGTAGGCGGCGCTGGTTGCACCTGGCTCTTCTTGCCGTCGCCGGGACGTGTGTCCGAAATGTCGCGGCCGCCGCCTTGCACCACGCTCGGCCGCGCGGCCGCGGTGCCTTCGTTGCCGCCGAGCAGGCTCGACAGCGGGGTGTTGAAATAATCCTCGATGCCCTGCTTGTCGTATTTCGACGTGGAGCCCAGCAGCCACATGAGCAGGAAAAACGCCATCATCGCGGTGACGAAGTCGGCATACGCGATCTTCCAGGCGCCGCCGTGATGGCCATCGTGATCGCCGCCCTTTTTCGAGCGGCGCACGATCACTGGTGCGGGCGTCTCCACTTCCTGCGATCCGCGCGATCTTCTCTCGGCCATTGTGCCCTCCGTCAGGCCGACTTCGGCATCTTGGTGGCGCGCACGGCGTCGTCCAGCTCCTGGAAGCTCGGACGATCCGCGGTGAACAGCACCTTGCGGCCGAATTCGACAGCGATCGGCGGCGCGTAGCCCGACAGCGATGCGAGCAGCACGGCCTTCACGCACTGATAGGGCTTGGCTTCAGCTCGACCCTTTGCATTGAGCAGATCGGCGACGGGGCCGATAAAGCCATACGCGAGCAGAATGCCCAGGAACGTGCCCACCAGTGCGCCGGCGATCATTTCGCCGAGCACGGCGGGCGGCGCGCCGACCGAACCCATCGTATGCACCACGCCCATTACGGCCGCGACGATCCCGAAAGCGGGCAAGCCGTCGGCCATCTTCTGGATCGCGTTCGCCGCCACCGACGATTCGGCGTGATGCGTGGCCAGTTCCTCGTCCATCAGGTCCTGAACCTCGAGCACGTTCACGTTGCCGCCGGACATCATGCGCAGATAGTCGACAATGAAGTCGAGCAGATGATGGTCCTTCAGCACGTGCGAGTACTTCTGGAAAATCACGCTTTCTTCCGGCGCGGAGACGTCGGCTTCAAGCGACATCATGCCTTCCTTACGCGCTTTCTGAAGCAGTTCATAGAGCAGCGCGATGAGTTCCAGATACTTCTCTTTCGTGTAGCCGCCGCCCTTGAAGCACGTCGGAAGCGCCTTGAGGGTTTTCTTCAGCGTCGAAGTCGGATTGCTCACGACGAACGCGCCAATGGCCGCGCCGAAAATGCACAGCAGTTCGAACGGTTGCACAAGCGCGGGCAAATGCCCGCCCACGCCGACGAAACTGCCAATCACAGACGCGATGACCACAACCCAGCCGATTGCGACAAACATACTCTCTCCGTTTCGTCTTGCGCGCCGCATCGGTAGGCATAACGACGCCTGTCTCGCGTGTTCTGCATGCAGCACAAAAGTTTTCTATGAACAGGTAAACGGCGCAAAACCCGCTTGCTGAAGAGCCGCGCGCGACAAAAGAGAAAAAATTCACCATTCGGTTAGTTTTTCCGCCGCGAGATCGGTAGTTTTGTCCGGATTTGGCTCTTGTGGGCTTTTCCAGGCGTGTTCGGGTGGCGATGTTCACGCGTGTCGTCATCAATAAAACGCAAAACTGATGCAACACCATTTGTACTGATCCGTCTGCTAGCATGGCAAACCGCTTTCTGACGACCCGCCGCCGCTGCGAAACGCTGACCCAAAGCGTGGTCGCAGCAAGGTTTAAAACGGTGCTGGACGTCCAGCGGTAATGGCACTGGCTGAATGCCGTTTGCCCAACGCGAATAATCCAGTGAACCACGCCAGTCATCCAACCTGAGAGGCAGCATGCGAACGTGGAGACGGTTATGAAAACGAGCACCATCGCAGAACGTGAAGCCCGTGGCCGTGCTGCCCGTGAGCGCTCGAAACGGTCGAGTCATCGCCTCGTTGGTGACCTGTACCGCGATCCGGTCGAATTACTCAGGCAAAGCAGCGAGGGTCGCGTGCAGAACCTCGTGCCGCTGCGTTATGGGCGCATGGCGGCGTCGCCGTTCACATTCTTTCGCGGTACGGCCATTATTCAGGCGCACGACCTGAGCAGGGTTCACGATTCCGGCCTCGCCATGCCGATTTGCGGCGACGGCCATCTGATGAACTTCGGCGGCTTCGCAACACCGGAGCGTCAACTCGTATTCGACCTGAACGATTTCGATGAAGTGGCAGTAGGTCCATTCGAATGGGACCTGAAGCGGCTGACCGCGAGTCTGGTCGTGGCCGCGCGGCACATGCGCCTGAGCCGTGGCACAGCCGAGCATCTGGTCATGACCGCCGTCAACCAGTACCGCGACCGGATGCACCAGTACGCGCAATGCAGCGCGCTCGAACTCTGGTACGACCGCATCACGTTCGACCGCATGGCTGACACGGCACTCACGCCCGAGCGGCGCCGCGCGGTGCGGCGAGGTATGGAAAAGGCCGCGAGCCGTACGCACGAAAGCCTGCTGGAGAAAATGGCCGAACGCGACGGCGCGCACTGGACGATCCGCGACGCGCCGCCGGCGCTTTTTCACGTGCTCGGCTCGAACACGCTGTTCACCCCCGAAGAGACGGAGATCTACCGGTCTGCCAACTGGCGCACGACGTTCGAACGTATGCAGGCCGAATATCTGCAAACGTTGTCACCTGACCGGCGCGAATTGCTCAGCCATTTCACCGTGCACGATCTCGTGTTCAAGGTGGTAGGAGTGGGTAGTGTGGGCACGCGTTGCATGGTGGTGCTGAGTGTCGATCACATGGGCAAACCGCTCTTTCTGCAACTCAAGGAAGCGCGGCAGTCCGTGATTGCGAGGTACTACAAATCGCTCGGCGTCGAACATCAAGGCGAACGGGTGGTGCAAGGTCAGCGCGTGTTGCAGGCCGCGAGCGATATTTTTCTCGGCTGGGCAACGGGGCCGCAGGGGCGCCATTTTTACTTCCGCCAGTTACGCGATATGAAGCTGTCGGCGAATATCGAACTATTCGACGTCGATCTGCTGGAAGGCTATGCCCGGCTATGCGGCTGGATCATGGCGCGCGCGCATGCTAAAGCGAGCGGCCAGGCGATCGAAGTCAGCGCATATATCGGTCGTGGCGATCAGTTCGCGGAAGCGCTGACCGGTTACGCCACGACGTATGCCGACCAGGTGGAGCGCGACTATGACGTGTTCCTGAAGGCCTGCCGAAGCGGCCAACTGGAAGCGCGCACGGACGAAGACATGGCCGCAGACTTCCGCATCTAGGCAGACAGACGTGAGCGCGGCGGCTGCACTAGCCCGTCATTCGTCGGCGCGCGCGTCGCGCAGCGTGACAAAGCGCAAGTGCCGGCGCCGGGCGGCATCGATTACGCGTGGCAGGACTGCAAGAATCAGCGGCTTGCCTTCGACGGTACGCGCGGCATTGCCGTCGTGCAGCAGCAGGATATCGCGTGGCGCGAGGCCGTCGAGCAGACGCTTTGTCACAACATGGGGATCGCGTTCACGAGTGTCGTAGCCGCGCCGGGTCCAGGCGGCGAGTCGCAGGTCCAGTCTGCGCAGCACGGGTTCGAGAAAGAGGTTGCGCAGTCCTGCGGGCGCGCGGAAGAACAGGGGCCGCTCGCCGCTTATGTCTTCGAGCGTGCGTTGCGCGGTGTCGATCTCACGCGCGAGCGCGCCCGGCAGTGTCACCGAAAATGTGTGGACATGGATCTGAGAGTGGTTCTCCAGCGCGTGTCCACGTTTGACGATCTCGCGTGCAAGTTCTGGATGGCGCTGCACTTTCTCGCCGATGCAGAAAAACGTGGCGCGCACCTGGAATGCGTCGAGCAGATCGAGTAGTTGTGGCGTAACGGCTGGATCGGGACCGTCGTCGATAGTCAGTGCGATCGCGTCGGCATTGCGCGGGTGGGCCGGCAGGCGTGTCCAGTTCGGACCGAGCAGTGTCGTGCGTGGCAGCAGTCCCGCGACCGTGAAAATGGCGTGGTTCGCGAAGATCGCGGCAAGCCACCACGGCCACGCGCTGGGCACGCACAGCCAGCTCGCCAGCACGATCGCGTGCCACGCGGCGGTGCCGGTCAGCATCGCCGGATAACCGGTGTGCGGCCAGCGGCGGGGCGAATCCGCCGTCACGCGTTGGGGCGGTGTGGAAAGGTCGTTTATCAAGCGTTGCATCCTGTCTTCCTTCCTCCGTCCTGGGAAGGCGTTGTTCATGCGCACGACGCGCAACTGCGAACGATACCATTGATGCGCGGCTCGACGCCCGCTGGCGCAGCGAGCCACGAGCGCCATGAGCGCCATGAGCGCCATGAGCGCCATGAGCGTTATGAGCGTTATGAGCGCAATGAGCGCGCTGTCCGCCAGCGCGCTTCGCACTTTGTCGCGAGTGGGCTGCTGTTGTATGGTGTGAGAACCACTGGGCCAGTCGGTGGCTCAACGCAAAACAGGGAGACGCGCTGTGGCAGAAACAGGAACCAGGAAAAAAGTGGCGCTAGTGACGGGCGCGGGCAGCGGCATCGGTCGGGCGTGTGCGCTCAAGATGCTGGAGCATGGCTATAGCGTCGTGCTGGCCGGACGCCGTGAGGCGCAACTCGATGCAGTCGTGCAGGAAGCGCAGCATCTTGGCGGCGACGCGCTCGCCGTTGCGTGCGACGTCACCGACGCCGCCGGCGTCGCCCGATTATTCGACACGATCCGCGAGCGCTTTGGCCGGCTGGATGTGCTGTTCAACAACGCGGGCCGCAACGGCTCGCCGGTCGACATCGACGAACTCGACATCGACGAGTGGCGTGCAGTGGTCGACACCAATCTCACCGGCGTCTTTCTATGCACGCGGGCGGCATTCGGTCTGATGAAAGCGCAAACGCCCCCAGGCGGCCGCATCATCAACAACGGTTCGATCTCGGCGCACGCGCCGCGGCCGAACAGCATCGCCTACACGGCCACCAAGCACGCGATTACCGGCCTGACCAAAGCCGTTTCGCTCGATGGACGCAAATACGACATCGTCTGCGGGCAGATCGATATCGGCAATGCGGCGACCGAGATGGCCGCACGCATGGCGCGAGGCGTTGCGCAGGCCAACGGCGAGACCGCTATCGAACCGCTGATGGACGTCGAGCACGTGGCGGACGCCGTGCTGCATATGGCCGGGCTGCCGTTGTCGGCAAACGTGCAGTTCATGACGATCATGGCTAGCAAGATGCCGTTCGTCGGGCGAGGCTAGGCGGTCCTCAACTGGCGAATGCCGCGCGCCGCGCGCTCACGCGGTGCGCGAGATCAACTTATACTGACTGTTCCTGCCCACCGGATAACGATTCACCGTGCCTCGCGCCACACGTCAGGACGATCCGCCGCCCGTGCCGCCCTTGCAGCCTGATCTCGACGACTGTTGTCACAGTGGCTGCCATCCGTGCGTGTTCGACCGCTACGACGAAGCGCTCGACCGCTATCGGACCGCGCTGGCCGAATGGCAGGCGCGCCATGAGCGAGCGTCGCGCCACAAGCGCGACGCGCCACCGCCGTCGCCCGCACGGAAACGCGCGCCGCGCTAGCACGCTTCACGCACGGAAGCGCACCGAGGTGGCCGCCCAACATCACGCCCCGTCATGACCGACCTTCAGCCTCTGCCGACCGAATCCATCACGCTCACCGACACCCCGTCGATCGCTACGCATACGCTCGACGATCTGCATGACTTCGTGCGGCGTTACCCGCGTCTGTTCGTGCTGACGGGCGCTGGCATCAGCACGGACTCCGGCATTCCAGGTTATCGCGACGACAACGGCGACTGGAAGCGTTCGCCGCCCATCACGCTGCAGGAATTTCTCGGCACCGAGGCGATGCGCCGGCGCTACTGGGCGCGCAGCATGGTCGGCTGGCCGGTCGTCGCGCAGGCGCAGCCGAACGCCGCGCATACTGCGCTGGCGCGCCTTCAGACTGCGGGCCACGTGCCCACGCTGATTACGCAAAACGTCGACGGTTTGCATCAACGCGCGGGCAGTCACGACGTGATCGAACTGCATGGCGGCATAGGCGGCGTGACCTGCCTCGACTGCGGCATGCAGCACGCACGCGCGACGATCCAGCGCACGCTCGAAGCCGATAACCCGGCGCTGCTTGACGTCACCGCCGAAACCGCTGCGGACGGCGACGCGCATCTCGAATGGCACGCTCTCGAGACGTTTCGCGTTCCCGCCTGCTCGAATTGCGGCGGACTGCTGAAGCCGGCGGTGGTGTTTTTCGGCGAAAGCGTGCCGCGCGAGCGCGTGGAAGCGGCATCGCACGCACTCGACGCGGCCGACGCGGTGCTCGTGGTCGGTTCGTCGCTGATGGTGTACTCGGGCTATCGCTTCTGCGTATGGGCGCAGAAGCAGGGCAAGCCTGTCGCCGCAATCAATCTGGGGCGCACGCGCGCGGATCCGATGTTGTCGCTGAAACTCGCGGCGCCTTGCGCCGACACGTTGACGGCACTGGCAGGTCGGCTGGCGCTGGATTGAGCGGCGGCGCGGCCTCATGCTGCTCGCGAGCCTCATGTGGCTCTCCCTGGACGACACGAAAGGATTTCCATGTTGACGACCATCGAACAACTCGAAGCGATCTACGGCCAGCCACACGAACGCGCCGTGTTCAAAGAAATCCCTTACGTGAACGAAGACTATCGCGCGTTCATTGAAGTCGCGCCGTTTGTCGTGCTCGCCACGTCGGGGCCCGAGGGACTCGACTGCTCGCCGCGCGGCGACGCGCCGGGCTTCGTGCGCGTCGTCGACGAGCGCACGCTCGCGTTGCCGGATCGCATCGGTAACAATCGTATCGACAGTCTGCGCAACATCATGCTCGAGCCGCGTCTCGCGCTGCTTTTCATGATCCCCGGCGTCGGCGAAAGTTTGCGGGTGAATGGGCGCGGGCGCATCTCGAATGATCCGCAATGGCTGGACAGTTTCGCTGTCGCCGGTAAACTGCCGCGCACCGTGCTGCTGATCGACGTCGACGCGGTGTATTTTCACTGCTCGAAGGCGCTGGTGCGCTCGAAGCTGTGGGATCCGGCGCATCACGTCGAACGTTCACGGCTGCCGAGCGCGGGCGAGATTCATCGGCGTATCAACGGCGAGCAGTTCGACGCCGCAACGTACGATCGCGAACTCGCCGAGCGCGTACGCACCGCCTTGTACTGACATAGAACCGAAACATGACTGATCACCATCCGGCATTGCGGCAACGTTCGCCTTCCGCGGAGCGCAATCGCGAGCCGATTCTTGCCGTCCTGCGCGAGGTGCTGCCCGCGAGCGGCCGCGTGCTCGAAATTGCCGCCGGCACCGGGCAGCATGCAATCTGCTTTGCGCGCGCTTTGCCGGGCCTCGACTGGCAGCCGAGCGACGCGGACGCCGACGCGCGAGCGTCGATTGCCGCGTGGGTCACGCATGAAGGCTTGCCGAACGTGCGCGCGCCGCTCGCGCTCGACGTGCACGCGTCGGACTGGGGCGTCGATGCGCTTGACGCGGTGATCTGTATCAACATGATTCACATCTCGCCCTGGAGTGCGGCCGAAGCGCTTTTTGCCGGCGCGGGCCAGCGTCTCGTCGAAGGCGGTGTACTGTATCTGTACGGTCCGTACCGGCGCGGCGGCGCGCATACGTCGGCGAGCAACGAGGCGTTCGACGAGCAACTGCGCAGCCGCGATCCGGCGTGGGGCGTGCGCGACATGGAGCGGGTCACCACGCTCGGCACCGCTTCGGGATTTACGTGCGACGAGCCAATCGCGATGCCCGCCAACAATTTCAGCCTCGTATTCAGGAAACGTCCGAACGCGGCGCGAGTCTGACGGGCGGTTGCAAGCGGCGGCGGGCAAGCCTGGCTGCGCGCTCGGCGCGGCGCGGCGGCTCACGCGCTCAAAGGCGCGTCGCGTCGTTGTGCAAGGCGGCGCGTGGTCGCTGCGTGTGTCGAACATTCTGCAAGGTGACAGCGGGCGAGCGGCGAGCCGTCATTTCTTTTATTCTTTCACCCTCGACGTCCCGCCTGCATGACGCGGCGAGGCGTCTCGACATTCATTGGACTCTGGAGAATTCACATGGGCAAACAGGCAATCGGCGTGGTGGGGCTGGCGGTCATGGGCCGTAATCTGGCGCTCAACATCGAGAGCCGCGGCCACGCGGTGTCGGTGTTCAACCGTAGCCGCGAGAAAACCGACGAACTCATCGCCGAATATCCGGACAAGAAACTGGTGCCGGCCTTCACGCTGGAAGAATTCGTGGAGTCGCTGGAAACACCGCGCCGCATTCTGCTGATGGTGAAGGCAGGCGAAGGCACGGACGCCACGATCAACCAGCTCAAGCCGCTGCTCGAAAAGGGCGACATTCTGATCGATGGCGGCAACACGCACTTCACCGATACGATCCGTCGCAATCAGGATCTCGCGAAGTCGGGCCTGCACTTCATCGGCACAGGTGTGTCGGGTGGTGAAGAAGGCGCGTTGAAAGGTCCGTCGATCATGCCGGGTGGCCAGCGCGACGCGTATGACCTGGTCGCGCCGATCCTCACCGAGATCGCCGCCAAGGCGCCCGATGGCGAGCCGTGCGTCGCTTACATGGGACCGGACGGCGCGGGCCACTTCGTGAAGATGGTGCACAACGGCATCGAATATGGCGACATGCAGCTGATCGCCGAAAGCTACGCGGTGCTCAAGCAAGTGGTGGGGCTGTCGAACGAGGAATTGGGCAAGGTCTACACCGAGTGGAACCAGGGCGAGCTGGACAGCTACCTGATCGAAATCACCTCGAAGATTTTCAGCAAGAAAGACGAAGAAACGGGCAAGGATCTGGTCGACGTGATTCTCGACCGTGCCGCGCAAAAGGGCACCGGCAAGTGGACCAGCCAGAACGCGCTCGACCTGGGCGCGCCGTTGCCGCTGATTACCGAGGCCGTGTTCGCCCGCGTGCTGTCGTCGCTGAAGGACCAGCGCGTGGCCGCAAGCAAGGTGCTCGAAGGGCCGGCCGCCAAGCCGCTCGGCGTGGAGCGCGACGCGTTCATCGAAGCGGTGCGCCGTGCGCTGTATTTCAGCAAGGTGATCTCGTATGCGCAGGGCTTCGCGCAGTTGCGCGCGGCATCGGAGGAATATAAGTGGGATCTGGACTACGGCACGATCGCGAAGATTTTCCGCGCCGGTTGTATCATCCGCGCCCGCTTCCTTCAGAAAATCACGGACGCCTATACGACGGACAAGGCGATCGCGAACCTGCTGCTCGACCCGTATTTCCGCGACATCGCAAAGAACTACCAGTCGGCGCTGCGCGAAGTGGTCGTGGCGGCGGTCAACGCGGGCGTGCCCGTTCCCGCATTCGCTTCGGCAATCGCCTATTTCGACGCGTATCGTTCCGAACGTCTGCCGGCAAATCTGGTGCAGGCGCAGCGCGATTTCTTTGGCGCGCATACGTTTGAGCGCATCGACAAGCCGGGCAGCTTCCACGCGAACTGGAGCTGAACGCACGGAAGGTCAGCGACGCGCCGCGGTATCAAGCGACCGCGTCGCCCGAAAAGCGCGTAAGAAAATGGAATTATTGCTGAAAGGCGCTATTCAATCGGCATGTCGGTAAAACAAGGTCGTGATTATTGCGAAATCGAGAATAGAGTTTCGCTGTTTTAGGTGTTTCCCCTAGGTGTTCTCGCTTCTAAACTTCTACTTAACCGCTGCAGGACAAAAACCCTGTAGCGCATCAAGAACAAGTTATGGAGGTTTACACCATGAAGACTCTTATCTCTGCAGTTGCTGTTGCCGTCGCTCTGGCCGCTCCGGTCGTGTCGTTCGCTCAATCGAACCAGCCGCTCACGCGTGCAGACGTTCGCAACCAGCTGGTTCAGCTGGAGAAGAACGGCTACAACCCGGTGGGCGACCACGCCACGTACCCGAACAATCTGGAAACCGCGCAAGCACGTGTCGATGCACAAAACGGCACCGCTCAGGCAGCCAACAGCGGCTATGGCGCACCGATCGCCGGTTCGTCGCAAGCTGGCCGTCCGGTGAGCAGCAACGATCGCAACTCGGTCTACTTCGGCAACTAAGTCACGCCGAAACCAGAGCAAACGCCGTCAGATTGAGCGACGGCGGTCAAAATCAGAACGCCGCCCGGCTTTGGCCTGGGCGGCGTTTTGTCGTCTAGGCGATGGCGCGAGCATCGCAGAATCAGATGTCAGTACTCAGCGGCCCGGCAGATGCGGGATCGCCTCGTTCGTGGTCAGATTGAGCTGATGAATCTGTCGTTGCGCCTTGTTCAGATGCGCTTGCGCGGCGACGCGCTGCGCCTCCAGCTGCGACACTTCCTTGCGCACATGATGCTGCCGGTTCGTCACGGCCTGCTCGTAAGCGCCGCGCCTCTGCAACTCGTTTCTCAGGCGTTCGGCTTGCGCCTCCGAGCGCGCGATCATCCGTGCGAGCTGCTCGTTCTGTGCCTCGAGTTGCGCACGCCGCGCTTCGCCTTCCGACAGACGCGTGGCCTGTTCCTCGAAATGACGAAACGCCGCCTCGGCCGCTTCCAGGTCGTGCGCCCGCAGCGCGCGCCACAGTGAGCCGTCCTGATACATCACGATGTAATACGCCAGTTCTTTTGCGTGAAAGAGCAGGCTGACCGAATACTCGAAACTGCGGAATACATGAAATGGCGTAAGCGCCTCTTCCTCGGCGAGCCATTCGACGTCCACGGTATCGGCGATCTGCACGCCGCGCGCGCTCACCTGCGTCGGCACCGCCGGGACCGGACGCAGCGTCGTGACCGGGCGCGCGGCTTCGCTCGACGCGGTGAAGCCTGCGCCGTACGGGTCGGCGGCTGCCGCGCCGGCAGCCGCCTGCGACAAGGCGGCGTCCTCCGGCGCAGGCGCCGAGGTCGATTCCGTGCTGCGCTCTCGCGGCACCTGCACGAGATGCGACGGTCCTGCCAGCACGCTGCGGCGGTTTAAAAGACTTTTCACGGCGGTTCTCCAGTTGACCCGCCAAAATTCCAGATCACGCCGACGGCGAGGCAACCGGCTGGTCTGACGAGGCGAGCGGTGAGCGAAAAGTGGCGCACCGGCGGCGTCGAGCGCCCGGTGCCGAGGGGCGTGGCAGCGCGGACTGCGTCCGCGGCTCTAGTGCAGGGTTCGCTGCCGTCGACCAATGTCGGCGAACAGCGCATGACTCGGCTCGAGCGCGAGAAGCCACGATTCGTCGTAGCCGCTCAGGTTGTCGAGCGCTTCGCGCAGCCGCTCGACCGTTACGGCGGGAATCTCGACCGTCGCTTCCACGCCGCTCGACAGGCCCGTGATGCTGGCCAGCTGCACCAGCGCGTCGGCGGCCTCGGCAACGTCGGCGGCAAAAACAAGGTGTGTATTCAACAATTCGACGAGGCCAGGCGACGCGGTAATGTCGTCGACATTGAGCTGCACGGCCAGAAACGTGGCTTTGTTCATTCCAACTCCTCGCAGGGTCGATATGTTGGCGCACCGCGTTTTGGGCGCAGCGTTTTCGAGTATAGGCGAGGGCCTAAGGTATTCAATAGTCACATCAAAGGCAATCGGCCGGTATCCATTGCTGGGCGGGGCTGTTAGCAGAACTATAATTGTCGTGCGGCCACCCGCGGCGCATTTTTGCTCTGCTTCGCGCGGGTCTTGATGTTGGCGGGGCAGGCGGGTGAGTCTTCTGTCGGAGGCACGGAGCGCAACGGCATAATGGAGCGCGCGTGACGTGCTCGCCGCGCAGGTTGCGGTTTGAGCGCAGCGGCACGCCGAATGCTTGGGGCTGTTCGAATCCGGTTGAATCAAGGCGTCGAGGAAAATCAAATGACAAGACGATGGCAGGTGTCGGGGACCCGGTTGCTGGCAGTAGCCGCGCTGGGCGTAGTGTTCAGCGGCTGTACCACGATGCCGTGGGACAGCACGCCGTTTTACAGCAGTGCGCCGTCCCGTCCCACCACCCTCAGCACCGTGCCCGTGCCGGCCGGTTTTTACCGTGTCAATCCGGGCGATTCGATGGCCGGCATCGCGTCGGCTTATGGTCGTGCGCCGCAGGACATCGCGAGCTGGAACGGTCTTCCGGTCAATGCCGCGGTGACGCCCGGCCAGGTGTTGCGTGTTTCGCCGCCAATGGCGTCCGGCAGCGTCGTCACGCCGCCCGTGAACGTCGCGGGACAGAACGCGCCCGGTGCGCAAACCAATCCGGCAGCAACCGCCGCGCCGCAGCCAGGCGTGCTGCAATGGCCGCTGCGCGGTCCGGTGCTGCGAGCGTTCGCACCGGGCAAGTCGAACGGGATCGTGATCGGCGGGCGTCCGGGCGATCCGGTCAAGGCTGCCGCCACGGGCCGCGTGGTTTATGCGGGTACGGGCATCGAGGCTTATGGTCCGCTCATCATCATCAAGCACGACGACTCGCTGATTACGGCCTACGGGCAAAACAGCACGCTGCTCGTCAAGGAAGGCGACGCCGTCGCGCAAGGGCAGACCATCGGCGAGGTGGGCGTGGACAGCCGCGGTGTCGCTTCGATCCAGTTCGAAGTGCGCCAGAATGGTCAGCCGGTCGATCCGCTGGCATGGCTGCCGAAGTCGGGTGGCTAAACCTCCCAGTTTTTTGCGTGGACCTGTGCGCCGGCCTGTGCCCGTTCTGCGCGTGGCGTTAATTGATACACTGTGTCGCTCAGCAGCCGGCGCCGTATCGAACCAGCAGCAGTCGCGGCGGCACGCCGGCCGGCCGTTATCGGCCGTCATTCCCGAACGCACAAGCACGTACAGTACGTACAAGCACGCCCAGGCACGCATAAGGACCCACCATGATCGATCTGCGCAGCGACACCGTAACCCGTCCTACTCCGGCGATGCTTGCGGCCATGTCCGCCGCTGAAGTAGGCGACGACGTCTGGGGCGACGACCCCACTGTGCTTCGTTTGCAGGCCACGGTTGCCGAGCGCGCCGGCAAGGAAGCGGGGCTGTTCTTTCCGAGCGGCACGCAAAGCAACCTGGCGGCGCTGATGGCGCACTGCGCGCGCGGCGACGAATATATCGTCGGCCAGCTCGCGCATACCTACAAGTACGAAGGCGGCGGCGCCGCGGTGTTGGGCAGCATCCAGCCGCAGCCGCTCGAAAACGCCGCCGACGGTTCGATCCCGCTCGAGAAGATTGCCGCCGCGATCAAGCCCATCGACAACCACTTCGCGCGCACGCGTCTGCTGGCGCTGGAGAACACCATCGGCGGCAAGGTGTTGCCGGAAGCTTATGTCGCCGAGGCGGTCCAGCTTGCGCGCGAACGCGGTTTGTCGGCTCATCTGGACGGCGCGCGCGTGTACAACGCGGCGGTCGCGTCGGGCAAGCCGGTTGCCGCGCTGTGCGCGCCGTTCGATTCGGTGTCCATCTGTTTTTCGAAGGGGCTGGGCGCGCCGGTCGGCTCGGTGCTCGTGGGCAGCCGGGCGCTGATCGACGTCGCGCATCGCTGGCGCAAGGTGCTGGGCGGCGGCATGCGCCAGGCCGGCGTGCTGGCGGCAGCTTGCCTGTACGCGCTGGATCACAACGTCGAGCGTCTCGCCGACGACCACGCCCACGCCGCGCATCTTGCGGCCGGGCTCGAGTCGATCGCGCACGTGAAGGTGCAATCGGTCGCGACGAACATGGTGTTCGCGCAGTTTCCGCAGCAACACTGCGCGCCGCTCGAAGCGTGGCTGAAGGAACGCGGCATCCTCACGCAGATGCTGTATGCGTCGCGATTCGTCACGCATAAAGACGTGTCGCGCGACGACATCAACACGTTCCTCTCCGCCGTAAAAGGCTATTTCGCCGCGCATTGACCGACGACGCACGTCGCGGATGCAAAAACGGGCGCGCTGCGTTAGCGGCGCGCCCGTTTTGTTTGTTGGCCGGTTCATTGAGCCAATCGCTGAGCCACTTACTCGGCTAACTGTCGAGCCGGTTACCGAGCGACTACCGAGCCACCACCAAGCGGCAACCGAACCAACTACCGCGCCAACTACCGCGCCAACTACCGCGCCAACTACCGCGCCAACTACCGCGCCAACTACCGCGCCAACTACCGCGCCAACTACCGCGCCAACTACCAAGCCCGCCGCTACTTGGCCGAAGCCCCCGGCTGCACGCCAGCGCGATGCGACGGCGCCAGCAGTCGCAAGCCGCTCGCGAGGCTCGCCGCGCCAGCGAAGAAGGCGCCTGCGCCGAGTGCGAGCGTCGGCCCATGCCGGCCCGCAATGCCGAAGCTCAACGCGACCAGCGCCGCGCCCGTGGTCTGGCCCAGCAGTCGCGCCGTCGCGACGATGCCGCTCGCACCGCCGCTGCGCTCCGGCGGCGCGCTCGCCATCAGCGCCTTCAGATTGGGCGACTGGAAAAAGCCGAAGCCCGCACCGCACACGGCCATGCGGATGCCGATATCGAGCACGTGTGGATGCACCGGCAATAGCGCGAGCGACGCCATCCCCGCCGACATCACCGCAAGACCAATCGCACCGAGCAGGCCCGGCGGATAGCGATCGGACAGACTGCCCGCGAGCGGCGCAGCCAGCGCGACGACCACCGGCCACGGCGTCATCAGAAAGCCGGTTTCAACCTGGCTGCGCTGAAGCACGTCTTCGAAATAAAACGGCAGCGACACGAACGCGAGTCCCTGCGCAGCGAACGAGCAGACAGCGGTCACCGCCGACAACGCAAACACCGGCCGCTTGAACAGATCGACCGGCAGCATCGGCGCGGGATGGCCGGCTTCACGCCGGATCAGCAACAGACCAAAGATCACGGCGACGGCCGCCGCGCTCAGCACCAGCGGTGCCGAAGCGCGCTGCGCGGCCTCGCCGAGCGCGAAGATCAGCGCGGCGAAGGTGACAACGTTCAGCAGCGCGGCGACCGGATCGAAGTTGTGCGTCCCGCGCTCCGTGTGCGGCAGCGCCGGCCACGCGAACGCGAGCGCGACGACGCCGAGCGGCACGTTGACCGCGAACAGCCACGGCCAGTTGGCGACCGAAAGAATCAGCGACGCCACCGTCGGCCCGACCGCAAACGAGAAGCCCACGACCAGCGCGTTGATGCCAAGGCCGCGTCCTAGCCGGTGCGGCGGAAACAGATAGCGGATCAGCGCGGTATTCACGCTCATGATTGCACTCGCGCCGAGCCCCTGAAGGATGCGCGCGGCGGTCAGCATGGGCAGCGTCGACGCGAGCGAGCATGCAAGCGACGCCACGGTGAACACGGCAATCCCCGCGATATAGATGCGCCGATGCCCGACGATGTCGCCAAGCGCGGCGAGCGGCAGGAGCGTGGCAACCATCGAAAGCTGATAGGCGTTGATGATCCACACCGACGCTGCGGGCGCCGCGTGCAAGTCTACGGCAATGGCGGGCAGGGCAGTGTTGGCGATCGCGGTGTCGAGCGTGGCGAGCGCGACGGCAAGCATGATCGCGATCATCGCGCGCCGGTTGGCGGCGGACATCGGGCCGTCCGCGAGAAGGGGAGAAGCGCTGGGTTTATCGGACAAGACGCGGCTCGTCGGGTTAGGCATGCCGTTGGGTGCGATCGCTTGGTGGAGCGGCGCACCGGCGGCAGCGTTGCAAGGGGTGGAGTGCGCACGGAGCCGTTCGAAAGGACGATTGACCGGTCGAAAACCTTGGTCGGGAGCCTTGCTCGATCAGCGCTACGCGGCGAACGGAACGATTGTTACAGAGACGTGGAATTCCTGCTCGGCGCAGCGCAGCTCAATCTGGCTCGACATGGCCTGGCTTGACTCCAGCAGGCGCAGAGCGGCACGAGGCGGTGGGATGCGGCATTGCGCAGGCCGGTCCCGGTTGTCACGAGCAATCCCGACGCCCCGTAAAAACGCAACTAACGGCCAATCCCGCCCGGCGACGTCGAACTGAGTCGCCCACCCGATGGCACACGTGACTGTGGCATTCAGTCTGCAGAGGCGGCAAACCGATTCTAACGACGCATTGCAATCCAGCCATTCATCCACGCGTCATACGTCGAAAAAATAATGCGTTGCGCCCAAAAATTTTTGCTGTGCACTGTCGCGGCTTGCCGACGATCGCGTGCCTGTTTTTTGCAGAACGATGCACGCGCTCGGTGCCTTACGCAGCCTGCTTGCACCGCTCGCGTGCGAAAAACCGGCGGCTCTGCGCCTGTCTGCGGGCATGGCATGTGCGTGGTCAAGCGCGCTCGCCTGCCAGTGTCCGGCGGCCTTAAAATGTTCTACTCTGTTTCTTAACCCGCCCGACCGGCACGCGCCTCCCGTCCGTCATCTGGGCGGTTCGCGTATGTTGCGTCTTTCTTCCCCGGAGGCTTCGATGACAGCCGTCGATCTGGAATTCGACCAGCTCAACAGTACCGTCGACGCGCTACGGCGCTCAATTTCCAACCGCATGATGTACGGCGTCGGCAAGGACGCCGTCACCGCCCATCCACACGACTGGCTGCACGCCGCTGCGCTTGCCGTGCGCGACCGGCTGGTCGCGCGCTGGATGAAAACCACGCGCCTGCAATATGAACAGGACGTGAAACGCGTCTACTACCTGTCGATGGAATTTCTGATCGGCCGGACCTTTACGAACGCCTTACTGGCGCTCGGCATTTACGACCAGATGCGCGAAGCGCTCGCGAGCCTCGGCGTGGACATGGACATGCTCACCGAAATCGAGCCGGACGCCGCGCTCGGCAACGGCGGCCTCGGCCGGCTCGCAGCGTGCTTTCTCGACTCCATGGCGACGCTCGGCATTCCCGGCTTCGGCTACGGTATCCGTTATGAATACGGGATGTTCCGCCAGGAGATCGTCAACGGCGAGCAGGTCGAAGCGCCGGACTACTGGCTGCGCGCGGGCAACGCGTGGGAGTTCCCGCGGCCCGAAGTCACTTACATGATCCCGTTCGGCGGCCGCACCGTACAGCGCGGCGAGCGAACCGAATGGATCGACACCCAGCATGTGAACGCGACCGCTTACGACACCGTCATTCCCGGCTACGCGACCAGCGCCACCAATACGCTGCGTCTGTGGTCGGCGCGCGCGACAGAAGAACTGGATCTCCGCGCATTCAACCGGGGCGACTACCGCAACGCGGTCGACACGAAGAACATGTCGGAGAACGTGTCGCGGCTGCTTTATCCGGACGACTCCACGCCGGCCGGCCGCGAACTGCGTTTGCGCCAGGAATACTTCTTCGTGTCGGCGACGATGCAGGATCTGATCCGCCGCTATCAGCGCACGCACAGCACGTTTGGCCGCTTCTCGGAAAAGGTCGCGGTGCATCTGAACGACACGCACCCGGTGCTGGCGATTCCCGAACTGATGCGTCTGCTCGTGGATATCCATCACCAGCCATGGGACAAGGCGTGGCAGCACGTCACGAAGATTTTCTCGTACACGAATCACACGCTGATGCCCGAAGCGCTCGAAACGTGGGACGTGGAAATGCTGGCGCGCCTGTTGCCGCGCCACCTTGAAATCATCTTCGAGATCAATGCGCAGTTTTTGAAGCACGTGAGCGAACAGTCGGGGCATGACGCTGAAATGATCCGCCGCATTTCGCTCGTCGACGAATACGGCCAGCGGCGCGTGCGGATGGCGTATCTGGCGATCGTCGCGAGCCATAAGGTGAACGGTGTGTCCAAGCTGCATTCGCAATTGATGACGCGCGACATTTTCGCCGACTTCGCGCGCATTTATCCGGACCGCTTCACCAACGTCACGAACGGCATCACGCCGCGGCGGTGGTTGTCGCAGGCGAGCCCGTCGTTGTCGTCGCTGATCGACAGGCAGATCGGCACGCACTGGCGCAGCAATCTGTTCGAGCTGGAGCAATTGCGCGAACTGCGGCACGACACCGCGTTCGTCGATGCTTTCCGCGAGGCGAAGCGGCAAAACAAGCTGCGTCTCGTCCAGCGGCTCGCGCAGCACACCAAACTCACTTTCAATCCGGACGCGCTGTTCGATCTGCAGGTCAAGCGCATTCACGAGTACAAGCGGCAGCTATTGAACGTGCTGCATGTGATCGTGCGCTACAACCAGATTCGCGCGAATCCCGAGCGCGACTGGGTGCCGCGCGTGGTGATGTTCGCCGGCAAGGCGGCGTCCGCCTACCGGATGGCGAAGACGATCATCAAGCTGATCGGCGACGTGAGCCAGAAGGTCAATCACGATCCGCTCATTGGCGACCGGCTGAAGGTGGTGTTCGTGCCGAACTATGGTGTGAGCGTGGCCGAGCTGATCATTCCGGCGGCCGATCTGTCCGAGCAGATTTCAATGGCGGGCACCGAGGCGTCGGGCACCGGCAACATGAAGCTCGCGCTCAACGGCGCGCTGACCATCGGCACGATGGACGGCGCGAACATCGAGATCTGCGACGCGGTGGGGCGCGAGAACATCTTCATCTTCGGCCATACCGCCGACGAGGTGGACAGCCTGCGCGCGAGCGGCTACCGGCCGCGTCAGGTGTACGAGGAGAATGCTGAACTGCGAATGGCGCTCGATCAGATCCGTTCGGGCTACTTCTCGCCGGAAGACCCGGTGCGCTTCTCGGACATTTTCCACACGCTGGTGGATTGGGGCGATCACTACATGGTGCTGGCGGATTTCGCGGCTTTTGCGAAGGCGCAAGAAGACGTGGACGCGCGCTTCGTCGACAAGCGCGCGTGGGCCGAGAGCGCGATCGCGAACGTTGCGGGAATGGGGCAGTTTTCGTCGGACCGTACGATTGCCGAATATGCGCGCGACATCTGGCATGTGAATCCGGTCGAGATCGATTGAGCGAACGCGCATTGCACGAAAGGCCGTGCGGTCCATCAGGACCGCACGGCCTTTTTAATCTGCATGGCTGAGTGACGCCGTTTCACGCGGTCACGGAGTCAGTGATTCGACTTGGGTAGCGGAGTGCAGGCCGAGCTCACGACGCGTGAAGTCGAACAGCACGTCGATATTCTGCATGCCCATCAGGCCGATCACAATACGGTTCGCGCCCGCTTTGGCCTTGACGATCGTGACCTGCGCGTCCTGATAGCGATGCACCCAGTTGCCCGAACCGACCGCCGCGTTGTAGTTGCCCTGGTTGAGGACCTTGCCGACCTCGTCGTCGCCGGTCCAGTTCGGCGCCTTGTCCATTTCGATGCGGATCATGTCGGTGTTCGCCGTGGCGAACACGAGCGGCGCGCAAAACGTCATCTTGTCGCCGACGTTCACGCAGCCGCGTGGCCACTGCATCGTGCCGTCGGTCAGCACGGTCATCGGCACCATCGTGTAATTCTTTGTGATTGCGCTCGACGGGCTCAGCACGAGAAAAGGCTTCGCAAAATTCGCGTGCACCAGATAACGCTCGCCGACGTTGCCCGGCAACGCGCGTAGCGGTTGCGTGCAGCAGATGTCGTCCGGCTGTGCCGCGCCGACGCCGAGAAGCCCGGAGAACGCCCAGCCGAATTCGGCTGTAAAGCCGTCCATGCCCACGCAACGCTTCATGCCTGGTTGGCAGTTCACGAGCGTGACCGCCTGCGCGTTGACCTGGACCGGTTTCATGCCCGCGATGCTGAACGGCACGCCGACGGCCGCGCCCGTTACCTGCGCGCCGTTCGCAAGCGGCAGGGTGCTTTGCGGGCCGACGCCCGGATAGCGGGTGCCGGGCAGCACGGACTTGAGCACGCGCACGCCTTGCGTGCCGGTGTCGAGTGCGAGGTAGACGGGCTTGCCGTCGAGCTGAACCGGCAGGCCAAGGCGCGCGTGGTCCTGATCGGCGCGTTCGACCTGCAACGGAATCAGCAGGCCGTCGTTGCCGCCGTTGATCAATGAAACGCTGGGAGACGGCGGCGTCGGCACCGGAAAGTTGATGCCGCAGCCGGCGAGCACGAGCGCCGCGCCGGTGAAGAGCGCGAGGAGATTGAAACCGCGACGACGAAGGATCAGACGCTGGCGTACGGCGTCGAAACAGGAGCGGGACATAGGAGCACGCTTTGCAAAAAGCGTCTCCCTGGCGAAGGCGGGGCAGCGTAAAGCGCGCCGGGATGCCGCACAGAGCGGCGCTTTCTTGCGCCCACATGACGTAGGCGGCAAGACCGGCGCGTTTGCAAGGCCTGCGGGAGGGAGCACGCAGTAATGGAAGCGCCGACTCTACATCCCGGCTCAGAAGCACTTGCAAAAATATGTCAACGTCTAGACGACGCGGTAAATAACATGTGTGCGTGCTGATCTGTATCAGACATCGGCGCGCTGACCGCGCGCGCCGCCGCTCAAACCTTCGGCGTGACGGCGGCTGCCTTCGCCTCGTTCACGGCCGTGCCGACGCGTTCCACGAAGTCCCGGTCCGTGCTCATCAGCGCTTCCCGCTCGCCGACGGCGGTGGTCACCATCAGGCGATGGGTGACGTCCTGCGTGGCCCATGTGAGCCAGCCGACTACGATCAGCATCGTGCCGCACACCATGCCCGCTGGCGAGCGAAACAGGCCGCCGACCAGTGCGCCGGCGAGTCCGACGACCGAGATGGTCACCGGCAGCACCTTGTTCTTCGGCACGGTGACGACTTGCACGCGCAGGATGTCGCGCAATGGGAAAACCTGGCCGGCGGACGAAAGCGCATTGCGCGTGACCGATACGCCACGGTCATTGAAAGGGGTTTCCATCGAATCGATACAGGCGGTTGCAAAGGGCGCAGCGTACCAGACTTCGAATGGCCGGCGTAAGCTGGCCCATTTCGCGCGGCTCCTCACCCGCGCCCTGTACATGGTGAATCGCGGTGGGCGTCATGATCTGTCAGCGTCGGCCTGCTGATCGTCGTTTGTCCGATCTGGCGGGTGGTCATGCGACGCTCGGAGAACGCCTCGTCAGCACAATATTTTATATTGCGCTATGTTGCGCTATGTGCGGCGGCCACCACGGTTTCCAGTTGACAGGTCAGGCCTTCAATTGCCTTTTGATTCGTTTTTGTAGTTAGGCATCCGAAATAAATGTCATGATTTTGTCGGGCTTCTTATCCAGCGGATAGGGGAACACGATTGAGGACAGATCGGCGGATTTCACGGATCGCGTTTCGGCACGACCCGCGCTTGCGATGGCGGCCGGCGATAAAAAGCGGCACGACGTTGCTTCTTGCGACGTCGCTCGCGGCCTGCATGGTGGGCCCCGACTATCGCAAAGCCGAAGTGCAGGTGCCGGCATCGTTCAAGGAAGGTGTCGAGTGGCAACGTGCCGACGCGAATCCCCAAGCGGCGATCTCGAGCACGTGGTGGCGCATGTATGGCGATGACCGTCTCAACGGTCTGGTCGAACAGGCCTTACAGGCAAATCAATCGATCGCGGCGGCGGAGGCCGCCTATCGCGTGGCGCTCGGCATCGTGGAAGCCAACCGTGCGAGTCTGTTCCCGGTCGCCACGGTTGGTCTGTCCGGTGCGCGCTCCGGCGGCAATATCGTGGGGCTGGCGGGCGCCGCGGGCGGCGCGACGACCGCGGGCGTCGGCGCCGGCAACAGCGTGGTGGCCGACGGGTCGCTTAGCTGGGAGCTGGACCTGTGGGGGCAGATACGCCGCGAGATCGAGAGCGCGAAGGAAAGTGCGCAGGCATCGGATGCGCAGCTCGCCGGCGAACGCATCTCGATCGCCGCCAGCGTGGCGACGGACTACTTCCAGTTGCGGCAAGCCGATTTCGACGTGCAGGCGCTCAGGCAGCAGCAGGACCTGTACGGCCGGATTCTCTCGATGGTGCAAACCGGGTTCGCGCAAGGCAGCGCGTCGGGTGACGACGTGCTGAACGCGCAGGAGAATCTGGAGGTGGTGATCGCCGATCTGCAAACCACCGAGACCACGCGCGAACAGGACGAACACGCCATTGCCGTGTTGACCGGCACGCCGCCAGGGGCATTCAGCATTCCGGTCGATCCGGACTATCGCTTCGCGGTGCCGGCCGTGCCGCTCGCGTTGCCGTCGCAACTGCTCGAACGGCGCTACGACGTGGTCAGCGCCGAGCGCACGGCGGCCGCGGCCAACGCCAATATCGGCGTGGCGGAAGCCGCGTTCTTCCCCACGCTCACGCTCTCCGCGCAAGGCGGCTTCGCGCACAATACGCTCGCCCATCTGTTCACCGCACCAAGCCGTTTCTGGACGCTCGGCCCCGATCTCGCCGCGACGATCTTCGACGGCGGCGCGCGCACGGCCGCGGTTCATCAGGCCCGCGCGACCTACGACGAAGACGTCGCGAACTACCGTAACACCGTCTTGACGGCTTTCCAGAGCGTCGAGGACAGCCTTTCGTCGATGAACCATCTGCGGGCGCAGGAAAGCGCGTTTGCCAACGTGCTCACCAGCAGCTCCAGACTGTTTGCGAGCGAGCAGGCGCAGTTCGACGCTGGAGCGGTCAGCCAGCAGAACGTGCTGACGCAACAGCTGACGCTGATCCAGGCGCAGCAGAACCTGCGCGACACGCAGGCTCTGCTCGCCGAGAGCAACGTGATGCTGGTCAAGAACCTCGGCGGCGGCTGGCCAGGTGCGGATTCGGACGCGGCCGTCAGCCCGCTCACGAGCCCCAACACGAGCCCCAACACAAGCCAGACCGCAGCAGTGAATCCAGGCGCGCCGGCCTCGCCGCCCGTTGCTTCCCCGCTTTCTGAAAACGCCGTACGGCCTGCGATGCAACGGGCCGCCGACTGAATCGCAGGCTCTCTCATTCGATCCGTCAGCGTGCGGGCCGGCATCCACGGATGCAGCCCGCGCATGCCGGCCTCAAGCAAGAACGGAGTCCTCATGAAGTCACGTCCTCAGCGCGCGCCGCTGTCGTATCTGTGCCTGATCGTACTCGCCGCCTGCTCGAAAAGCGCGCCGCCACCGCCACCGCCACCGCAGGTCGCGGTGGTCAATGCGCAATCGCAATCGGTGCCGCTCGAGCGTCAGTTCGTCGGCCGGCTTTCGCCTTATTTCAGCGCAAACGTGACCGCCCGCGTGTCCGGCGTGCTGTTGCGGCGCGTCTACACCGAAGGCGCACCGGTCCGCGCGGGGCAGGTGCTGTTCGAAATCGATCCGACCTTTTACCGCGCGCAGCTGAACAACGACCTCGCGGTGCTCGCCGAAGATCAGGCGACCTACGTCAATGACCGGATCACCGCCGCGCGCAACCGCAAGCTGCTGCCGGTCGGTTCGGTTTCGCAGCAGACCGTCGATAACTCCGACGCCGCCGAGCGCAGCGCCGCAGCCAAGGTCAAGGCCGACGAGGCGACCGCGCAGAGCGCGCGGGTGCTGCTCGGCTATACGCACGTGAGCTCGCCGATCAACGGCATTGCCGGGCAGCAGCAGGTGACGGTAGGCGCGGTGGTCGGCAACAGCACGTCGGACACGGGCGGCAGCGGCACGCTGCTGACCACCATCCAGCAGATCGACCCGATGTACGTGAACTTCACGATCAGCGCCGCCGACCTCGCGACGCTGCAGCAGGCGCAAAGCGATGGCTCGGTCGAACTGACGCAGCAGAATCGCACCAAGGTACGCATCCGGCTGCCCAATCGCGCGCAGTACAGCATGGCGGGCACGCTCGATTTTTCCGACGTGACGGTGAACGCCGCCACCGGCGCGGTGAATATCCGCGCGCTCGTCGCGAACCCCCAGCGGCGTCTGCTGCCCGGCATGTACGTGACGCTGACGGTCGACTTCGGCCGGCAGAACAACGTGTTCCTGATACCGCAGCAGGCGTTGCAGCGCGACACGGTCGGCGCGTATCTGCTGGTGGTCGGCGCGAATGGAAAGGTCGCGCGTAAAGACGTGGACGCAACCGACAGCTTCGGCAACTCGTGGATCGTGACGCGCGGTATCGCGAACGGCGATCAGGTCATCGTGACCGGCGCGCAGGTGGCGCGGGAGGGATCGACGGTGAAGACGGTGCCGTGGGAACCGCCCGCTCCGGCGACGTCGGCGGCTTCGGCGGGATCGGTATCGGCAGCTTCGGAGCCGGCTGCGGCGTCGGCGGAGACAGCCGGATCGGCGACAGCAGCGGCCTCCCCGGCATCCCCGGCCTCGGCCGGCGTGGCGCATTAGGAGACCGCCCATGCCGAGTTATTTTATCAATCGTCCCGTCTTCGCCTGGGTGATCGCGATCCTGATCTCGCTGTTCGGAATCATCTCGGTACACGGCATGGGGATCGATTCCTACCCGGACATCGCGCCGCCGGAAGTAACCGTCACCGCGCAGTATCCGGGCGCGAGCGCCCAGACAATGGAGTCGACGGTGACCCAGGTGATCGAGCAGCAACTCACCGGCATCGACAACCTGCTGTACTTCAGTTCGACGTCCAGCTCGAACGGCCAGACGCAGATCATCCTCACCTTCGCAACGGGCACTAACCCCGACATTGCGCAGGTGCAGGTGCAGAACAAGGTCACGCTGGCTCAGCCTCTGCTGCCCACGCAGGTGACACAGCAAGGCGTGATCGTCGCGAAAGCAAGTCCGGACATTCTGCTGTTCATTGCTTTGCAATCGAGCAACCCGGCCATCGACGGCGGCCGTCTGGCCGATATTCTCGCGTCGCAGATCCAGCCCGCCATCGGCCGCGTGACGGGCGTCGGCAACACGACGTTGCTTGGTTCGGAATACGCGGTGCGCATCTGGCTCGACCCCGACAAGCTGCAAAGCTATGGTCTTTCCACGACGCAGGTGCTCAATGCGGTCACTGCGCAGAACGCGCAGTTCGCGGCCGGCTCGCTGGGCGCGGACCCCGCCGTAAAGGGACAGGTGTTCACGGCGAACGTGACCGGCGACAGTCTGTTTTCGTCGATCAAGCAGTTCGAGGACATTATCGTTCTGTCGAACAACGACGGCACTACGGTCAAGCTGAGCGACGTGGCGCGCGTTTCGTTCGGCTCGCAGACTTATGGCCTCGCCTCCGTATTCGGCGGCAAGCAGGCCGGCGGCATGGCCGTATTCCTGCTGCCGGGCGCCAACGCCCTCGCGGTGGCGAAATCGGTGAAGGCCGAAATGGCCGTACTGGCGCGCGACCTGCCCCAAGGCGTTTCATGGAGCGTGCCGTACGACACCACGCCGTTCATTACCGCATCGATCGTCGACGTGATCCGCACGCTCGTCGAAGCAATCGTGCTGGTGTTCTTCGTGATGCTGATCTTCCTGCAGAATCTGCGCGCCACGATCATTCCAACGCTCGTGATTCCGGTGGCGCTGCTCGGCACCTTCATCGGCCTGTCGGCGCTGCATTACACGCTCAATCAGCTCACGCTGTTCGGCATGGTGCTCGCCATCGGCATCGTGGTCGACGACGCAATCGTGGTGATCGAAAACGTCGAGCGCATCATGACCGAAGAGAAAATGGAGCCACGCGCGGCGACCCGCAAGGCGATGGGCCAGATCACCGGCGCCATCATCGCGATTACCGTGGTGCTGTCCGCCGTGTTCATTCCGTCCGCACTGCAGCCGGGCGCGACCGGCATCATCTATGCGCAGTTCGCGCTGACGATTGCCGTGTCGATGGGCTTCTCCGCGTTCCTCGCGTTGTCGTTCACGCCTTCGCTGTGCGCGGCGATCCTGCGGCCCGAGCACGCGCAGAAGAAGAACGCGTTTTATCGCTGGTTCGACCGCACGTTCGACTGGACCACGAAGAAGTATCTCGGTCAGACCGGCCGGGCGGTGAATCACGCGCCGCGCTGGATGATTGCGTTCGTTCTCGTCGTCGTGCTGACGGGCTTTCTGTACACGCGGCTGCCCACCAGTTTCGTGCCCGACGAGGACCAGGGGTTCGCGCTGGCGCTGGTGAATCTGCCGTCGGGCTCGACGCTGCAAGCCACCGATCATGTGATGACCGAACTGCGCGACAAGCTCATGCACAGCGCGTTCAGCAAGGAGATCGTGGACATTTTCCAGCCGGAGGGTTTCAGTTTCGTCGGCACGAATGAAAACGTCGGCATGTCGTTTATCAAGCTCGCGGACTGGGACAAGCGTTCCGACACCGCGATGAAGCTGATCCCGCAGTTCAACCGCATTCTGTCGAGCGTTCCCGATGCGCAGGTTTTCGTCGTGAATCTGCCGACTATCCGCGGCTTGAGCCAGTTTGGCGGTGTGGACATGTATCTTCAGGCGCGAGCCGGCCAGTCGCGCGACGAGCTTGGCGGCGCCACGCGCACGCTGCTCACGAGCGCATCGAAGAGCCCGGTGCTGTTCGGCATTCGCCCGAACTCGCTGCCGAGCGCGCCGCAGCTGAGCATCGCGGTGGACCGGACCCAGGCGCAAGCACTGGGGCTGTCGCTGACCGATGTGTACGACACATTGCAGATGGAGCTTGCGCCGTTCTATATCAACCAGTTCACCTACGGCGGACGCGTGAAGCGCGTGTACATTCAGGCCGATGCGCCTTACCGGATGAACATGGACGCGTTCCAGCATCTGTACACGCCGGGCGCGTCGGCCGGCGCCGGGGTGGGCGCGAGTGCGCCGTCCGCGGCCAGCAGCGTGAATGCGTCGAATGAATTCGTCACGCCGGTCGATCCATCGCCTGCCAATAAATCGATCGCGCCCTACAACATGGTGCCGCTTTCCAGCGTCGTGAACGCGAAGTGGGCGTTCGGGCCGACGGTGCTGCCGCGCTACAACGGCTACTCGGCGGTCGAGATCGTCGGCAATTCCGCGCCGGGTCATTCGACGGGGCAGGCGATCCAGACGCTGCAGGACATGGTCAATCACGAACTGCCGCCGGGCTTCGCGGCGGACTGGACCGGTCAGTCCTACCAGGAACTGCTGTCCGGCTCGTCGGCGACAACGCTGCTGATGCTGTCGATCGTGGTGGTGTTCCTGTGCCTCGCGGCGCTGTACGAGAGCTGGTCGATCCCGGCCGCGGTGCTGCTGGTCGTGCCGCTCGGCATGCTCGGTATGCTGGTCTTCTGCCTTTCATTCGGTGTGCCAAACGACATCTACTTCAAGATCGGACTGGTGACGGTCATCGGCCTGGCAGCGAAGAACGCGATCCTGATCGTCGAATTCGCCGTGGAAGGGCAGGAGCGCGGCCTGACGTTGCGTGAGGCCGTGCTGGCAGCGGCCCGGCTACGGCTGCGCCCGATTCTGATGACTTCGATGGCCTTCATTCTCGGCGTGTTTCCACTCGTGATCTCGTCGGGCGCGGGCGCCGCGTCGCGGCACGAGATCGGCACCGGCGTGATCGGCGGGATGCTGTTCGCGACGTTCCTCGGGCTGCTGCTGATTCCGGTGTTCTACGTCGTGGTCAGGCGGCTCCTCGGCGACAAGCTCGACGAGGTATCGCACAAGCTGCCTCACCACGACCGCGATAACGACGATGGAAGCACGCCGGATGCAGCGCATGACGGCGCTGCGCCGGGCGGTGGCGGCAACGGCGGAGCCGGCGGCGCGCGATGAGACGGACCCGGCAACAGGCGCTGGAAACACGCGACCACATTCTCGACGCCGCGGAGCGCGTGTTCTCCGAGCATGGTGTCGCGCGTGCGTCGCTCGAAGACGTCGCCGAGCGGGCGGGCGTCACGCGCGGCGCGATTTACGGGCACTTTCGCAACAAGGCCGAGCTGTTCGTCGCGATGACCAACCGCGTGATGTTGCCAATGGAAATGCTGGTCGCGGCCTCGGTGGATGCGAGAGAGTCCGATCCGCTGGGCAGGATCCGGTTGCTGCTGGTGTTCTGCCTCGACAAGGCCGTCGTCGAGCCGCACAGCCGCCGCGTGTTCGAAGTGCTTTTCAACAAGTGGGAGCACACGCGCGACATGGACCCGGTGCTCGACCGCCAGCGCAACGCGGCGCGCAACGGCAGGAGGCAGCTCGAACTCGGTCTGCGCAACGCCATCGCGCGAGGCCAGTTGCCGCCCGACCTGAACACGGAACGCGCCGCGGGTGTCGTGCATGCGTTTCTTGGCGGCGTGCTGCGGGACTGGCTGCTGGAACCTGGCCCAATCGTGCTGCCGCGCGACGCCGAATATCTCGCGGACGTGTGCATCGGCATGCTGCGGCATTCGACCTCGTTGCGACGGGGCTGCGACTCCACACACTCGTGCGAATGAGTGCGCAGATGCAAAAAACGCCCCGCAGGGCGTTTTCTTAAGGCGGCCACCGTGAGCGCCGCAGCAGAAAGCTCGCGCTTCCTGCGTGCGGCTCGCGCTCAGAACTTGTGGCGGATGCCGACGCGGAATGCGAGCTGGTTGTCCGAACCCGTGCCCGACGTGTTGAAGTAGCTCGTGCTCGAACCGATCTGCGCCTGCACGTCCGCCGTGCCGTTGCGGCCGGCGGCGATCTGGTAGATGCCCAATGCGTACACGTCCGTGCGCTTGCTCAGTGCGTAGTCGACGCTCAGATCGGCCTGATTCCAGTGACCGCGGTTCGCGTCGCCCAGATGCATGTACGTGTAGCCCGCCGCAGCCGTGATGGCCGGCGTGAACGCGTACTTCGCGCCTGCTTCGTAAGCGGTGAAGGTCGTCGAGCCGCCCGTGATCGGCTCGAAGCGCGTGTTCGTGTACAACGCCCACAGCGTCGCCGCGCCGATTGCATAACGGCCGCCCACGCCGAACGTGCGCAGATCGCGGATGTTGCCGGTCGCGACGTTGGCGATCGTCGTCGAGAAGGCAGGGGTCGACTGGCTCGGGTAACGGATGTCCGTGTACGCCGCGCCCACGCCGAACGGGCCGTTCGCGTAGTTCACACCGAAGCTGTAAGCACGCGACGAACCGGCGACCGGTGCAGCCGTCGTGCCGGTTGCCGGCGCGCCCGCGAATGCGCCAGCCTGGTTCGAGAAGCCGTACAACGCGCCGAAAGTCAGCCCCGAGAAGTTCGCGCTGCTGAACTTGACCGAGTTGTTGATACGGCTGGAAGTCAGCTGGTCGACGTCGTTGATGTGGTAAGCGTAGTTGCCGGCGACCGTCTGGCCACCGTTCGCGTAGCTGCCGCCCAGATAGTCGGTCGAGAACGAGTACTGGCGACCGAACGTCAGCGAGCCGACATTGTTTTGCGACAGGCCAACGTAGGCCTGGCGGCCGAACAGCGCGCCGCCTTGACCCAGCGTGCCGTTGCCGCTGTTAAAGCCGTTTTCGAGCACGAACAGCGCCTTAAGACCACCGCCCAGATCTTCCGTGCCGCGCAGGCCCCAGCGGCTTCCCTGAGCGACGCCGTCGTCGTACTTGAAGAGGTTGTCGTGACCGGTTGCAGTCTTCGAGTTGTTCACGTAGCTGATACCGGCATCGATAATGCCGTACAGCGTCACGCTGCTCTGTGCGTGAGCGGCGCCGGCAAAAAGGGCGAGGGTAGCGGCGGCAAATACTTTTTTGTTCAAAACACGTTCTCCGATTAAAAAATAAGCGATCGCGACGCCGGCTCTCTGGCAAGGTCGTGCGATGGCCCGCAATTTAAGGGAACGCAGAGTAAGGTATGTGACAGCTTGGCTGATACCTGGAATGTGTCGCGCCGGCGCGACACTTGATCGCTTTACCGGTTCAAAACGCGCAAGGGGCGTTGCGCATACGCTATCTGCTGGTCGTGCTAAAGGCGTGAGCGCGGCGATGGGCGTAAAGCGCGCGCGGGCGCTCCGGCGAGCTTTCCGGCGCAATCCGGAAAGCCCCAGATTGACACGTGCTTAATTGCTCAGCAGCGAACCGCTGCGGAACGCCGTGGCGCCGGCGATGCGCGCGAACTCCAGTCCAGCCGTAGCGAATCGCGTCAGATGGCGCGCGTACAGCACGCCTGCCACGGTGCTTTTAACCGTGACGACACGGTCCGTGAGCGGATCGACGATATCCGCAACCTCATGACCGGCTTCGACCCAGGTGCCCACTTCACAGCGATACACCAGCACGCCGCTGATCGGGGCGACGAGCGGCTCGGCGCCCGCGAGCGGCGTGGCCTCGAACTGGAGCGGCGGTTGCGGGGCGGCTTCGCCGTCGATCACGCCACGCGTGGTCAGATATTCGATGATCGCCTGGGCGTCGTGCTCGGCGTAGTCGTACGATACTTCGCGCTGGCCGCGCAGTTCGATCGTCACCGAAATCGAGCCGTTCGGGATCGGGAAGCGGTCGCCGTAACGGCCGCGCAGATCGGACCAGCAAAAGCTGTGAATCTCGTCGAACGGATTGCCTACCGAGTTCAGTGCGAGCAGCGACGCTTTGGCGTCCAGGTAGCGCGCTAGCGGCTCGACTTCCGGCCACAGGTCGGGATTCGTGTAAATGTGCATCGCGGCTTCCCAGTCGCAGTGCAGGTCGAGCACGACGTCGGCATCGTACGAAAGCTTTTGCAGCGCGAGACGCTGCGATTCGAGTTCGGTTTCCGGCTTCTGCGCATCCAGCGCTTCGCGCATGGCAGCGCGAATCGCTGTGCGGTTGGCGTCGGCGTTGTCGGTCAGACGCGATTCGATGCCCGGCTGGATCAGCGCTGCCAGTTCGTAGAAGTTGCGGTTGAAATTCTGCGCCGTGCCAGTTTCGAAGCGGCCGGACAGATGGCCGAGAAAATGCTGGTTCAGCCCGATCGGGTTGGCGACCGGCACCACCACGACTTCGCCGCGCATCTTGCCGGCCGCTTCCAGCGTGGCGAGCTTGCGGCGCAGTGCCCACGAAACGAGCATGCCGGGCAATTCGTCCGCATGCAGCGACGACTGGATGTAGATCTTCTGCCCGCCGCCAGGGCCGTAATGGAAACTCGTCAGATTGCGGGCGGTGCCCAGCGTCGGGGAGATCAGCGGGTGGGATTGGGTTTGCATGTCTGTTCAGATCCGCGGGCATCGGGATGTGCCGCGCTATGTCGTTGATTTCAGGAGGAAAGCAGTTTCGTTGAATGATTGCGCGGAGGGGTCGCTGCGAGCCTCGCTCATCCCTTCCGGCCTTGTCTCGATCGCACGATCTTAGCCGATATGCGGCAAAGGGGGGCGGGGAGCGCGACTGCGTCGACACCGCAGCCAGAAAGCCGCGCACGAAACGAAACGGGCTCCGCGTGTTGCGGAGCCCGTTTCTTATACCAGCCGGCGAGCGCGCCACTGGGCGCGCTGGCGAGACTTAGCTGCCGTACACGTCGAAGTCGAAGTACTTCTTCTCGAGCTTCTTGTACGTACCGTCCTTGATGATGTCGGCGATCGCCTTGTCGACCTTCGCCTTCAGATCCGTGTCTTCCTTGCGCATACCGATGCCGGCGCCGTTGCCGAGAATTTTCTCGTCGACGAGATCCTTGCCCGCGAACTCGTAGCCCGCGCCGCGCGGCGTTTTCAGGAAGCCGATCTCGGCTTCCACGGCGTCCTGCAGCGAGGCGTCCAGACGGCCCGACAGCAGGTCGGCGTAGACCTGGTCCTGGTTCTGATACGGCACGACCTTCGTGCCCTTCGGTTCCCAGTAGGTTTTCGCGTAGGTTTCCTGGATCGTGCCCTGCTCGACGCCAACCGTCTTGCCCTTCAGCGACTCAGCCGTCGGCATGATGCCCGAACCCTTCTTCGTGACGAGGCGCGTCGGCGTGTTGAACAGCTTCGACGAGAACGCGATCTGCTCGGCGCGTTGCGGCGTCATGGACATCGACGAGAGCACGCCGTCGAATTTCTTCGCCTTCAGGGCCGGAATCATGCCGTCGAAATCGTTTTCCACCCACACGCACTTGGCTTTCAGACGCGCACAGATTTCATTGCCGAGGTCGATGTCAAAGCCAACGAGCTTGCCGTCCGAACCCTTGGACTCGAACGGGGGATAGCTGGCGTCAACGCCGAAACGGATGGTCGACCAATCTTTAGCGTGTGCGCCAATCGAGACGGTGGCAAGCAGAGCAACCGTCAAAGCCGCTAGCAGTTTCTTCACTGTTTAACTCCTGGGTGGTAGTTCAAATACGCCCGCGCGCGCTGATACCGCCGCGGGGCGCCCGGTGCGAATGACAACCGGGTCTGGATTGAAGCCGCCGGCCGGGGCGGCCAGCAGCGCGCGCCAAGCTTATCAGTTCAAAAAGATTGGGTAGCTAGTAAAACACCGGATGGCGCGAGAGGATAGCTTCTAAAGCGGGAATCTGGTGAAGACTCCACCGCCATGTCGGTGCTGTGAGCATGATCCCTCCGCGTGGTTCGTCGGCTTGCCCGTCCGGGTGCCGGGTCCAGGTGTTTAGCCCTTACTCAGCGAATCAGCGCGCGTGGCATCCACACTGCCGCACCAGAGCACGCCCTTGTCCATCATCGCGGATTCGCGCGCGCTCATGCCGGTGCAAAACGCGTGCGTGTCCGGCCAATCCTGCGTGACGCGCTGCGCGCGCGCGAGCGCGGCCGCGTTCATTTCACTCTGCAGCCAGCCGCCAAAGCCCGCGATCGAAACCGCCGCGACCGCGACCAGCATCCATTCTTTCTTTGTCAGGCGCATGATCCGTTTCTTCTTCTGACTGTGCGCAGCCCGGTGCTTGCCGTTCCGCACGGTTCGCGCTCTCCGCAGGCAGGCGCCGACGGTGCACGAGTCATTAATATCGGCATGCACGCGATGCTCCTTTAGTCTGCGTTTATATCTGGCGAGCGGCTCGTTGCAAGCGTTAATTCAGCAAGCGGAGTTTGGCGGTTTTCAATTCTGTCCGCGCTATTCCTCTGCTTTATTACGTTACTTACCGCGACTTACGTTTGAAGTCCGGCGCGTCAAATTAAAGATTTCACATAAACTGCCGTTAAAATATCGGCGAAGCGTATCGCTACGGTGCGAACCCTGGAGCAGTGCAAAACTTTGGTGAGCGCGCACCCAAAATGTTCTGCATGGCGCTATCATCGTTGCTCGCCGCGTCACGCATGGCGGCTTGAAATCGAGCGTAAGTCTGAACAAAGTCACGGAGCAACGCGCCCGCGAGGCCACGCGCGCGCGTGCATTCGTTGAACGTCTGTCTAAACGGTGTTGGGTATGCACATGATTTTGATGGCAGATGAATGGCGCGCGTGGAATGAGACGCCGCAGCCGCATAAGCCGGCGGCGGGCGCTCGTTTGAATCTGTTGAACCGCAACGGTTTTGCTGGCATTTTGACGCTCGCGTTGCATGCGCTTTTCTGTTTTGCGCTCGTTTCAGCGTTTTGTTTCGGCTCATTAAGCGCAGCGCACGCACAAGCGCGTGAAAGAGTGTTGCGTGTATTGGCGTGGCCCGGTTATGCAGACGACGACGTCGTTAAAAACTTCGAAGCCCGTTACAACGCCAGAGTCGAAGTAACGCTCGTCGATTCCGACGAGGCGCTGTGGTCGCAAATGCACGCCAAAACTCCGCCTCCGTTCGACGTGCTCGCCGCGAACACCGCCGAGATTGCACGTTATACGCAGGCCAATCTGCTTGCCCCGCTCGATCTGGCGAGCCTGCCCAACACGAGGCGGCAAGTGCCGCGCTTTCAGGCACTCTCGTCGATCGACGGCCTCACGTCGGCGGGCAAGGTGTATGCAATCCCGTTTACGTATTCGTCAATGGGGTTGATTTACGACCGCAGGCAGATTGCCGTCGCGCCGCGCTCGATGCTTGAATTGTGGAATCCGCGCTACCGCGGCAAGGTCCTCGACTTCAACAGCGCGCAGCACAACTTTTCGTTCACGGCGCTCGCGCTCGGATACGCGCATCCTTTTCAGCTCGACGCCAACCAGATGCGCACGATCGCTCACAAGCTGGTCGACCTGCGCCGCAACCTGCTCACCTATTACACACTGCCCGAAGAAGCCACCGCGTTCTTCATCCAGCACAAGGTCGCGCTGATGTTCGGCAATTACGGCACGCAGCAGGTCGAACTGCTGCGCCGCGCAGGCGCCGACGTGGGCTATGTGATTCCCGACGAAGGCGCGCTCGCGTGGCTCGATTGCTGGTCCATGACCCGTTCGGCGACCGATCGTCCGCTCGCGCTTGCGTGGATCAACTACATGTTGGACCCGGACGTGAGCGCGTTGCTCACGCGGCGGCAGGGACTCGCGAACACACTGAGCGCGCCGGTCGAAAGCAACGACCAGGCGCGCATCGTCTGGATCGGGCCGGTGGAAGACATCCAGCGTCGTGAGGCGCTATGGACACGCATCGTGTCCGGCGACCGCTCGGAGCGCTTCTGATGTTGCCATCCGGTCTCACGTTCAAACTATCGGTGCTGCTGGCATGCATTGGCGTGCTCGCGTCCGGCGCAACCGGCTATTACGCCTACCGCGCCAACCGCGCAATGCTGGTGGACGAAGCCGAGCACAGCCTGCTGACCTCGACCGAGCTGCTGGGCCAGCGCTTTTCCGTGGCAATCGACGATGTCGGCGCGGATGCCCTCGTGCTTGCGAGCTTGCCGTCCACCGCGGAGATTGTCGAGACCGACGACGGCCTCGGTCGAAGCGCGGGGCGTGAGCGGCTCGCACAGGTGTACTCGAGCTTCATGGTGCATCACCCGGAATTCCTGCAGGTGCGCCTGATTGCCCGGCAGCATCACGGGCTCGAACTGATCCGTTTCGATCGCGACGACGATGGTCTCGTGAGAGTGCAGGGCGCCGAGCTGCAGGAAAAAGGGCAGTTTCCGTATGTGTTCGAGACCCTTGGCTTTGCGCCCGGCCGTCTTTACACGTCGCCGATTTCCGTCAACCACGAATACGGCACGCACGCCGCGCAAGGCAAACCCACGCTGCGGCTGGGCACGCCCGTGGCGAGCGCGAGTGGCGAGGTGGTCGGCGTGGTCGTGATCGATATCGATCTGGGCGGTCTGCTCAAACGCCTGCAAAGCGATCTGCCGAGCGACTATCAGGTGTACCTGGCAAACGAGTGGGGCGATTTCCTCGTTCATCCGGACGCGTCGAAAACCTTCGGCTTCGACCATGGCCGGCGCGTGCTGATGCAGGAGAGCTTTCCCGTGACGAAGCCGCTCTTTACCCAGACGCAAGGCGAGGTGCTGCTCAACGGTCTTGGTCATCCGCATCAGGCTGCGGGCGAGGTGCTCGCTTTCGTGCGCAGGCCGTTCGGCGACTCCGAAGGCAACCGCTTCATCGTGCTTGCGCTCGGCAAGCCGCTTGCCGACGTGCTGGCCGGCGCGCATCTGCTCGGCAACGAGATCATCCGGATCGTGATCGTGTTCAGCGTGCTGGCACTGATTCTTGCCGTCCTGTTCGCACGCGCGTTGACGAGGCCGTTGCAAAGCCTCGCGTATGCGGCGACCCACCTGTTCGCCGGACACGCGATGGAAACGCTGCCGCTCACGCGCACCGACGAGATCGGCGTGCTCGCGCGCTGCTTCGACCGTCTGCGTCGCGAGATCAAGTCGCAGATGGACGTGCTGCACAACAAGCAGCGTGAGCTTGTTCACCTCGCCACGCACGACGTGCTCACTGGCTTGCCGAACCGCATGCTGTTCATGGACCGGCTGCAGAGCGCGATCAACGAAGCGACCCGGCGTGAAGAAGGGCTGGCCGTGCTGTTCGTCGACCTCGACCGTTTCAAGCAGATCAACGACCAGTTTGGTCACGCGGTGGGCGACAAGGTGCTGGCAGTGGTGGCGCGACGCATCAGGCAGGTGCTCTGCTCCGCCGACGTGGTCGCGCGGCTTGGCGGCGACGAATTCATCGTGCTGGTCGAAGGGCCGCGCTCGGCGGAGGCGGCGCCTGCGATCGCGTCACGTGTCGTGCAGGCGCTGAACGAAGAACTGGTGGTGGACGGCCAGAGTATGACGGTGGGCGCGAGTATCGGCATCAGCCAGTATCCGGACGACAGCAGCACCCCGGAAGAACTGTTGCTCAACGCCGACGCCGCGATGTATGCGGCGAAAACCGGCGGCCGCTGCGCGTACATGCGGTATCGGGATGTGCGTGACGCGCTGGGGCGCGCCGAAGTCGCGCACGCACAGGAGACGGCGCGGCTGCGGGAAGGTCACGCCGCAGTGGCGTCGGATCCCGCGCAGGTTCAACCCGGCGAGAACGCATCGGCAGGCCGCGAAGCCGAGCCGACCGCCTGAGCGGGGAGAGCGGGGTCGCACATTTTCATTGGGCGCGATGCGTCGTCGATCGTGGCGCGGACGCTGACCAGGCTTTCGGAAAGTTTTTCTGGTCACGAGACAACTCTCCCCGTGAACGGGAATTCACCGCACATGGCGGCAATCGTTTGCGCCGTTCTTGAGGCAAGTCTTTTTGATTTTTGCCGGACCGTTTTTCAGCTCTCAACTTTCCGCGGCGCGCTGCCGAAAACTGGCTTATAGCAACGGGATTGACGGAGAGCGCCGTGAAGCGACGCGTATGGATGGGATTGGCGGTGCTGGCGCTGGCCGGGTGCGCGCCGATGCCCGTGCAGACAGTAGCCCATAAGGACAGGGCGCCCAACGAGGTCATCGGCTTCGAGCTTCCGCCCGACGCGCTCGGCGCACGCGACCCCCAACTTTCCGCCGTGCTGG
Organism: Paraburkholderia sp. PREW-6R; assembly: GCF_039621805.1. NCBI lineage: Bacteria > Pseudomonadati > Pseudomonadota > Betaproteobacteria > Burkholderiales > Burkholderiaceae > Paraburkholderia > Paraburkholderia sp. PREW-6R. Next base: position 1,553,016 of record NZ_CP155074.1, on the reverse strand, counting down.
CGAGAGCCGGGGCGCTGGCCGCGGCGCAGACGCAACCCGCGGTCGTGCTCGTCACCGCGCTGGGACAGGATTTCACCTATCTGAACCAGGCCGTCTGGAAGGGCGTACCGGCGCAGCGGGCTGCCCGGGTCAGCTTCGAGAATCGCGTCGCGGGCGTCGGGCAGCCTTACAGCGTATCCATCCGAACAGTTCAATAAAGGAGGCAAAGGTGATGGTCCGGATGTCTCTGCTGACGGTCGCCATGCTGCTGACCGTTCCGGCCTTCGCGGGCCAGGGCGCGGCTTCGCAGGTCGCGGGCGCGCCGTCTGGCACGCTGTCGAGCACGCTTCCAGGTGCGCTCCCCGGCACACTTGCCGGCGCGCCCGGTGCCGCATTCCAGGCCGCTCTTCCCGCAGCCGACAAGGTCTATCCGCCGTTGCCGACGCTCGCCATGCTGCCGCCTTCGGGTACCGACGATGACCTGCCGGTCAAGCCATCGTCGCGCCGCAAAAAAGCGCGTGTGCCTGCCGCGGTGCAGGAGCATAAGGCGCCGCCTGCGCCCGTGGTGCGCCTGATCGTGTCCGACGCGTCGCATGCCTACCTCGACGCTGTGCAACGTCAGATCGACGAGGCGCTCGCAAAGTAAGTGTCACGGCGCACGCCGAAGCACATCTGTTTCCATGAATTTCAATCGCTGCAAAGCGAAAGGATGCCTCATGTCCTGCAGACTGATCAAACTGTCATGCACCGCGCTAGCGGCGTTTCTCGCGTGCATCTGCACGAGCGCCCACGCCGCCGACGACTGCTTCAACGAAGCCGCCGCCTATCAGGGCGTCAACCCGTGGGTGCTGCGAGCGCTCGCCTGGTACGAGTCGAAGGGTGACGCGGCCGCGATCCATCAGAACGCGAACGGTTCGATCGACGTTGGCCAGTTGCAGATCAACTCGGTCCACTTTGGCGACCTCGCGCGCCAGGGCGTGCCTCACAACGCATTGATCGACCCGTGCGTGAACGTGTACGTGGCCGCGTGGCTGCTCAAGCAGAAGATGGTCAAGCACGGCAACACATGGCGCGCGATTGGCGCCTACCACTCCGAAACGCCGCGAGCGCGTGATGCTTACGCACGCGGCATCCAGAAAGTGCTGGTTACCTGGGGGCAGTTGCAGTCCGATCGCTAGACCTTTGGTTAGCGAAAAACTGCCCCGGCGTTCCGCTTTTCAGACGATCCGTGCGCCGGCCCGGTAGGTGGCGCGCGGCACCGGCAGCCTGTCGAGCATCGTCACGCGCACGAAGTCCGCGCGCAGGCCGCGCTCGATGGCTCCGCGATCGTGCAGACCGGCGGTACGCGCCGGTTCCGCGGACACAGTCGCCATTGCGCGCGGCAGCGACCAGCCGGCCTCGTAGACCAGTTCGAACACGGCGGTCAGCAGGCTGGACGGCACATAATCCGACGACAGAATATCGAGCAGATTCGCGCGAGCCAGTTCGAGCGCGGACACGTTGCCCGAGTGTGACCCACCGCGCACGATGTTCGGTGCGCCCATGATCGTCGAGATGCCGTGTTCGCGGGCCGCCTCGGCGGCCACGCGCGTGGTGGGAAATTCGGCCAGCACGATGCCCTCTGCCTTGGCCTGCTCGACGTGCTCGATCAGTGTGTCGTCATGGCTCGCCACCGGAATGCCGAGCCGCTTGCAACGCGCGACGATTTCATGGCGATGTGCGTCCGCGTAACGTTCCTGTTCCACGGACAACTGAACGAGGGCGGTGGCCACAAGTTCGTCGCTCAGTTTCCCGTTACGCTCCTGGAAACGGCGCCATTGCTCGTGGTCATGCCACTGGCGCTGACCGGGCGTGTGATCCATGACCGATGCGAGCCTGAGCAGCGGGTGCGCGCACAGCGTATCGAATACTTCCACGACGTCGGCCGTCGCGATCTCGCAGCGCAAATGCAAAAAATGTTCGGCACGCAGCAGGTTGCGTCCGGAAAAGCGCGTGAGCGCTTCGGCGCATTGCGTTTGCTGATCGCGGCCGCGCAGTCCCACATTCGAACGCGAGCCGATTGCGAGCGCGTCGAAAACGGTGGTGATGCCGGCGGCAGCGACTTGCGCGTCGTGAATCACGAAGGCGGCATCGGTATTCCAGTGCACGCCCGGACGCGGTGCGAGGTGCTTCTCGAGATTGTCCGTATGCAGTTCGATCAAACCCGGCAGCAGATAGTCGCCGTCCCAGTCTTCCGCTTCACGTGCCGACGTGGTGCCGCGTTCAACGTCACGGATTACGCCGTCTTCGACGCGCAGCACGCCGGTGAATACTTCGTCTCGCGTCACGATGCGAGCGTTCCTGATCAACATCGACTTGCTCCGTAGTCAGTCAGACTTCAGTTGTGCCGCCATGCGCTTTGTACCTGAACGTATGGCGCCAATGTAGTGTGTGATGCGTCGCGTACCGCCGTTGCCTGCTCAGTGGCGCTGCGGCGGCCGCAGTTCAAGGCGGCGCGTGGCGACCTTGTTGCGCGTGTCCTCATCATGAAAGATGCCGACGATCGCCGCCCCCCGTTCGCGTGCTTCGACAATCAGGTCGGCGACCACGTCGCGATTCTCCGCGTCGAGCGAGGCGGTCGGTTCGTCGAGCAGCAGCAGCGGATGACCGGCAATCAGCCCGCGCGCAATGTTCACGCGCTGCTGTTCGCCGCCGGAAAACGTGGCGGGCGCGAGCGTCCACAGGCGCTGCGGCACGTTCAGCCTGGCCAGCAGGCTGGCCGCGCGAGCGCGCGCTTCGTCTTCACTGACGCCGCGGGAAATCAGCGGCTCGGCGACGAGGCTCAGCGTCGGCACTCGGGGGATCACGTGCAGAAACTGACTCACGTAACCGACGACAGTGCGGCGCAGTTTCAGCACGTTATGCGGTGGCGCGCCGGTGATCGCGACGGGTTGACCGTCATCGGCCGCGTCGCGGATCACGATCGAACCGGTGCTCGCCAGATAGTTGCCGTACAGGCAGCGCAGCAGCGTGCTCTTGCCCGCGCCGGACGGCCCGACCAGCACGACGCATTCGCCGCGCGCGACTTCGAGCGAAACGCCGGCGAGCGCTTCGATCTGCACGCCGCCCTGGCCGTGCAGCGTGAAGATTTTACCGAGGTTGTCCGCGCGCAACATGAGCGCGGCGTTGTCGACGAACGCGCGTTGCGTGATGTCGTGGTTCCTTTCAGGAGAGTGCATTGTGAACCTCAAACCGGCAGAACCGAGGAAACCAGCGTTTGTGTATAAGGGTGCTGCGGGTCGTCGAGCACCTGATCGGTCAGACCCGCTTCGACCACTTCACCGCCTTGCATGACCATCAGCCGATGCGCGAGCAACCGCGCGACGCCAATATCGTGCGTGACGATCAGCACCGAAAGATGCAGCGTGGACGTGAGCGTGCGCAGCAAATCGAGCAGACGGGCCTGCACGGAGACGTCGAGACCCGCTGTCGGTTCGTCCATGAAGACGAGTCGCGGACCCGTGACCAGATTGCGGGCGATCTGCAAACGCTGTTGCATGCCGCCGGAAAACGCGGCGGGCAATTCGTCGATGCGCGACGCGTCCAGTTCCACGCGCTCCATCCAGTGCGTCGCCGCCTGGCGAATGTCGCCATAGTGACGCGCGCCGACTGCCATCAACGGTTCGCCGATGTTCGCGCCAGCGGACACGCCACTGCGCAGTCCGTCGCGCGGATTCTGCTGTACGAAGCCCCATTCGGTGCGCATGAGCAGCCGTCGGCGCGGTTCGGACAACGAAAGCAGATCGAGCTGTTCGCCATGTGTCGCGGTGTAGTGAAGCGAGCCGCTATCCGTGGGCGTCTTCAGCGCAAGCGCATTGAGCAGCGTGCTTTTTCCCGAGCCGGATTCGCCGACTATACACAGCACTTCGCCGGGATACAGATCGAAACTGACGTTCCTGCAACCGTTGCGGCCGCCATATTGTTTGGTGAGCGAACGTGCGCTCAGTAGCGGCGTCATGCCGATTCTCCGTTGTGCGCCCCGTGTGCCCGCGGGTTTGCTTCGCCGCCCGGCAGTTCGGGATCCCGATCGCCGCGACGCTCGTGGCAGTAGTCGCTGTCCGAGCAGACGAACATGCGTTTGCCCGCATCGTCGACGATCATCTCGTCGAGAAAGCTCTCCGTCGATCCGCACAGCGCGCACGCGTGATCCCATTTCTGCACTTCGAACGGGTGATCGTCGAAGTCGAGACTGCGGACTGGCGTGTACGGAGGAATGGCGTGGATGCGCCGCTCGCGGCCCGCGCCGAACAGTTGTAACGCGGCATTCATGTGCATCTTCGGATTGTCGAACTTCGGGATGGGTGACGGCGACGCGAGGTAACGCTGATTCACGATGACCGGATAATCATACGTGGTAGCGATGCTGCCATGATGAACGATGTCCTCGTAAAGCTTCACGCTGATCAGCCCATAGTCGGCGAGCGCGTGCAGTTTCCTGCACTCGGTTACGCGCGGTTCGAGCCTGAACAGCGGCTCGGGCATCGGCACCTGATAAACCAGGATCTGCCTGTCGGTCAACGGTGCCTCAGGAATGCGATGGCGTGTCTGAATGATGGTGGCCTCCACCGTGCGGCGCGTCGTGGCAACACCCGTGGTGCGCGCGAAAAAACGGCGGATGTTGACCGCATTGGTCGTTTCGTCGGACCCCTGATCAATCACCTTGAGCGTGTCATCCTTGCCGATGATCGCTGCGGTCACCTGAATGCCGCCGGTGCCCCAGCCGAACGGTAGCGGCATTTCGCGCGACGCGAACGGCACCTGATAACCGGGCACGGCCACCGCTTTCAGCAGCGCGCGACGCAGCATGCGCTTGGTTTGCTCATCGAGATACGCGAAGTTGTAACCCTCGGCCGCGCGGTCGTATGACTCGGTGACGAGAGAGGTGTCGGGCGCATTCATGCGGCGTGCTCCTTGTCGTGCGGGTTCGCTTGCCTGCCATTGTCAGCGGTGTGTTGCGCGCGCAACCGCCGCACGAGTTCGAGTTCGGACTGGAAGTCGACGTAGTGCGGCAGTTTCAGATGCTGCACGAAACCGGATGCCTCGACGCTGTCGCTATGCGAAAGCATGAATTCGATGTCCTGTGTCGGCGAGGCGATCGTCTCGCCGAGTTCTTCCGCGCGTAACGCGCGGTCCACCAGCGCCATAGCCATGGCCTTGCGCTCCGAGTGGCCGAACGCCAGCCCGTAGCCTTGCGTGAAGGTGGGCGGCACGTCGCCGCTGCCGGAAAACTGATTGATCATCTGGCACTCGGTGATATCGAGCTCGCCGATATCGACGGCTTCGCCCAACTCGTCCAGTTCCATTTCGACGGCAATCGTACCGAAGCGGATCTCGCCCGCGAACGGATGCGAGTTCGCATAGCCGCGCTGCGTGGCGTAACCCATGGCGAGCAGAAAACCTTCATCGCCACGCGCGAGATTTTGCAGGCGCGTGGCCCGGCTCGCGGGAAACGCAAGCGGCTCGCGCGACAGGTCGCCGGGCTCCGGTGCGCCGGGCGTCGGACGCTCCTGCTCGATCAGCCCTTCCTTGTCGAGCAGGCTGACGACGCGCGGCATCGGCTCCGTTGCGGTCTGTGCTGAAGGCGCTGACGGCGCTGAATGTCTGTCGGGCGGCGCGGACTCGTGATGTTCTTCGCCTTCGGCGAGCAGCGCGAAATCCAGCAGACGCTGCGTGTAATCGTAAGTCGCGCCGAGCAACTGGCCGCCGGGCACATCCTTGAACGTGGCCGAGATGCGCCGTTCGACCTGCATTGTTTCGGTGTCCACAGGGTGTGTGTAGCCGAAGCGCGGCAGTGTCGTGCGATAGGCGCGCAGCAGAAAGATCGCCTCGACCAGATCGCCCGCCGCCTGCTTGATCGCCAGCGCGGCGAGTTCTTCGTCATACACCGAGCCTTCGGTCATCACGCGTGAAACGGCAAGGCGCAGTTGCTCGCGAATCTGCGCGACGCTGATTTCGGCAAGCCGCGTGTCGCCGCGGCGCGCCTTGTCGAGCAGCCGCCACGACGCCTCGATAGCCCGTTCTCCACCTTTGACGGCAACGTACATCAGTTCACCTTTGCTTGAGTGGTGCGCGGCAGACCGAGCAGTTCATAGCCGCAAACCAGATAACAATCGATGCCGCACGGAAAAAGCGGCGCGAGCGCGGCGCGTTCGCGCCAGAAATGCTCGGGCAGGCCGAGCGGCGCAATCGTCGCGCTGTGCTGTATGCCGGGACCGCTCAGCACGATGGGCGCGCCGCCGTTGAGCGCGTCGACGCGAATCAGTACGGTAGCCGCCTGCTCGGGCGATTCGGCCGCGCCGAGCGCGAAGCTTTCCAGCGCAGGCAGCGCCGACGCATCATGGATATACGCAAACACGGCGTCTTGCGGTTCGTCGACGAGCGGCGCGCCGGTGTGAAAGCGCAACGCCGAGCCCAGCGCCGTGTCCGCTTGCGCGAGCCACACGGGCGTTGCGTAGTCGCATAACGTGAGCAGCGCGGCAAACGCGGCGCGCGCCGCACGGCTTGCGCGCACCTCGGGCAGCACGTTGTCGACAATACCAATCGTGCCTGGCCGCGACAGCGCGTCGAGCAGCGTGCGGAACACCCGCTGCGTGTCGTGAACCGGGTCGGCGAAACCCGGCGTCAACGTGGACAATGCAATGTGCGAGTTTTCCATCAGTCGCCCCGAACCATGGTGAAGAATTCGACGCGCGTAGCCGCCGCGTCCTGACGACGCGCGGCGCGTTGCGCGGCCTGTTGCGCCGCGAACGGCTCGATCAGTTCTCGATGCAGCACAGCGTGATGCTCGGGCGTTTGCAGCAGCGCATCAGCGAGCGCGGCGAGTTCCGCGCGACGGCGGTCACGGCCCAGATGACACGCGACACCGACAGCCGCCTCCGCGCCTTCTGTTGCCCGCAAACGCAAGGTTGCGCGCGTGACCGTGGCCTCGCCCAGATTGAACGGATCGCCACTGCCGCCGACGCGGCCGCGCACCATCGCGAGGCCGATCTCCGGCGGACGCAGCCAGTCGTAAGCAGGACGCGGCATACGTTGCAGCGCGTGGTTCAGCGCGGCTTCGAGTTCGGCGCGCGGCGTGCGGGCCAGCACGGCCATCCATGCGCGTCGCAAGGTCGAGGACGGCGGGGTGCAAGAGGTGGCGTGAGAGGCGCTCATTGGAGTTCCTGTTGATCCAGCGTATGAACATTTGACCATCTATTCATCTAAACGTCTAGACGTTTAAGCGTACACTTGCAGAGCGTTGTCGCGCCGGGCGGATGTTTCATATTTTCATCACGGCTGGCGCACTACAATGCTCTTCTTGCCGGATATTTGAACTCAGGGGAATGACAGCACCATGACATCGAACGACAACGCGACGCCGGGCACGCTGCTCGAACGCGGCGCGGGCGTTGCCGTCTGGCGGCAGATCGAGCAGATTCTCGCGGCGGAAATCGCCGCCAGCGGTTTTGGCGAAGAAGGCCGTCTGCCGAGCGAAGGGGAACTGGCCAGGCGCTTCGACGTGAACCGCCATACCGTACGCCGCGCGATGCTCGGGCTCGCCGCGCTCGGCCTTGTCAGCGTCGAACAGGGCCGGGGCACATTCGTGCAGCCCGGTGCCATCGACTATACGATCGGCAAGCGCACCCGCTTTACCGAGAACCTGCGCCAGCAGCATCACGCGGCGGCCGGTACGATGCTGTCCGCCGCGCGAGTGAAGGCGGAGCCGAACGTGGCGAAGGCGTTGGGCCTGCGCGCCGGCGCGCAGGTCTACCGGATCGAAACGCTGCACGAGTCCGACGGCGTACCGCTCACGTTCGCGCGCAACTGGTATCCGGCGGCGCGTTTCGCCGACCTGCCGCAGGCGATCGAGCGCACGGGCGGCATCACGAAGGCGTTCGCCGAATTCGGCGTGACCGATTATCTGCGCAAGTGGAGCCGCATCGGCAGCGTGCTGCCCGAGCCCGAAGTGGCGCGGCGCCTGAATATCAACCGGCAACAGCCGGTGCTGTGGGTCGAAAACGTGGACGTGGATCTGCAGGGCACGCCGGTCAAATACGGCTTCACGCATTTCGCCGCGGACCGCGTGCAACTCATGGTGGAGCACGACGTATGAGCGGCGCGGTGTGGCCTCGCGATGCGCGTTTTGCGGTGTACTACGCGCCTTCGCGCGAGTCCGCGTGGTGGCAAGCCGGTTGCGCGTGGCTCGGACGCGATGCGCAAAGCGGCATGCTCTGCACCGCGCCGCAGCCAGACGACCTTGCACGTCCGCTTGCGGAGCTGACAGGCGCGCCACGGCGTTACGGCTGGCATGGCACGCTGGTCGCGCCGTTCGGGTTGGCCGCGGGCATCACGCAGCACGACGTCCTGGAGGCCACGCGCGAATGGGCGCTTACGCAAAGCGCGTTCACGGTGCCGGTCGAAGCGGCCACGCTCGGCGATTTCGTGGCGCTGCGTCCAGCTGAACCCGAAGGCGAGGCGAAGCTGCGTGCCGTCGCGGCGAGCGCATTGCAGACGCTGAATGCGTTGCGTGCGAAACCATCGGCTGCCGATCTCGCACGCCGGCTTGCCGCGCCGCTGAGCGAACGGCAGCGCGCGTTGCTGACCGAGTGGGGTTATCCGTACGTCTTCGAGGAATTCCGTTTTCACATGACGCTGTCCAGTTCGCTCGCCGACGCCGCCGAGCGCGCGTCGCTCGTCGCATGGTGGCGTGCGCGAATCCCCGCACTTGGGGCGCTCGAAATCGATCAGGCCGCGCTCTTTGTCGAGCCGGCTCCGGGCGAGCCGTTCGTGCTGTGGCAGCGCGTGCCGTTTCAGACCCGCGAGGTGAAATAACAATGGCAGGTCGATTCATATACGTCATGGGGCCGTCCGGCGCGGGCAAGGACTCGCTGCTGGGCTATGCGCGCAAACGGCTGCTGGGCGAACCGGTGCTGTTCGCGCATCGCTACATCACGCGGCCGAGCGGCAATGGCGAGGAGCACGTCGCGCTCACCGTCGAGGAATTCGCAGTCCGGTCGGCGCTCGGCCTGTTCGCGCTCGAATGGTCGAGCCATGCACTGCACTACGGCATCGGCATTGAGCTCGACGCGTGGCTCGCACGCGGCTGCACGGTGGTGGTCAATGGCTCGCGGCAGCATTTGCAGCATACGTTGCAGCGCTATCCGCATACTGAGGTCGTACACGTAGACGCCGCGCCGCACATTCTCGAAGCACGCCTCGGCGCGCGCGCCCGGGAGTCGGCGGAGCAGGTGGCGGCACGACTCGCGCGCCGCGCGCCGTTTTCATTGCCTGACGGCGTGCGGTGCACGACGATCGACAACTCCGGCTCGCTCGAAGCGGCGGGCGAAGCGCTGGTGGGCTTCATGATGAAGGAGGTCGCAAGCGGCGAGGCGCCGGAGAGCCGGACGGGTTCAGCGCCGCGGTGAGGCCGCCCGACGTGGAGCCCCGAACGCGCCAACGGAGATCGCGGCGAGCGGTGATCGCGAGGCAGCATCTGCCCGCCCGCGTCACGGCAACAACCGGCGTTGCTATAGTGGCTGTCTGTTCGCCGCGTTCGATGCGGCGGTGTCCATGGAGCCCGAGAGATGAGCGAAGCCGCACGTTTTACTGAAGTGTCCGACCTGGCGCCTGCCGCCGAAAGCCTGCGCGAGATCCGGCATCACATTCACCACCATCCGGAACTGGCCTACGAGGAAGTGCAGACCGCGGCACTGGTCGCGCGCAAGCTGGAGGAATGGGGCTGGCAGGTCACGCGCGAAGTCGGCAGAACCGGCGTGGTGGGCACGTTGAAGGTGGGCGACGGCAAGCGCAGCATCGGCATTCGCGCGGACATGGACGCGTTGCCGATCATCGAGCAGACCGGGCTGCCGTATGCGAGCGGCACGCACGGCAAGATGCATGCATGCGGCCACGACGGCCACACCACCATGCTGCTCGGTGCGGCGCAGCGCCTTGCCGCCACGCGCAACTTTTCCGGCACGGTTCATCTGTATTTCCAGCCGGCCGAAGAAAGCGGCATCGACAGCGGCGCGATGAAAATGATTAACGACGGCCTCTTCGAGCGGTTCCCGTGCGACGCGGTCTTCGGTCTGCACAACCATCCCGGCGAGGAACCCGGCGTGCTGCTGTTTCGCAAGGGCCCCTTCATGTCGGCGGGTGACAAGGCAATCATCACGATTGAAGGCGTGGGCGGCCACGCGGCGCGGCCGCATTTGACGGTCGATCCGGTGGTGATCGCAGCGAGCATCGTGATGGCGTTGCAGACGATCGTTGCGCGCAACGTCGATCCGTCGCAACCGGCGGTGGTGACGGTGGGATCGATGCATGCGGGCACCGCAAACAATGTGATTTCCAGCGGCGCGAAACTGGAACTGAGCGTGCGCTCGTTCAGCCCCGACGTGCGCGCGTTGCTGAAAAAGCGCATTACCGAGCTGGCCGAATCGCAGGCGGCCAGCTATGGCGGCAAGGCAGTGGTCGACTATATCGAAGGCTATCCGGTCGTCATCAATTCGGATGCCGAAACCGATTTCGCGGTGGAGGTGGCGCGCGAACTCGTCGGCGAGGACAAAGTGGTCGCGCAGACCGACATCCTGATGGGCAGCGAGGACTTTGCGTTCATGCTTCAAAAGCGGCCCGGTACGTTCCTGCGCATCGGCAACGGCGCAGGCGAGGACGGCTGCATGGTGCACAACCCGCACTACGATTTCAACGACCGCAATCTGCCGGTGGGCGCCGCGTTCTGGACGCGCCTCGTGGAGCGTTATCTGGCGCAGTGAGAGGCGCGAGGCGCCGCATACGCCGGTCCGCGCAACGTAGACCGCCGCTGGCGTCTCCATTACGCGGCGCCATGCCGATCCGCACGGTATGCGCAGCGCGCGCGTCGGCCCCGTTGCGCCCGTCGGCGTCGTACACGCTGAACCGGACCGCCCGCTGCACAGCGGGTCAATCCGTTATCCGCGTCGCGCGACCATCTCCGACACGGTCTGCGCGGCTTGCTGCAGCGGTTCCAGAAACGCCTTCACCATCTGTTTCGCCGAATTGCGCTGCGCATTGCCGCTGATGTTCATCGCGGCGATCACGCGCCCCTGGCGGTTGCGGATCGGTGCGGATAGCGAAATCAGTCCGCCCTCCAGTTCCTGATCGACGATTGCCCACCCCTGGCGGCCGACCTGCGCGATCAGCCTCTTCAACTCGTCCTTGTCCGTGACCGTGCGCGGCGTGTGCGCGTAAAGCGGCGCCGAGCTGAGCGTCGCCTCGAGCGCGTCGTCGTCGAGCGCGGCGAGGAGCACGCGGCCCATCGACGTGCAGTACGCCGGCAACCGGCTGCCGATCGACAGGTTGATCGTCATGATCTTGTGCGTCGGCACGCGCAGCACATACACGATCTCAGTGCGGTCGAGCACCGCCGCTGAACAGCTCTCGTGAACCTGTGCGGATAGTTGCTCCATGACCGGCTCCGCGAGATTCCAGAACGGCATGGAGGTCAGATAGGCGAAGCCCAGATCGAGAATCTTGGGGGTGAGGCGGAACAGGCGGCCTTCGGCTTCCACGTAGCCGAGTGTTTGCAGCGTCAGCAGAATGCGGCGCGCGCCTGCGCGCGTGAGACCCGTGGCGGCGGCGACGTCGGTGAGCGTCTGTTCGGGGCGCGTTGCGTCGAATGCGCGAATGACGGCAAGGCCGCGCGCGAACGATTGCACATACGAATCGCCCGGTTTGTCCGGGGCCGGTTCGGCGCTGGCGGGAACGGCGGAAGACGGCAGGACTTTGCTCATGGACCTTGATCGATGCGTTCGAAAAGCGCGGACGGTGCGCAGACAGCCGCCGCCCATGTCGGCCGGCCACCATGCTGCGCAAAGCCGTGACGATAGCTTAAGCCTTTTAATTCGCCAAATTGGAGCGCGGGAAGCAGAGGCGGCAAGGCGCGACGAACTACGGGTTTGCATGGATGCGGTGCGCGCTGCAAATTTGTATGATGACCCGACAACATCGCCCATGAAGGCTTGCATGTTCGAAAAAATCCCGACGCGCGCGCTGAGCGACACCGTCGCCCAGCAGCTGCTCGAGCAGATCGATAAAGGCACGTTCGCCCGCGGGGGCAAGCTGCCGACCGAAGCCGTGCTGGCGCAGCAGTTCGGCGTGAGCCGCACGGTGATACGCGAGGCGATCTCCCGGCTGAAGAACGAAGGCGTAGTGGAACCCCGCCAGGGCAGCGGCGTGTTCGTCGGCGGGCTTGGGACGCTCAGACCGCTGCGAATCGACTCTGCCGAAGCGGCCGAAGCCGGTTCGGTGCTGCAGATTCTCGCGCTGCGCCGGGCGATCGAAGCGGAAGTGGCGTCCGAAGCCGCGCTGCGCCGTAGCGAGGCCGACATGGCGTCGATCGACGCCGCGCTTGCCCGGATCGACGCCGCCGTGCTCGAAGGCGACGACGGTGTCGCCGAGGACGTCGCGTTTCACCGCGCCATTGCCGTGGCCACCGGCAATCCGTATTTCCTCAAGACGCTCATTTTCCTGAACCAGTACCTCGAAGCCGGCACGGTCATTACCCGTCGCAACGAAGCGCTGCGCGAAGATTTCTCGCGCCAGGTGCGCGATGAGCATGCGGAAATCGTCGCCGCGATCCGCGCAGGCGATGCCGCCGCGGCGCGCACCGCCGCCACTTCGCATATGAACAACGCGGCGCGGCGGCTCGCGCAGGCAGGCATTGGCTAGTTCCACGGCGCCGCGCGGGGTGCCGCGCGCTCCGGTTCAATCAATCGCAGGAGGTCTTGCATGTCCAGAAACGTCGGTGTGATCGGTCTTGGAGCGATGGGCATGGGCGTCGCGCGCTCGCTGTTGCGCGCGGGCTTCCGGGTTCATGCGTGCGACGTGCGCAGTGACGTCCTGCGGGCCTTCGCTGAGGCGGGCGGCGTCGGCTGTTCGTCGCCCGCGGAACTCGGCGCACAGTGCGACGTGGTCATCACGGTGGTCGTCAACGCGGCGCAGACCGAGGCCGTGCTGTTCGGCGAACAGGGCGCGGTCGCGTCGATGAAACCGGGCGGCGTGGTGATCGCGAGCGCGACCGTCGCGCCGGCTGTCGCAACAGAGTTGGGCCGGCGCGTCGAAGCGGCGGGCTTGCAGATGCTCGACGCGCCGCTATCCGGTGGCGCGGCGCGCGCCGCCTCGGGCGAGATGACGATGATGACATCCGGTCCCGCCGCCGCGTACGCCGCGTGCGAGGACGTGCTGGCGGCGATGGCCGGCAAGGTCTACCGGCTGGGCGCGGAGCACGGCGCGGGGTCGAAAGTGAAGGTCATCAATCAGCTACTTGCAGGCGTGCATATCGCGGCGGCCGCCGAGGCCATGGCGCTCGGCTTGCGCGAAGGCGTCGATCCCGAAGCGCTCTACGAGGTCATCACGCACAGCGCCGGCAATTCGTGGATGTTCGAAAACCGCGTGCCGCATATCCTGAAGGGCGACTACACGCCGTTATCGGCGGTCGATATCTTCGTGAAGGATCTCGGCCTCGTGCTCGATACCGCGCGCGCCTCGACATTCCCGCTGCCGCTTTCTGCGGCCGCGCATCAGATGTTCATGATGGCGTCGACGGCCGGGCACGGCGGCGAAGACGACTCCGCGGTGATCAGGATTTTCCCCGGCATCGATCTGCCGGTCTCGAAGCAGGCAGAGGAGCCCCAATGACGTCAGCTACACAACGCGCGCTGCTGGGTTGCATCGCGGACGACTTCACCGGCGCGACCGATCTCGCCAACATGCTCGTACGTGGCGGCATGCGCACGGTGCAAAGCATTGGCGTGCCGGCGTCAAACGACATCGTGGATGCCGACGCGCTGGTGGTCGCGTTGAAGTCGCGCACGATACCCGCCGCCGACGCGGTCGCCCAGTCGCTCGCCGCGCTCGACTGGTTGCGCGCGCAAGGTTGCCGCCAGTTCTTCTTCAAATACTGCTCGACGTTCGATTCGACCGACGCCGGCAACATCGGCCCCGTTGCCGATGCACTGCTCGATGCGCTGACCGGCGAGCGCGATGCGAAGGCGGCGTTCACGATCGCGTGTCCGGCGTTCCCGGAGAACGGTCGCACGATCTATCGCGGGCATCTGTTCGTAGGCGATGTGCTGCTCAACGAGTCGGGCATGGAAAACCATCCGCTCACGCCGATGCGCGACGCGAACCTCGTGCGTGTGCTGCAACGGCAGACGCGCTCGAAAGTCGGTCTCGTGCGTGATAGCAGCGTGGCCGGGGGTGTCGCTGCCGTGCGCGATGCCTTTGACGCGTTGCGCGACGATGGCGTGCGCATGGCGATTGCCGACGCGGTCTCCGATGCGGACCTGTACGTGCTCGGCGAAGCCTGCGCCGATCTCACGCTCATTACCGGCGGCTCGGGCATTGCACTCGGCCTGCCGGGCAACTTCCGGCGCGCGGGTTTGCTGATGGAAGCGACCGATGCGGCGTATGTGCCGCGCGTCGAAGGTCTGTCGGCGGTTCTAGCGGGGAGCGCCTCCCGGGCGACGCTTGCGCAGGTCGCCGCGTGGCGAGAATCGCGGCCCGCGTTTCGGATCGATCCGCTCGCGGCGGCGCGCGGCGAGCCAGTGATCGACGAGGCCCTGGCGTTTGCGCAGACGTATCTCGACAACGCGGAGCCGGTGCTGATCTATGCGAGCGCCACGCCGGAAGAAGTGAAGGACGTGCAGCGCCGGCTCGGCGTGAACGAAGCGGGGCATCTGGTCGAACACACGCTGGCTGAGATCGCGCGCGGCTTGCACGCGCGCGGCGTACGCCGCTTCGTGGTGGCGGGCGGCGAAACCTCGGGCGCCGTCGTGCAGGCGCTGGACGTGCGCACGCTGCGCATCGGCGCCCAGATCGAGCCAGGCGTGCCGGCCACCGCAACCACGGGCGCTGATCCGCTCGCGCTCGCGTTGAAGTCCGGCAATTTTGGCTCGCCCGACTTTTTCGGCAAAGCCCTGCGTCATCTGGAAGGGGCCGCGTCATGAGCGTCGCGCCCGCCCTTCATGCCGCTGATGAGACACGCATCCGCGAAGAAATCTGCGTCATCGGTGCGAGCCTTTATCAGCGCGGCTACACCACGGGCAGCGCGGGCAACATCAGCGCTCGGCTCGACGACGGCTGGCTCATCACACCCACCGATGCTTGTCTCGGCCGGCTCGACCCCGCCGATATCGCGAAAGTGGATGTCGACGGCCACGCGGTGTCCGGCGGCCGGCCCTCGAAAACGCTCGCTCTACATCGCGGCATCTATGCGCACAACAGCGAGGCGCGCGGCATCGTGCACACGCATTCGACGCATCTGGTCGCGCTGACGCTTGCGGGCGTCTGGAACGAGCACGACGTGCTGCCGCCGATCACCCCTTACTACGTGATGAAAGTTGGCCATGTCCCGTTGATCCGGTACAGCCGCCCGGGTGATCCGCAGGTCGCGCAACAGATCGCCGCGCTCGCCGCGTCGGTGCGCGCGGTACTGCTCGAACGCCTGGGGCCAGTGGTGTGGGAGCGCTCGGTGTCGCAGGCGGCCTACGCGCTCGAAGAACTGGAGGAAACCGCGCGCCTGTGGCTGATGACGAACCCGCGCCCGGCGCCGCTCGACGCCGCCGCGCTCGACGAATTACGCAATCAGTTCGGCGCGCGCTGGTAGGCGCGTCCACCCGCTCATTTTCTGGGAGACCTTCATGCCTCGCTTCGCCGCGAATCTGACGATGATGTACACCGAGCACGCTTTTCTCGACCGGTTCGCCGCGGCGGCCCGGGATGGCTTCAAAGCGGTGGAATTTCTGTTTCCGTACGACTTCCGCGCGAACGAAATCAAGGCGCGGCTCGACGCGCAGGGCTTGACGCAGGCGCTCTTTAACGCGCCACCTGGCGACTGGGCCGCAGGCGAGCGCGGGATCGCGTCGCTGCCGGGCCGCGAGGACGAGTTTCGCCGCAGCGTGGACACGGCGCTCGACTATGCGCGCGTGCTCGGCAACCGCAAGCTGCACGTAATGGCGGGGCTGATCGCGCCGACTCAATCGCGTGAGAAGCATCGCGACGTCTATCTGAAGAATCTCGCGCACGCGGCGCAGGTTGCGCAGGCCGAAGACATGACCGTAGTGATCGAACCGATCAATACGCGCGACATTCCGGGTTTCTTCCTGAACCGCCAGGACGACGCGCAGGCAATCTGCGCGGAAGTCGGCGCGCCGAATCTGAAAGTGCAGTTCGACTGTTATCACTGCCAGATCGTCGAAGGCGATCTCGCGAGCAAGCTCAGGCGCGATTTCGCCGGCATTGGTCATATCCAGATTGCGGGCGTGCCGGAGCGGCATGAACCCTCCATCGGCGAAGTCAATTATCCGTATCTGTTCGATCTGATCGACTCGCTCGGCTACGACGGCTATATCGGCTGTGAATACCGGCCGCGCGCGGCCACGTCGGCGGGACTCGGCTGGCTCGAGCCGTATCTCGACGCCAATCCTGACGCCAGACCGGACGCCAGTCCGAACGCGAATCGCTAATAAAGGGCAACTCCATGAAAGCACTGATCACCGGCGGCGCGGGTTTTCTCGGCCAGCGTCTTGCGCGCGAACTGCTGGCGCGTGGATCGCTGAAAGATGCGCACGGCACGCCGCAAGAGCTTACTGAACTCGTCCTGCTCGACGTGGTGGCGGCCGATGATTTCGGCGACAACCGTGTCCGGGTGGAAGTGGGCGACATTGCCGAGCCGAACGTGCTGGATCGTGTAATCGACGCGCAAACGCAGGCCATCTTTCACCTGGCCGCAATCGTAAGCGGCCAGGCGGAGGCGGACTTCGATCTCGGCATGCGCATCAACATGGATGCATCGCGCTTGCTGCTCGACACCTGCCGGCGGCGCGCGCACGTGCCGCGCGTGGTGTTCACGAGTTCGGTCGCGGTGTATGGCGGTGATCTGCCGGACGTCGTGCAGAACGACACGGCGCTCAATCCGCAGTCGTCGTATGGCGCGCAGAAGGCGATTGCTGAACTGCTGCTCAACGATTACACGCGGCGCGGTTTCGTCGACGGACGCGTGCTGCGGTTGCCGACCATCAGCGTGCGACCAGGACGACCCAATGCGGCGGCGTCGTCGTTCGCGAGCGGCATCATTCGCGAGCCGCTGAACGGCGAGGCCGCGGTGTGTCCGGTCGCCGGATCGACGCGTCTGTGGCTGCTGTCGCCGCGCAAGGCGGTCGAGAGCCTGATCGCCGGTCTCGAACTGGACGCCGCCGCGCTTGGCAACCAGCGCGTGCTGAATCTGCCGGGCATTTCGGTGAGCGTCGATGAAATGGTGGCGGCGCTGCGCGAAGTGGCGGGTGACGAGGTCGCGAAGCGCATCGTATGGGAGCCGGATGCGCGCATCGAAAAGATCGTCGGAAGCTGGCCTGGGCGGTGGGACACGGCGCGTGCCGAGCGGCTCGGACTCGCCGGCGAGCGCAGTTTTGCGGACGTGATCCGCAGCTATATCGCGGACGAAGGCATCGAAATCCGCTAGTCAACCGGTTCATTCGGCCTGTTGCGCGCTGCCGCGGGCGAGGGCCGCGGCAGCGCGTATTCCCTGATGCCGTTCCGGCTTTGCTTGACACCCTTTCCGCGACGCGCCTATCATCGAGACTCGTTGTTCGATATATGACCGTATGTTCGTATATAGAACAAAAGCCGCCGAGGTTCACGCTCGTCGCCGGTCAGCCTGCGCAAGACCGAGTCGGCATCGGGCGCGCACGCAGCCGGCTTGCGCCGAGCCCACCCCGGCTTCGGCACCACGCGTTTGCCCTTGGCCGGCCGCCATCCGTAGGCAGCGCCGGGCGCGCCGCCTGTCAACTGGAGACATCACATGACCGAAGCATTCCTGTGCGACGCAATTCGCACCCCTATCGGCCGCTATGCGGGTTCGCTGTCGTCGGTTCGAGCCGACGATCTCGGCGCGGTCCCGCTAAAGGCGCTGATGGAGCGCAACAAGGACGTCGACTGGAAAGCGGTCGACGACGTGATCTACGGCTGCGCGAATCAGGCCGGCGAAGACAACCGCAATGTCGCGCGCATGTCGCTGCTGCTGGCGGGTCTGCCGCTCGAGGTGCCCGGCTCCACGGTCAACCGCCTGTGCGGCTCGGGTATGGACGCGGTTGCCATCGCCGCGCGCGCTATTAAGTCGGGCGAAGCCGCGTTGATGGTGGCGGGCGGCGTCGAGAGCATGAGCCGCGCGCCGTTCGTCATGGGCAAGGCGACGAGTGCGTTTTCGCGCCAGGCCGAAATCTACGACACGACGATCGGCTGGCGTTTCGTCAACCCGCTGATGAAAAAACTCTACGGCGTAGATTCGATGCCGGAAACCGGCGAGAACGTCGCGACCGACTACAACATCAGTCGTGCCGATCAGGACGCGTTCGCGCTGCGCAGCCAGCAGAAGGCCGCGCGCGCGCAACGCGATGGCACGCTTGCGCAGGAGATCGTCGGCGTGACGATCGCGCAGAAAAAGGGCGATCCGATCACGGTGTTGCAGGACGAACATCCGCGTGAAACGAGCCTCGAAGCGCTGGCGAAACTGAAGGGCGTGGTCCGCCCGGACGGCACGGTTACGGCCGGCAACGCGTCCGGCGTGAATGATGGCGCAGCGGCGCTGCTGCTCGCGAATGAAGAGACCGCGAAGCGCTTCGGCCTCACGCCGCGTGCACGTGTGCTCGGTATGGCAACAGCGGGCGTCGCGCCGCGCGTAATGGGCATCGGGCCCGCGCCTGCCACTCAGAAGTTACTCGCACGTCTTGACATGACAATCGACCAGTTCGATGTCATCGAGTTGAACGAAGCATTCGCGTCGCAGGGTCTTGCGGTGCTGCGCGCGCTCGGCGTGGACGATGACGACGCGCGCGTGAATGCGAACGGCGGCGCAATTGCGCTTGGCCATCCGCTTGGCATGAGCGGCGCGCGCCTCGTGACGACTGCCATGTATCAACTGCATCGCACGCACGGACGCTTTGCGCTGTGCACGATGTGCATTGGCGTCGGGCAGGGTATTGCCATTGCCATTGAGCGTGTTTGAGCAGTGTGATGGGTTAGCGGTTGCAACCCGCCGCTCGAATCGCCCAGCCTGACCAGACAGCCCCGTCGTTCGCGCGACGGGGCTTTTTGTTTGGCTGCGTGGTATGCCGTGAGCCTGAAAGCCGGTGAAAAAAACGTTGTTGTTTCCTGTCTCATGCACTAGTACTGATGAGCACGGCTTGCAAATCACATTTTCAATAAATGGAGCGCATTGCCCGGCACTTACAATCTTTTTATTCTTTCAGGGAGCACATGATGATCAAGGCAGCGACGTTTGGGGCAGTGCTCATGGCCGCGGCTTTCACCGCAGCCCAACCGGCGTCGGCGCAGGATGCGATGGCGAGCGCCGCGCAGAGCATAGTGAGTGGCGTCGAGCCTGTGCACATCAAGGCGGAGATCGTCGGCATCGATCCGGGCAGTCGCACGCTCACGTTGAAGGGGCCGAACGGTAACGCGGTGGTCGTGCTGGTGGGCCAGCAGGTAGAAGGCTTTGATCAATTGAAAGTCGGCGATCGCGTCGACGCGCTTTACAAGAACGCGTTACTCGTCAAGGCCGAAAAAGTCACTGGCAAGGACAAAGGCATTCGCAAGCGGGTCGATACGCAGGCCTATACGCCGGCGTCGGGCGGCTTTGAAGCGGCACGTCAGATCGAGGTGCTCGCCACTGTCCAGAAGATCGACCACAAGAAGCGCCTCGTCACGCTGCGTGGTCCTTATCAAACGCAAACGCTGCAAGTCGGACCCGACGTGGATCTGGAAGAACTCAAGGTCGGCGACACGGTGCATGCGGTGTTCGTGTCGGCAGCGGCTGTGCAGGTCACGCCGCAAGTGGCCACACAGTAGGCACTGGGCCATCGCAGGTTGAAGCATGCGAGCTGAGCGCGTATCGGGCGCGCTCCCATGTCACTTCGTGCGCCGTTCTTTCTGCCCGTCTTTCACGCGAGGAATCTCAATGACGATAAAGCCCGGTCGCCATACCAGGCGCGCATCACGCGTGGCGATGCTGCTAGCGTTGGCGACCACATCGCTGCCAGCGTTCGCTGCCAGCTTCGACTGTACGCGCGCGCGGCAGCCCGACGAGAAAGCTATCTGCGCTTCGCGATCGCTCAGTGAAATGGACGTGGAAATGTCCGTGCGGTTTCAGATGATCACCGGCCTCGTCGCCATGGGCACGCGTGGCGACATGGGGGAAGCCCAGCAGGCGTGGTTGAAGCAACGCCACGCCTGCGGCGCCAACCGCGCGTGTTTGCAGACCGTCTATCAGGAACGCATCAAGACGCTCAAGGACGAGTACGCACAACTCGCGAGCCGTGGGCCGTTCTAAGCCTGATCGCTATTGGCTGCAGATCCGCGCGCGGCCGTGAGATCGCACTCGAGAAACAACGCGCCTGGAATCGGGTTGAACACATACGGCGCGATTGGCTGGAATCCAAGAGACGCATAAAGCTGTCGCGCTGACTGCATGTCCGAAAGCGTATCGAGACGAATATGCGTGTAACCCGCGTCTTTCGCTAGCTGGCAGATCAGCGTAGCCAGCCGCCGTCCCACTTGTCGGCCGCGGCCGGAAGGCCGCACATACAGCCGCTTCATTTCGCAGAGCGTGCCCTCCAACGGCCGCAGCGCAACGCAGCCGAGAATCTCGCCCGCCTCCTGCGCGAGCAAAACCTAGCCGCGCGGTGCGGCGAACTTGCCGGGCAGGTCGGCCAGTTCCGTTTCAAAATCCTGAAAGCTCAGATCGATGTTCAGGCTCTGTCCATATTCGCGAAAAATCGCGCGCACGGCATCGGTCTCATCGGGAAAGCGGGCGGCCCGAATCTCCAGCATGCAATCGTCTCCGTAATAGGGGGTGAAATGGGTCGGGATGTCCGGAAACCGGAGAGCGCAAAGGAATTGCGCGTCCGTCGTGACGTGTTGAAGTGAAGTTTCTACAACGAATCCGGCTCGATTCACACCGTCCGTGCTCGTTCGACCCTATGCGCGATCAGGAGGAGACCCGCGTCTCTGTTAATTCCCGCAGCAGAACGGGCCGGACTCTTGTCTCACGTGGAAAAAATGTCGCGAGCGGTGGCGGTTGGCGTCATTATCACCTCGATCGGCCTGCGTGGAACAGGTCTTGCAACTGCTGCGGGCGATGACAATAACGTTTTAACTCGGCGGCCCGTGATGCATTCAATTCTGCTAGTGGACGACGAGCCGGAGATTCTCGCGGCGTGGCGGCTAATACTTGAAAACGAAGGTTATGAGGTGCAATGCGCGAGCAACGGCGTCGAGGCGGTCGAGCGTGTGACCGCCGGTGTCCCTGACCTGATTATTACCGACTGGATGATGCCTTTGATGGACGGCGCCGAGCTATGCCGCCGCCTGAGAACAATGCCGGCGATAGCCAACGTGCCGATCCTGATTCATACGGCGGTGCCGCCGCCGATGATCGAGGTGCGTGATTGGGACGTCTGTCTGCGCAAACCCGTCGGCGCGGAGCTTTTTCTGACCACGGTCGGGCAGCTGTGCAGCCGGCGCAGATGATCCGTCGCGCGTGGCGCAGCGGCGGAGCGGCGCGGCGGCGCTCGCGATCAAGGCGTGACCGTCTGCGCCAGCGTGCTTCGCAGGTGTGCCGCGCGCATTGCACCGTACCGTTCGACCGCCGGGCCGCCCCGGCTTCACTTCACGAGCCGCAGCTCGCTCAAACCGCCAGCGATCTGTCCGAACGTTTGCTGCAGCGTCGCGTTATCCGGCGCGTGAAAATAGTGATTCGCGTCGGTCGCGCAGGCGAGCATCGACTTCTGCGCCTCGCTGCTCGCCGAATCCGCGCCGAACGTAATCGCATAGATGATGATGCCCTCGGCCTTCATTTTGGTGCATAGCGCGAGCTGGAACGTATTCAGATCGTCGACATAGCCCGCATTTCCGGCGCTTGGGTCGGTCGGACTATTGTTATGTAATTCCGCCGAGTCGATGCGCCCATTGGCCAACGACGTACTGTCGCTGCGCGTGACGCTCGGCACGGGTAGCGTCGCGTTGCCCACGCCGCTCAGTCCGTTGAAATAGATCGCGTTCGGGAAGGTGCCGGTACCGCTCACCTGATTCTGGCCGTCGGTGAGTACGATCAGCACGCGCTTGAGTCCCAGCTTGTCGGTCGGATAGGGCAGAGTCGGGCTGCCCCAACCCGTGGGTCCGGCCCAGTCGGGCGAAAGCATGCGCCAACTCCACAGGATGCCAAGCGGAATGATCGTCGAGCCGGCCGCGTTCATGCCTTTAATGGCGGTGCTGAGGGCGGACTGATCCGAACTCAGGAAGACCACCTTCTGCGAGATGCAGTCGGCGTTTTGCGTGTACGTGGAGTTGGTGGTGGCGCTGCGCTGCGCCCAGACCCGTGTGAGACCCGAGTAGGGGTCCGTTGCGTAAATGTTGCCGGGCTCGCCATTCGGATTGGGTTTGCCGTTCGAGTTGATCGCGAACGGCACGCTGTTCACGGTGGTGTCCGGCGAGGACGAATTGGACTCGCAGGTCTGAAATGAGCCGCTCGCACAGGTCTGCACCTGCATTCCCGTGGACGGCGCGTTGTAGTAGTACTTCTTGAAGAGTTTTGCCCCGGGCTTATAGGTCTGTATATCCAGCACGCCGTTCTGTTCATCGGGCTGTCCGCTGCTGTTCAGGCGCGGTTCGATCACGCAGCCCGACCAGTTGCTTTCGCTAACGCCATTCGTGTTGAACGAAGGCAGCGGCCCGAACCAGTTGCTGGCGCTGGCAATGCTTTTGACGTTCACGGTACTCGCGAACGGCACGAGACCGATCACCGCGTTGCCGGGAGGCGGCGTGCTGCCGTCGCCGAGCATCAGCGTAACGAGCGTGGAGGCGGCGTCGCGCAAGCCCTGGATCTTGCTCGCGCCGCCGTTGCCCGTCGCGCTGTTGCCCATCGAGCCGGTGTTGTCGAGCGCCATCACCAGTTCGAGATTGGTTTCGTTGCGACGCATCGCCTGATTCGACGCGGTGACCGTGTTCGACGCAATCGACAGCAGGCCGGCAGACCACAGCGGCACGGTGGCGTTGACCTGCACGGAAACGATCTGCCCGGCGCCTAGCGAGCCGCTGACACTCGCCGTGAAGCTATCTGGATCAACCGTTCCGCCGACGTAGCCGTCCGGTATGTTGCCCATCAGATAGTTGTACGCATTGGTCTTCCACGCGGTCAACTCGCTGCCTTGCAAGGTCGGATAGAGGCTCAGGTTCACGCTGGCCGCGATCGTCGCGGCGTCGAGCGCGTTCTGCAGCCTCGACTGCATCAGGTGCGTGCGCATCAGATCGATTCCGCCGAGCAGGCACATCAGGATCAGCCCGGTGCAGACGGCAAAGACCGGCGTGACCGCGCCGCGCTCGCCAATTCGCGAGCGTGCAGAGCAGCATGCACGCAGTGCTCGTGAAATGCGTGTCATGAGTGACGCGACGCCGCGAACCGCACGCGGCGTCGGCAAGGTGGCCAGCGGGGATGACGTGGATGGCATGACTGTCCGGGACGGTGGCGGGAGGGCGCTCATGATGAAGTGAGTTGAACCACCGTCTTGCGCGGCCGTGCGTACACCACCTCGTAGACCGTGACGACGCCTGGCGCATCGGCCCAGAACGCAGAGGTCATCAGATAGGGATTGAACTGGTAGAAGACCTCCACCGCGATCGCCGAGTCACCGCTATAGAAAGGCCACGCCGGGGGCGTGAAGCCTGCCGGCAGCCGCGATTTCTGATTGGGGCTGTTCGCCCCGGCCTTCGGCGAGACGACTCGCCAGAGTTTCGCCGGCACACCTTTATCGCCTACTTTGCCGAGTGCGTCCGGATCGGTGCAGTTGTTTGATACCGAATCGCAGATCGACGTGATGATCACCTCGCCGCGGTTGGCGAAATCGAGCGGCCTGGCGATCGCGTCCGCTGCATACCAGTACGTGCCGATGTTGTTCGCGCTTGCCGTGTTGTTCACGTTGGCGATGCTCGGTTTCTGCCCGATGGTGTCCGCGAGCGTGAAGGCCACGCGCTCGGCAGCCGAGATGGTGCGCAAATACAGATACAGTTCGGTGAAGCCGAGCATCATCAGCAGAATGAGCGGCACCAGGACGGCCGTTTCGATCCCGGCCACGCCGTGATCGGAGAGCCAGAAGCGTTTGACGCCGGAGCGTCCGGCGCGCTGACGGCAGCGGCGAATCAGTGAGCGCATCATGATGAAGGTTCGTTCTGCACGATGAACGTGCGTGAAAATACCAGTTGAGGAATGCCAAACAATTCGGGAATGCCGGTGAAACTGGACATGGTGATCGTCACCGTGTAGCTCACCACGTCGTCGTAATTACCCGTGCCGTTCACGCCGAGATCGGCGTCCCAGACACCGTTCTTGTTCACGTCGACGAAAGGGTCGCCTTGCACGTAGTGGCCGACATGGCCGACGTCCGTATAAGGCTCCGCGCCCGCCGAGCCGTCGTAAGACGGATAGACCTTGCTGGTGATGTTGAACGTCAACGCACGCGGCAGCCAGACGGACATCGTGTTCTTGATGCTGTCGTTGACCGCGTCCTGCATGTTGGCCTCGCCGGTGGGCGGCAGCGTGGTGATGCCCAGGCGCGACGCGCGTTGCACTGCGGTTTCGACCGTCGCATCGACCCACAGGTCGAGGCCGGTTTCCACGAGTCCCAGCAACAGGAACACGACTACCGGCGACACGAGTGCGAATTCGACCGCGGTCACCGCGCGGTCGTCCGTGCGCAGTCGCCGGACGACGCGGTGCAGCGCACGCCCGAGGGCGCGGCCCGGCCTGAACAGTGTGCGGAAGCGAGCGTGCACGGGTAGCCTTGGTCAGTCTAGGGCGCGATGCCGGTGTCGGTCGCGGCCGGGCCACGCACGGGCGGCGCGTCGGACGCGGGCTGCTTCGCCAGCAATGCACGGACGGCGTCGTAATAGCGCAGATCGTCGTTGACCGACCCTTTCGGCAGATCGACCGACAGGATCCGGCCGGCCGCGTCGTCGTTGCCGAGCACGCCGTAGGCGAGCGCGAGATTCTGACGCGCCTGCGGCGGTGCGCTCGGGCTGTTCGCGACGTCGAGCAGCAGGTTCGCACCTTCGCGCGGCTGGCCATCGAGCACCAGTGAGAGTCCGAGATTCGTGCGCAGCGCGACGTCGCCCGGCGTGGCGACGAGACCCTTGCGATACACCGACTGCGCGTCGCTATGCCGCCCGCTCATGTCGTACGCGGTGCCGAGACCCGCATATGCGACCGCGTCCGCCGGATTGGCGGCGACGAGCGGCTGATACAGCAGGATCGCATCGGCGAAGCGGCGCTCGCGGATCGCGACACGCGCGAGGCCGAGACGCGGGCCGCGCGCGCCCTTCGCGATCTGCCCGGCGCGTTCGTAGAGCGCGCGCGCGTGGCTCATGTCGCCCTCGATATAGTTCGCTTCGGCGAGACCAAGCAGCGCCTCGGTCGAATCCGGGTGCGCGGCCAGCTCGCGCTCGTAGATGGACGCGGCCATCTGCACGTTGCCGCCTTGCAGCGCGGTGTTCGCGATGTGCAACTCGCTTGCCGTGCTGGGCGACGTGTTGAGCACCGTGGGCCGTGGCATGGGAATCTGCGCGCGCGGCGCGGATGAACCGCAGGCTGCGAGCAGCGTGGCGGCGAGCAGGGCGGAGGCGCACAGCGCGGCGCGGGCGACGAGTGTTGAGTTCATTTGAGCAGGTCTTTGAATACCGACCCCAGCGTCAGGATTGCGGGGCCGCACGCGATCATGACGACCGTCGGCAGGATGAAGATCATCATGGGCAGCGTGATCTTCGGGGGTAGCTTGGCGGCTTTTTCTTCCATGGCCATCAGGCGCGCGGCGCGTTCGCTGCGTGAGAGCACCCGCAGCGCCTGGGTGATCGGCGTGCCGTATTGCATCGATTGAATGAGCGTGGAAACGAGGCTGCGCGCCGAGGGCAGATCGACACGTTCCGCGAAGTTGCGCAGTACAGCGGTACTGTCGCCGCCGAGTTGCAGTTCGTTCGCGGTGAAGGTGAGCTCCTGCGCGAGCGCCGGCGCCATCAGCGCGATTTCGGACGACACGCGCCGGATCGCCACGCTCAGACTGTTGCCGGCGTTCGTGCAGATCACGAGCAGGTCGAGCGCGTCAGGCAGATAGAGAGAAATCTCGTTGCGACGGCGCCGCGAGTACCACGCGAGCGCATACTCGGGAACGATCATGCCGATCATGAAGCCGCCCAGAAAGGCGAACGCGCGCATGATGAAGTACTCGCCGAAATTCGGCACATCGGCAAAGACGATGAATGCAGGAATCGCGAACGCGAGGCCCGCGAAGAACTTGGTCGCGACCAGCAGCGCGGTGGCACGGCGGCTGCGAAAACCCGCGCGCACGAGGGTTCGGGTGAGCGCCGCGCGGCGCTTCGCGTCAAGCAGCGGCAAACGCTCGCCGAGGTCGGCAATGCGCCTGAGGAGGCGCTTTGTCAGCGTGTCGTCGGTCTCTTCGATCTCACTCGTGGTGGTGATTTTCAGCGCGTTCAGCATGCGCACGCGATCGGCCACGCGCTCCGCAGGGCCGCTGCGCACGCGGTAATAGACGTACGCGAGCGTCAACAGCAGCGCGCACAGGCCGAGATCGAGCAGGTTTCTGGCGGAGAAGGGCATGGTCGGTCCTGAGCGTTCAGCGGGCGCCGTCGAGATTGGACATCTTCGCGATCACGAACAGGCCCGTGGCGAGTAGTCCCGCTGCCGTCACCAGAATGGTGTGCCCGGACGGTTCGGAGAACAGCAGCATCACGTAATCGCGGCTGACCAGATAAAGAATCCCCAGAATCACGAACGGCACCGCGGCGATGATCTTGCTGGCCACGCGGGTTTCGCCGGTCAGCGCGCGGGTTTTGAGCCGCAGATCGCGGCGCGCGCGAATGATCGCGGAGAGGTTCTCGAGCGTTTCTCCCAGCTGGCCGCCTGTCTCGCGTTGCAGCAGTAGGCATACGGAGAAGAACGAGAAATCGGGAATCTGGATGCGCTTCACGGCCACTTCGAGCACCTCGTCCACGCCGATGCCGACCTTCAGCGAGTTACCCATCGTGTTGAATTCGGAGCGCACCGGCTCGGCGCCCTCGTTGCCCGCCGCGACGATGGCCTGGGCGACGGGCACGCCCGCGCGCACCGCGCGGATGATGAGGTCGAGCGTGTCGGGAAACGCGTTGATGAAGCGCAGTTGATAATGCGCGACGAGCTTCTGATACAGACGCACCGTCAGGAACACCATGATCGCGAGCGCCGCGAGCGGCGTGCCCCAGCCGGGCAGCGGCGAGTAATGCAGCGCGGCGACGCTGGCGGAGTACATCGTCACCGCGGCGCTCGCCACGATCACGACGCCGCGCGGTCCTGCGACGATCTTCAGCCGGTCCAGACGCGCGTCGAGCCACGCCTTGGCCGGGTGGTTGCTCACCTGCGCGCGAAATCCGCTTGCCGCGCGTTCGCCGGCGATGCTGTCGCGTGCGCCGTGGTGCTGCGCGATCACGGCGAGGCGCGCCTTGATGAGCGCGGGCGCGCTCGAGCGCGCCGAGCCGATCAGAATGCGCACGATCAGGCCCACCAGCAGCGAGCCGACGAAGACCGAGGCGGTGACGATATCGACCGGGCTCATGACTGCATCGCTTCCTGAAGCGCTTCTTCAAGGCCGTAATAGGCAGCGCGCGCCGAAAACGCGGGCCGCACCGACGACACTTCGAACGTGCCCTTGACTTCCTCGTTGAAAGAGCTTGCGTCGTAGCGGAAAGTGAACAGGTCCTGCGTGATGATCACGTCGCCTTCCATGCCGGCCACTTCGGTGACGCGCGTAATGCGGCGCATACCGTCGCGCATCCGCTCGATCTGCAGGATCAGGTTCACCGCGCTCGCGATCTGGCGGCGGATCGACAGCAGCGGCAGATTGCCGTTGGCCATCATCACCATGCTTTCGATCCGCGTGAGCGCGTCGCGCGGCGTGTTCGCGTGGACCGTGGTCATCGAGCCGTCGTGGCCGGTATTCATTGCCTGCAGCACGTCGAATGCTTCCGCGCCGCGCGTTTCACCGAGGATGATCCGGTCAGGCCGCATCCGCAGCGCGTTCTTCACGAGATCGCGCTGGTTCACGCCGCCAAAGCCCTCGGTATTGTCCGGGCGCGTTTCGAGGCTTACCACGTGGGGCTGCTGCAGCTGCAGTTCGGCGGCGTCTTCGATGGTGAGAATGCGTTCGCGCGCGTCGATGAAGTGCGACATCGCGTTGAGCAGCGTGGTTTTGCCGGAGCCCGTGCCGCCCGAAATGATCGTATTCAGACGGCAGGCGCTCGCGATCTTGAGCACGCGCATCATGGGTTCGGACAGATTGCCCTGCTGCGCCATCCGCGCGAGCGTGATGTTGCGCTTGCTGAACTTCCGGATCGCGATACATGCGCCGCGCAACGCGAGCGGCGGCAGTACCACGTTGACGCGGCTGCCGTCGGCCAGACGCGCGTCGACCATCGGACTGCTCTCGTCCACGCGCCGCCCGACCGCCGCGGCGATGCGCTGCGCGACGTTCACCACGTGCGCGTTGTCGCGGAACTTCAGCGGCGTCAACTCCAGCCTTCCGTGACGTTCCACGTACACCTGGTCGGAGCCGTTCACCAGAATGTCGGTGACGGTATCGTCGGCGAGCAGCGGTTCGATCGGGCCGACGCCGAACATGTCGTTCAGGATCTCGTCGACGATCTGGTTCAGTTCGACCTGCGTCACATTCAGGCGATCGCGTTCGACGATCTGCGCACCGATCTGTTCGATGCCCTTGCGAACCTGCGGACGCGATTGCGCGACCACTGCCGACACGTTCATCCCGGCATACACGGCCGTGCGGATGATCCGGAAGTTTTCGGAGCGGATCAGCGCTTCGTTGCCTTCGTTGCTCGTGAAGCTCGCCGCGCCAAGACCCGCGATGCCGGAGACAGCGGCCGGCGCACTGCTGGCCGGCGCGTGCGAAGTGTGTGGAGTGTGCGAAGCGTGCGGCGCGTGGCTGCCGTGATGGGCAGGCGCACCCGCTTCCGCCTTGTTCGACGGCAGTGACGCGGCGCGGTCGATTGCGTTGAGCGCGTCCAGCGCGCTGGATTGCGACGCGGTGTCGAGCGTATCGCCTTTCTGTCCGAACATCATGCGCTCCTGCGTTTGAGGCGGCGCGAGAGCCAGCCTGACTGCGCGAGTACCGGCTGTCCGGTCAGCTCGGCGCTCAGCTGTTCGATCGCGGCGCCGAACGCCGACGAGGACGCGACGCGGCCGGCGTCGCCGAGGTTCTCGGCGGTTTGCACGGCGCGCCCGTCGTAAGGCACTTCGGCCTGAACCACGCGGCCTACCGCCTGCATGAAGTCGTTGGTTTTGACCTGGGCGGCGATGGCAGGCGCAGGATTGTTCAGAACCAGCGAAGCGGCCGGCGTGCCCGAGCGGCTCTCGATATAGCGGAACAGGCGCGGTGCATGCCGCGCGGAATGCACCGAGTGGTCGCCGACCACGAACACGCGGCGTGAAGCCGAGATGGCCTCTTCGGCGATGGCGGACTGCACGTTCGGCACGTCGAGCACGACATAGTGGAAGCTGTTTTTCAGCACGCCGATCAGCGCGGCGAGGCCCCCTGGCGGCGGCGTGAAATCCGCACCGTAATCGAGTTCGGCCGACAGCACGAAGAAGCGGTTGCCCTTGGAGAGCAGCGTGCGCTCCAGATACTGGGGGTCAAGCCGGTGCACGTTGGTGAGCGCGTCTGCAAGTCCGTTGTTGCTTTCGAGACCGAGCAGCGAGTGCACCGCGCCGCCGCGCAGATTCACGTCGATATAGGCGACCCGGCGGTGCGTGTCCGTGGCGAGATGCTGACCGATCGAGAGTGCGAGTGTGGTCACGCCCACACCGCCGCGCGTGCCGATGAAGCTCACCACCTTGCCGGCGCGCCCCGAGCTGATCGTGGCGCTGGTGTCGCCGTCGAGCGTGCGCTGCAGCAGTTCGAGCGCGATCGGCTTGACCATGTAGTCGGTCACGCCGAGTTGCAGCAGGTTGCGGAACAGGCCGACGTCGTTGCGATCGCCGAGCACGAACACCTTGACCGACGGTTCGCATACCTGCGCGAGCCGCGCGAGATCGGACACGGGCATCGACGAGCCCGTGATGTCCACGAGCAGCCGCGACGGCGAGCGTTCGGCGCTTTTGAGAAATTCGATTGCCGCGTCGATGTCGCCCACTGCCACGTGCGCATGCGGCAGCATGTGGTCGAGCACGTAGCGGCGGACCGCGCCTTCGCTGTCGCGATCGGCCACGAAGGCGAGAAATTCGCACGACTTGGTGGCTTGCGCGGCGCCGGGTTTGATCAGGCTGATGAGACTCATATTGCGTTCCTGCGAAGGATCGGGGTCATCACGGCTTTTCCTGTTGACGCGTGGTGGTCGCGTCGAGCGGCGTAACCTGGTCCGTCTGGTAGCGGCGCACGCCGGCGGCGGCGACCGCGCCGTCCGCGGGGCCGAGCGGCAGCGGCGTCACGATGTCGGCCGGGCGCGCGATCTGTGCGGCCAGGTTGCTATAGGTCGCGCAGCCGAACGCGATGCTCGGACGGCGAAAACCCGCGTTCGAGACGAGCGACTTGCGTTCCAGTTCGGCGCAGTCCGGACCGATGACCGAGTGGCCGTCATACGACAGCGTGGACGCGTCCGGCATGCCGATCGACGGCTTGGTGAAGCAGCCGCCGAGCAGCGTGCAGGCGGCCACGCCGAGCGCGGCGCAGATCAGTGAGCGAGTGGCATTCATGGTGCGGGCTCAGTAAATGAAGCCGGCCGCGCCGACGAGGCGAGGCGTGTGAGCGGACAGCGGATCCAGTCCGATCTTCTTCTGATAGGTGTACTCGACGTCGCTGCTCGGGCTGAGCACCGCCATCGAATCCGTCGGCGTGCGCAGCCGGCCCGGATCGACCGGCTGCACGATGTACGGGGTCACGATGACGACCAGTTCGGTCTTGTTGTTCTGATAGTTCGTCGACGTGAACAGTTTGCCGAGCACCGGCAGCGAACCGAGTCCGGGCACCTGCGAGATCACGTCGTTGGTGTTGGCCTGCAACAGGCCGCCAATCGCGAAGCTCTGCCCGCTGGACAACTCGACGGTGGTATCGAGGCGGCGCACCGACAGCCCCGGAATCGTAATGCCGCCGGTCGTGATGCTCGCGGTCGAATCGAGCTGGCTGACTTCGGGCCGCACTTTCAGGCTGATATGGTTATCGGCCAGCACGGTGGGCGTGAAATCGAGCTTCACGCCGAACTGCTTGAATTCGACCGTGATTGCGTTGTCCTGCTGCTGGATCGGAATCGGAAACTCGCCGCCTGCGAGAAAGCTCGCGGTCTGGCCCGAGAGCGCGACCAGATTCGGCTCCGCCAGCACGGAGATGAGGCCCTCCTGGTTCAGCGCGTCGATCAGCGCCTGGATCGAGCTATGCCCCGTGCTGAAACCGCCGAGGAACGAAAAGTTGTTGTTGCTCGGCAGGTTGATCGTGGTCGGCGTGGTGTTCAGGTTCAGGATCTGGCGGCCGCTGAACACGCCGGTCGAAAAGTTGCCGGCAAAGTTGCTGATCGTGTTCCAGTTGATGCCGAGCTGCTGCGTGACGTTGCGATCGATCTCCGTGATCCGCACGCGCAACTGAACCTGCAGCGGACGCGGAATTGACAGCCGGTTGATCAGCTGTTCCTTTTCTTTCAGATACGGTGTGAGCGTCTGGACGATCGCGTCGGCTTCGGCGGCGTTGTCCACGTCACCGGAAATCATCAGCGAGCCTGGCGCGCTGATCAGTTGCAGATGCAGGGCAGGGAAGCGGGCGCGCAGGATCGAATCGAGCGTGGTCACGTCCTGGCTCACCACGATGGTCTGCCGCAACACCTGCTTGTTGTTGGCGCCGAGTACATACAGCGTCGTCGTGCCGGCTTTCTTGCCGAGCACGAACACCGCGCGCGGATTCGGCACGTTCACGTCGGCGATTTCGGGATCGGCCACGAACACGGCAGTGGCGGGCTCCGTCAGGCGGACCATCTCACCTTTCCCGGCAGCCACGGTCAGTTGCGCTTCGTTGCCTGCGGCCGCGGACTGCTGCGATGACGCAGCGGCGTGCGCGACGATCGGCGTGCGAGCCGGCGAATGGGGCGCTTCGAGGACAGCCGCGTGGCCTGCCGCGCACGCGAGCGACGCAGTGAACGACAGCAGAACGGCGGCGCAGAGCGACTTGTGCGAAACAGACATGACAGGTAGTTCCGGTGAAGCATTCGATTCGAAGCGACGTGCAATCATGATGGGGCTCATTGCGCCACCGGAACGCCGTCGACAAACTGTTGCGCGATGGGCTTGATGCCGCCGCCATTGCCGCCATTGCCGCTGTTACTCTTCGCCGGCTGCCCGGACGGTGTCTGCTTGACGGCGCCGGGCAGCGCCATGCCGGACGGAATGGGCGGCAGCGGCGGCGTGCCCGAACTCCACGCACCGCCCGACTCGCTGCCGACCGCGCTCTTGTCCGAACCGCGGAACACCTGCACCGGAGCATCGACTGGCACGGCGCGTACGGCCTCGGGTTGCGTCGCGGGTGCGCTCGCGCGCTGTACGCGCGCGGCGTGCGTGATGTCACCGGCGTACACCGGCGGCGGCGCGTCTTCGATCGCATCGCTGGCCGCGTTCACCACCGCCGTGCGCGCAAAACTGCGCAGCGCGAGCGAGAGGCTGCCGAGTTTGGCGGCCACGGCGATCACTTCGGCGCGGTGCGGCGTGACTTCGAGCGTGACGGTGCGCGCGGTGCCGTGCGAATCCACATCGGAGGTGTTGCCCTTGGGGCGCTGGAATTGCGACCCCACCGCGAGCACGCGCACCCGCTGGGCGACGGTTTCGCTCGTGATCGACATATCGCGCGACGCGTCCTGCCGATCCAGTTGCTGGGTCATCAACAGATCGACGTAATCGCCTGGCTGGATCAGACCGGCGTTGCCCGACACGTCGTCGATTGCCACGGAGACGGCGCGCATGTCCGGTTTCAGCGTTGCGGCGAGGAAACCCGGGTCATTCGCGGGAATCACGTCCGCGCTCACGATCACCGTGCCTTTCGTAATGGGATGGCGCAACAGTGCGCCTTTCAGTTCCGTGCCCTCCGCCCCCTTGACGATCGCGCCGCTCGGCACATCGCCGTTCTCGACGCTGCGCCAGCCGAAATCGCTGTCACGCAGCAACAGGCCTTCGGGCAGATCCGCGCCCGCGACGCGAATCATCTTGCTCGACTCGACCGGCGCGGGCGTGTTGCTCGACGCGTTCAGAAACAGCGTGCGGGCAAGAACCGCAAAAATGCCTGCAGCCACGACCAGCAACAGGAGTTTGAATGTATTGGACATGACGGCGGCCGGGGCTGGAAGCTTAGAAACGAGGCAAACGGAAAATCACGGGCAACCACAAACCAGCGGTACCGCCCAACGCAAGTGCAACGCCATATGGCACGCCGCGCTTTGCGGAGAGCCAGTAGGCGAGTTTGTCGCCGGCGCTGCGCGGCCTGAGTGGTTGCCGGTCGGTGGCAGCGGCAGTGCCCACGGCGGCCGAAGCGGCGAAAGCTGCCGCGTTGGCGCGCTCGCGTCGGCGAGTAAGGCGGGTTGCGACGAGGCTGCAGGCGGCCAGCGGCAGGCCTGCAACAGAAATCAGCAGCAGGACGGGCCACGCGAGCGCAGTGCCGGTCCACACAAAAATCGCAGCGGCCAGCTTGACGTCGCCGCCGCCGATCCAGCGCAGCGCGAACAGCACGAAGCCGATGGCGAACACGGCGAGTGCGACCGCGCCATGCGAAAGAATGAGGTGAAGCGAGTCGCCCGCGATTAACGCGTCGACGAAATAAAGCGCGCCCACCACGGCGACGAGCCGCGTCGGCAGCCGGCGATGGCGGATGTCATGAGCCGCGAGCGCGCAGAGCGCGACGCTGGCGAGAAGACGGATGAGAGTGGACACGAATTGGACTCAAGTGGCGGCGGTGCGATGCAACAGCACCGCCGTGCTCACACTTACCGGGCAGCAGCAGTGTTTGCGCTCGTGATCTTTGTGTTGCTCGTGGCGAACAGCGTGGTGATGTTGCCCTTCATCGTGATTGCGCCGGCCGTTACCGCACCGACGATCAATGCCGCGAGAATTGCATACTCAATGGCGCTGACGCCACGTTCGTCCTTTGCAAAGCGCTTCATCAGTTGACGCATTTGATTAACCCCTTTTCCATGTTGAAGGCTTCCTCTTCGATGATGCGATTGCACGACATCCAGGGAAGTGAGGCCAATCGTAGCCAGAAAGGGCAAAAAGAATTTACTTAAATACGACCCGAAACATGGCTCAATTCGGGCTAAAGTTTTTATTGGAATTGCCGAAAGACGTCGCAGCTTTGCTCCCCCTTGATAGAGAGAAAAGTGCTTATTTCAGAGCGGGGAAAGCGGAGAGGAAAAACGCGGAAGCGACTGGGAAGAATTTACTGCAAAGCCAATGAAAGATCGGCCTGCGCTTGCGTTTCATCTTGCATCACACCAAACGTTTGCGCAACACCTGCCTGTGTGATGTGAAACTTAGGACGAACCCTGATCAAGCTGACAGCGACGCTATTCTGCCTCAACAACGGCCATTAGCGGAGAGCCTGCATAGCAAAAAGAGAAGCGTTCTCCGGAAGGCCGTATTTATTACCAAGTTGTATCCGCAACTAATTGAAGAGAGAACTTTTGGACTCACTGGCCGAATTGCTTTCCTTCAAGAAATCGACAAAGGCACGCAACGGCGCGGGTAAATGCCGCCGCCCAGGGTAATAGAGAAATGGACCCGAAAATGTCTGCCACCACGGCACGAGAATCGGTTCGAGCGCGCCGCTGTCGAGATGCACGCGCAGCATGTCTTCGAACAGATGGACGACGCCGACGCCCGCCACCGCCGCGCTGACGGCAAGATCGATCGCAGCGCCTGGCCGAACCAGTAACGGGCCCGCAGGATTTAACGCAAGCACTTCGCCGTCGCGCTCGAAGAACCACGTCGGCATGGCGCCGCCTGAGAACTGGCCGCGCAGGCAAGCATGATCGAGTAACTCGCGCGGATGGTCCGGGCGCCCATGCGCGTCGAGATAAGCGGGCGCCGCGGCTGTTGCGAAGCGTTGAATGCGCGGGCCGACCGGTATCGCGATCATGTCCTGCTCGAGCCGCTCGTCGTAGCGAATCCCCGCGTCGCACCCAACCGACAGTACGTCGACGAAACCATCCTCCACCACCACTTCCACCCGAATATCCGGGTAAGTTTTCAGGAACGGCGCAATGATGCCCGGCAACACGATGCGCGCGGCGCTCGAGGGCACGTTCAGCTTCAGCGTGCCGCTGGGTTTGTCCCGAAAGCCGTTGAGCACGTCCAGCGCGGCTTCCATCTCGCTGAATAACGGCGTCAACTTTTCGAGCAGACGCATCCCCGCCTCGGTCGGCGCGACGCTGCGCGTCGTGCGGTTGAGCAGCCGCAGGCCGAGCCTGGTTTCGAGCCGCCGTACGGCGATGCTCAGGCTCGACGCGGACACGCCGCTCACGCGCGCGGCGTCCCGAAAGCCGCCGGCACGCGCAACAGAAACGAAGGCAGCAAGATCGTTGAGTTCCATCAGGTCTTTGTGCAAAAGATTGAACAACCCGTGCACGTTAGCCCTGTTTATTGAACACCGCAATCCGGTCCATACTCGGCGTCAGCCACTTATCAAGGAGAGCGTGATGGCAAATGCCACTTATTCCGACACATTCGAGCTGGCCGGACGCACGGTTCGGCGCATGGGTTATGGCGCAATGCAGCTGGCGGGCCCAAGCGTGTTCGGGCCGCCGAAGGACCACGACGCAGCACTCGCCGTGCTGCGCGAAGCAGTCGCGGCGGGCGTCAATCACATCGATACCAGCGACTTCTACGGCCCGCACGTCACCAATCAGCTGATCCGCGAAGCGCTGCATCCTTATCCGGACGATCTCGTGCTCGTGACCAAACTCGGCGCGGTGCGTGACAGTCAGGGCGGCTGGTTGCCGGCAATTTCACCGGAGGATCTGAAGCGCGGCGTTCACGACAACCTGCGCAATCTCGGTCTGGATGTGCTGGAAATCGTCAATATGCGGATCATGGGCGACATTCATGCGCCGTCCGAAGGGTCGATCGAAAAGGAAATCACCGTGCTTGCCAAACTCCAGCAACGCGGCCTGATTCGCCATATCGGCCTGAGCAATGTCACACCCACGCAAATCGAAGAAGCGCAGCGGATCGCAAAGATTGTCTGCGTGCAGAACCACTACAACCTCGTGCATCGGCATGACGATGGGTTGATCGACAACCTCGCCGCGCAAGGCATTGCTTATGTGCCGTTTTTTCCGCTGGGCGGCTTTACGCCGATCCAGTCGTCGGAGCTCTCCGAGCTTGCGCAGTCCGTCAACGCGACACCCATGCAGCTTGCGCTCAACTGGCTTTTGCATCGCGCACCGAATGTGCTGCTGATTCCTGGCACGTCGTCGGTCCAGCATCTGCGCGAGAACCTGCAGGCGGCGCATCTCGATCTGAGCGCGGAAGTGCGCGCGAAGCTGGATGCGATCGGCGGTGCCGGCCAGCATGCATGAGCGGCCGCACGGGTCGCGACGTAGACCAGTTTTGCGGCTCACATGGAACGGGCGAGCGTCGGCCTTAACAGCCTGACGGATCGTATGCTGGGCTGAAATATGGTTGTAAGTCCCTGTTGCTAGAGTCGTTCGCTGAAATTTGCCGCCGGGTGCGACGCGGTTTGCTTCAGCCACGGAAAGGGGAGAGCGACACTATGAATCTGGCGCGTGCGTTCTGGCTCATTCTGACGCTTCTCACCGCCGCGCCCGCTTGGGCTTACCAGACGCGCGTGGTCACCATTCCCAGCATGGCGATGCACAAGTCGTTCGAGGCGACGGTCGTGCTGCCCGATGTGTATGTGGGCGGTCCGGCGGACAAGCGTTTCCCGGTCGTCTATCTGCTGCACGGGTCGGGCGGCGACTATACCGACTGGACCTCGAATTCGCCTATTGGCAAGCTGGCGGACCGCTATCACATGATCCTCGTGATGCCCGACGGCGGCCATGAAAGCTGGTATATCGACAGTCCGGTCGATCCCCGCAGCCTCTACGAAACCTATGTCGGCACCGAAGTCGTGCGTTATGTGGACGCGCATTTCCGCACGATCGCGGCGCGGCAGGCGCGCGCGATCACGGGCCTGAGCATGGGTGGATTCGGCGCATTGCATATTGCACTGGACCGGCCCGACGAGTTCGGCGCGGCGGGCAGTATCAGCGGCGCGGTGGACCCGCGCGGCTGCGAAGATGAACCGGGCATCGACGACGTGTTCGGCGACCCGACCCGTCATGCGGATTTCTGGAACAACGAGGCGATCGTCGCAAACGCGAGGAGCTTCGGCGATGCGCATATCGCGTTGACGATCGATTGCGGTGTGGACGACTCGCTCGTCGGATCGAATCGCACGCTGCACGAAAGGCTCGTCGAACTCGGCGTGCCGCATGATTACGCGGAGCGTCCGGGCGGCCATACGTGGGCGTACTGGTCGAACGCGGTGCGGTATCAGGTGCTGTTCTTCGCTGGCGCGTTCAGACACTACGCGGTCAGCGCCACGATCGGCTCAGGCGGCGCCGCAGGCTGAGCCTCGCCGCTTTCTGCACTGCTGATTTCAGTCGATGCCATGAAACACGGCGTCGTCCGGGCCGAGATAGGCGGGCGGTCGCCACGCGGCGTCGCGCATCGAATGTTGAACCAGTTTTTCCACGCCCAGCAATACCGCGAAAATCGCCATTCGCACCGGAATGCCGTTGTCGGTCTGGCGAAAAATGGCAAGCCGCGAATCGTGATTCAGATCCACGCTCAGATCGTTCGCGCCCGGCCGGCTGTCGCGCGGCAACGGATGCATGATCAACGTGTCCGCGCCGCATACGCTGTCCACGAGCGCCTGATTGATCTGGAAGTCCGGCGTATAGCCTTCGAACGACTCGTCGGTGAAGCGCTCTTTCTGGATGCGCGTGGCGTACACCACGTCGGCGCCGCGCAGGCCGCTCGCCAGATCGTTCGTCTGCTCGATCACGTGCCCGTTGCGCGAAATCTGCTCGATGATATAAGCCGGCATGTCGAGCATGGGCGGCGAAATCAGCGTGAACTTGATGCCGCGATACAGCGCCAGCAATTTGACGAGCGAATGGACCGTGCGCCCGTACTTGAGGTCGCCGACGAGCGCAATATGCGCGCCGTCGACGATCTTGCCGAGGCGCGAGAACTCACGCTGGATCGTGTACAGATCGAGCAGTGCCTGGCTCGGATGCTCGCCGGGACCGTCGCCGCCGTTGATGACCGGCACGTTGGTCGCGCGCGCGAATTCGGCCACCGACCCCTGCTCCGGATGGCGGATCACGAGCGCATCGACATAGCCGCTCATCACGCGGCTGGTGTCGTAGATCGATTCGCCTTTCGCCATCGACGAGAACGTGAAGCCGGTTGTGTCGCACACCGAGCCGCCCAGCCGGCAGAACGCCGCGCCGAAGCTCACGCGCGTGCGCGTGCTGGCCTCGAAGAACAGATTGCCGAGCACCGCGCCTTCCAGCACGCGGGAGATTTTCCGGCGGCGCGCGATGGGCTGCATGATGTCCGCCACGCGAAAGAGCGCTTCCACCGACTCCCGGGAGAACTGATCGACCGACAGCAACTGCGGTTTGCCCTCGAACAGCATCTGGCTGGCCAGAGAGTGAGAGTCTACGCTCTGCGTATAGGTTTGCGCCGACTCGCCCTGCACGACGATCTCCGACACGAAGCGCTCCACGATCTCCGGCATGGCGCGCGATTCCTGCGAATCGTCGGGCAGAAGCCACGTGTCGAGCGCCCGCCGCGATACGCCAATGCGGCTCGCGAACGTGTCGCGGGTCATGTTCAGGCGACGCATCGCATCGCGTAGGAAGGCTTGCTGCGGAACGCTCATGGAGACACCTTCTGGAAAATGAATCGCGGGAAATGTACGCGGTGCGTATATTAGTTTTTTGGGACCGAAAGTCAAGTCATTTTGGAAAGGATTCGTCTCGCGCGGGGCATTTGAGCTGAGCGAACGGAGCATTCCATCCGCAGGCTCGCTCGCCGGGCGGCTCGCGCAGACGGATTGTGCTCACGCATACCGCGCTATGCGATCGCACGTGCTAGCCCATCACACGCCACGCGATGTCACCCGCGAAACCGCGCCTTGTATTTGAGATGGCACTTCGTAGCGACGGGTGATAATCAATGCCCTTTGTTGATGATCGCCGCCAGCCTGTATCGGCGGATCTGTCGTATGCAGTCAGTCCTCTCCGCCGCTCTGGCATCCATCACGCACCTGTCTCGCGTGTCTCACCCATCGCGCGCTCCGTGCACGTTGCAAACGGGGAGCCACCGATGACCTTCGTCTTTCGCGCCGGCAATCGCCTTTCCAGCGGCTCGGTCGGCTTCGTCACGCGCCGTACCGCGTGGAGTCTCGCAGCCGGCGCGGCAGGCGGCGCGGCGGTTCTCTCGCTGGCGGCGGGTGTCGTGATCGGCAGGCATCTGCCGGCGCCGGTCAGTAACAACGGGCAGGCTGTGAACCGCGTCGAGCACGACTACGCGATCGATCAACTCGGCAAACTGAACGCGTCCGTCTCGCAGATCGAGCCGCGTATCGAACGTCTGGCCGCACAGGTCGGCGCACTGCAGGACTTCGAAGCGCGCCTGAATACGCCGCGGCGTGCGCCCCATGCACCGGCGCTTCAGGCTGCGCCGGGCGGTGCGTCCGAAGCCGATCCCGGCGACAGCGAAGGCGAGGGCGGTCCGTCGCTGCCGCCGCGCCGTTGTGCGGATAACGCGGCCGCTTCGCCCCCTCGCGCCGACGAGGCACACACGCGCGAACAGCTGGACTGCCTGTCGGCGACGCTCTCCGCGCTCGAACAGCAAACCG
Organism: Paraburkholderia sp. PREW-6R; assembly: GCF_039621805.1. Taxonomy (NCBI): domain Bacteria; kingdom Pseudomonadati; phylum Pseudomonadota; class Betaproteobacteria; order Burkholderiales; family Burkholderiaceae; genus Paraburkholderia; species Paraburkholderia sp. PREW-6R. Next base: position 1,512,976 of record NZ_CP155074.1, on the reverse strand, counting down.
CCGAACACGCGATGGCGTACACCGCGTTCCCCGGTCGCATGCCGGCCGACGGCGCGCGCTTCGGCTCGCCGTTCGGCAACCGGATCGATCCGTTCACGCATCGGTTGAGCTTCCATCCGGGTCTCGATCTGGTCGCTCAAACGGGGACGCCGATACTCGCCGCAGCCGGCGGCCGCGTGGTGTTCGCCGGCGAGAAATCCGGATATGGCAACGCCGTCGAGATCGATCACGGCAATGGCCTGATCACGCGCTACGGCCACGCGTCGCGCATCGTGGTTCATGTTGGCGATCTGGTGCTGCCTCGCCAACATATCGCCGATGTCGGTTCGACCGGGCGTTCGACTGGTCCGCATCTGCATTTCGAAGTGCTGGTCAACGGCGCGCCCGTCAATCCCGCTGCTTACCTCGCGCTGTTTGCGCCGCCTCCTCATGGCTGAACGGCACGCTACGCGCGACGCCACTGCACTGACGCACCGCACGTACACGCTGCGTCCCGCGCGCCCGCTCGCTTACCGCGTGATCGCGTGGGCAATCGTCTGCCTGCTCAGCGCAGGCGCCGGCGCGGCGGCACTCACGGCGTGGCGTCTGAATAACGGGGACGCACCTTTGCCCTGTGCCGTCGCGCCCGTCGACGAGGATGCGAAGCAGACCGAACTGGTTCGTACAAAACTGGCGCTCGCGCAGGAGTCGGCGGCGCGCGCAGCCGTGCAGAAGACGGCGGACAGCGCGAACGCCGAGGTCGCGCGGCTCAATGCGCAACTGCAGTTCCTGCGCGGTCAAAGCAATGCGGCGTCAGTCCGCCGGTAGGCGGACCTATCCCGGGCAGACACCCGAACAACATGCTTACCGGCGCGGCCTCGTCGCGGTTCGCCGCAATGAAAATCCCTGCGACGAACGTCTTTCCTATTTCAGAGACCATTATGTTCAGCAAGAAAAAGTCCCCGGGCATCCAGCAGACCAAGCTCGCGACACTGATCGCGCATGACGTGCGAATCGTCGGTGATCTGCAATTCAGCGACGGCCTGCGCCTCGACGGTCACGTGCAGGGCAACGTGAGTGGTCAGCCGGGCGGTCAGACGCTGCTCGTGCTGAGCGACCGCGGCTCGATCGAAGGCAACGTTCACGGCTACGACGTGGTGGTCAACGGCACGATCGTCGGCGATGTGATCGCCGACCACTTCGTTGAACTGCAGATCAATGCGCACGTGACGGGGAACATCTACTACCAGCAGTTGCGGATGGATTGCGGCGCATCGGTGGATGGCAAGCTGACGCGGCGCGAGTCGCCGCATGCGGAAGCGCCGCTTCGTTCCGCTGTGGAAGATGCGACGGCGTCCACCCGGCAAGCCGGCTAACGCACGGCGGCCGGAGGCAGTGCGATCCGGCGCGCCGTCTCGTGGTGCCCGGCATGGCCGGACCCGGTTACGCCGTTGCCATTCTTTCCCTCAGCAATTCGCTGAAGTCGTCGGCGCTGAGCGGCTTGCCGAGCAGAAAACCTTGCATCTCGTCACACATCATGGCCTTGAGCATGTCCAGTTGCGTTTCGGTTTCGACGCCCTCGGCCACCACGTCCATTTCGAGCGAATGAGCAAGCGCGATGATCGCCGACACGATCGCGCTGCCTTCGGCGCCGTGTTCGTCGAGTCCATTCGTGAAGAAGCGGTCGATCTTCAACTGCTTCACGCGAAAGCGCTGCAGATAGGCGAGGCTCGAATAACCGGTGCCGAAATCGTCGATGGCAATTTCGAAGCCGCTCGCCTGGAATTCCCGGATCATTTCGATGGTCTTCGGCGCGTCCTGCATGGCGACGGATTCCGTGATCTCGAACATGATCTGCTCGCAGCGCACGCCTTCGGCCGTGACGATTTCGAGCATGGTCGACACGAGGCTCGGCTGCAATAACTGGCGCGGCGACAGGTTGATCGCCACCTTCAGCGGCGGCAAGCCTTGATCGATCCAACGACGGATTTGCCGGCAGGCCTCGCGAAGGACCCAGTAACCGATCTGCACGATCTGCCCCGAGCGCTCGGCAATAGGAATGAATTCGAGCGGCGCGAGCGTGCCGAGTTGCGGGTGGTTCAGCCGGATCAGCGCTTCCGCGCCTGCCAGCGCGTCGCCATTGCCATGAAACTTCGGCTGGAAGTGCAGCGAAAAATAACCCGCGCCGAGTGCGTCATGCAGTGCGTGCTGGATTTTCAGCGTGCGCGTGGCGGCCTCGTTCATGCTGCGCTCGAAGAAACGATAGGTGCTGCGCCCCGCGCGCTTCGCTTCGTACATGGCGGCGTCCGCGTGCTTGAGCAGCGTGTCGACCGTGTCGCCATCCTCCGGATAAAGTGCAATGCCGATGCTCGGCATGACCTGCAGCGGCTGCGAATCGCTCCACATTCCGCGGCGCATCCGGTCGAGTACGCTTTCGGCCAGCGCACTCGCGTCTTCCCGCGAAGAAAGGCTTTCGGCCAGCACCACGAATTCGTCGCCGCCCAGCCGCGCCACCGTGTCGGTCGAACGCACGCAGAGCAGAAGGCGCTGGGCGAACGCGGACAGCACTTCGTCGCCGACCGAGTGGCCGAGCGAATCGTTGATGGTCTTGAAGCCGTCCAGATCCATGAAGAGGATCGCGAAGCCCGAGCGCTGACGCCGCGAATTCTGCAGCGCGCGTTCGATGCGGTCGGTCAGGGTGCTGCGATTCGGCAGGCCGGTGAGCGTATCGAGCGTGGCAAGCCGCACGATCTGGCCGTTCAGTTTCGACACCGCGCCCACGAGGAAGCTCGTGCGCGCATCGAAACGCGACACCATCAGCGTGGCGGCCAGGATGGCGAACGTGAACAGGATCACGGTGGTGGCGAGCCACGTCGCGTTCACCCCTCTCGCCGCGCCACATATCGCGCCAGGCAGGAAATCTGCAGCCGCCATGCCGGAATAGTGCATGCCGCTGATCGCGACGCCCATCACGAGCGCGGCGAGGAGGCGCTTGCGCACGACATGGCGCTCGTCGTCGTTGCTCAGCGCCCGCGCCATCCACAACGCGGCGCTCGACGCGCCCATTGCGATCGCGATCGACCCCACGAACCACGCCGGCTGATAGTGGATGCCCGGCTTCATCCGCAGCGCGGCCATGCCGGTGTAATGCATGCCGGCGATGCCGATGCCCATGATCGCGCCGCCACCGAGGAGCCGCGCCGGCGTGAGCCGCGCACGGGTGGTCAGATACAGCGCGAGGTACGAAGCGCCGATCGCGAGACCGAGCGAAAGGGACGTCAGCGCAAAGTCATAGCCGAGCGGAATCGGCAGCGAGAACGCCAGCATCGCGATGAAGTGCATCGACCAGACGCCGACGCCGAGCGCCGCCGCACCGCACAGTCTCCATGCATGGCGCAGCCGGGCCGACATCTGCAAAGAGATGCGGCCGGTGAGATCCAGCGCTGTGTACGATGCAAGCGTGGCCACGGCAAACGAGATGCCGACGAGCCAGATGTTGTATGAGCTTTGCATGTGAGTTCCAACCGCTAACGGGATGAGCGGCTGAACTTTATATCGACATGGCAGCGCGTTTGTTTAATTGATTCTACATATGCTGTTCATTGACTCGGAATCAGTGACCGGCCGGTTCCGCGCGAACAAGTGTAAAACCCTCATCCTGCCACCCGGTCACGCCGCCGATCATCAGTTTGACGGGCCGCCCCAATTGCGCGAGCCGCAGTGCGCCGCGCGCCGCGCCATTGCAATGTGGACCGGCGCAATAGGTGACGAACAGCGTTTCCAGCGGATAGTCCGCAAGCCTGGACGCGACGATCTTGCCGTGCGGCAGATTGACCGCGCCCGGCACATGGCCTTGCGCAAACAGCGCCGGGCTGCGCACGTCGAGCAGCACGAAGCCGGGCGTATCGCTCGCCAGGGCGGCGGCGACGTCGGCGCAATCCGTCTCGAATCCGAACGACGCCGCGAAATGAGCGAGTGCGGCGGCGCTGTCGGCGGCAGGAATGGTGGTGACGGCGTTCAGGGTCGGCATGAGGAAATCCAGGAAAAGGTCATAAGGACGGCTGCCTGTCTGGCTGGCTCGCGGGCTGCAGTTCAGACTTCATTGTGGCGACACACGATGCACGGGGTAAGTGGCGTAATCGTCAATCTCCGGTAACATCACGCCATGCTCAATCATCTCGTCGTCGCGCTGGCCTATGACCGGCTCTGCACTTTCGAATTCGGCTGCGTGACCGAACTGTTCGCGCTCGAGCGCCCCGAACTCGAGGTGGACTGGTATCGCTTCGCGGTCTGCGCGAGCGAGCCGGGGCCGATCCGCGCCGCGGGCGGCATCACCGTGTCCGCGCCTCATACGCTCAGGCTGCTCGACCGGGCCGACACAATCGTCATCCCCGGCTGGCGTGATGCCGACGAACTGCCGCCCGCCGCGCTGCTGAAGAAAATCCGCGCCGCCTACGAACGTGGAGCACGGCTCTGTTCGATCTGCTCGGGCGTGTTCGTGCTCGCGGCCGCCGGCGTGCTCGACGGCAAGACCGTCACGACGCACTGGCGTTACGCGGCGAAGTTGCAGGAGCGGTATCCGCCACTCACGGTGCAGCCCGACGCGCTGTACGTCGACGAAGGACAGATCATCACCTCGGCCGGATCGGCGGCGGGGCTGGACATGCTGCTGCATCTCGTGCGCCGCGATCATGGCGGCGCGGTCGCGAATCGCGTCGCGCAACGGCTCGTGGTGCCGCCGCATCGCGAAGGCGGCCAGGCGCAGTTCGTGCCTCGCCCCATGCCGCAGGACGACAGCGGGCGGATCGCCCGCCTGATGGACTTCGTGCGCACTCATCCAGGCTTGCCGCATACGCTCGACTCGCTCGCGCAGCGTGCGACGATGAGCCCGCGTACGTTGCAGCGGCAGTTTCACGACGCGACCGGGATGGCGCCGTACGCATGGCTCGTGCGTGAACGTGTGGCGATTGCGCGGGAGCTGCTCGAAGCGCCCACGCCGTTGCCGATGGCCCGCGTCGCCGAACTGGCCGGTTTTGGCTCCGAGGAATCGCTGCGGCGTCATTTCCGGCGCATTGCGTTGACCAGTCCGGGCGCGTACCGGAAGAAGTTCGGCGCCCAGGCGGTCGAATAGGCGAGGCGGCACTCCGTGCCGCGTTGCTCGAACTTTCCGCTCGCTTTAGTTGACGTGTCAGCCGCGCTGATGCGTTTTAACGTAGTGGTTCGCCCAGCCGGCAAATGTCTGTCAGCATCACGGCCAGATGCGCGCCGCTGGGTCTTTCGGGCACGCACATAGGCATTGCGTTTGAAGCGCGTGCATCCAGATCGCGTCGTGCGAACGTATTTATCGACATGGTAGCCCCTCACTTCTTTCGCTCATGACTTTGCAGACCGCCGTCGCCGCTACCATTGCAGCCGTTGCTACTGCCGCCACCGTTGCCACGACCGCTTCGGTTGCGCTCGGGGGGCTCGCCGTTGTCGCTTCGGAATTGCTCGCCCCCGGCATAGCGCTTGCTCAGAGTCAGCCGCGCACCGATTCGCGCTCCGAACTGTATCGACGCAACCTGCTGGCCGGGCGTGACGTGCCGTGCCGCACCAATGCGTCCTGTGCGGCGCTCGGTGTCGCCGCGCTCGAAGCCGGGCAGATCCGCCAGGCGCAAACGCTGGTCGCCATGGAAGCGGCGCTCGCCGAGGCCACCGCCATGCAGGCTGCCGAGGAGAATTCGCCGAAAGCAACCCGTTCCGCGCGGGCTCGCATGGTGATGGCGCTCGTGCATCAGGGTGATGTGCAACTGAAGCTCGGCGCGTTGCCGGATGCGCGCGCCTATTACAGGACGGCGGTGAGCCGCGGCGGCGACTATCCGAACGACGCGCTGCTCGGCCGCGCGGTAGCGGCAGCGCGCGAGCGTCTGGACGCGATTGCCGACAAGGACGTGGTGGAC